>CAYMGR010000168.1:0-4757 GCA_964389985.1 uncultured Saprospiraceae bacterium
TAGTCCCCGAACATAATTCCGTTGAACCATCTGCTGTTATGGTTGCTGTAGGCATCGCCTCAACAGTTACTTGTATCGAACTAGATGTACCTTCCCCATAACTGTTTACCCCTTTGACTTGAATCGTTCCGGATAGAGCAGTAGGACTAAAGTTTACACTTATTGAATTGGTAGAACTCGTCCCAATAAATTCATTTGCTAAAGTCCAATTATAAGTTGTTGCATTTGGAATTGCAGGCACCGTGTAAACTACAGAATTTTGACCTTGACACACTGTATTGATACCTGTGATTTGACCCGCGCAGGCAGGAAGATTATCCGCTAGAACCTTATACAACAAAGCGGTAATTCCATCCACTCCGGAAGGATGAGAATTGGATAAACCACAAATTACAGCACCCATGCAAGGATCATATAGCATACGTGTTTTATAACCTAAAGTTCTTCCACCATGGCCCCAAAGCCATGTATTAAATAAGTTTAACTGACTGATACCTAAGCCATAATTGCCGGGTAATTCGAAGTTGATCATTTGGCTAAATGAATTGGGATGGAGCACTTGACCACTTAAGAGTTTATGGTACCATATAACCATATCATTGGCGGTTGAAAATAGAGAACCTGCCGGACCTCCTGCTGTATTTAAAGAAACTCTTGACGTGTCGTGATAATCGATATTATTATACCATCTGTGTGCTACCGTTCCGATTTCAGCCTCTTCGACATCATAAAATGTATGCGTTAGTTGAAGTGGGTTTAGTATTAATTCTCGGATAAGTTGAGCAATACTTTTTCCTGTTGCACTTTGCGCAATCAATCCGGCAAGAATGTAATTTGTATTGGAATAGCTATAATCAGTTCCGGGTGTAAACAGCATAGGTTTAATCCAGCCAATAACTTCTGCTGGCATCCAATGTCTGTAGGGATTTTTATTAATAGAATCAATATGTGCCTGCGTTTCAAACATATCCGCAATTCCGCTGGTGTGATTGAGTAACTGCCGTATGGTTACAGTTGAATTTACATTAGGAAAGCTTGGAATCCATTTACTTAAAGGATCTTCCAATGATAATATATTTTGTTCGGCAAGTTTTAAAAGTACAACAGCTGTAAACAGTTTGCTGTTGCTTGCTAATCCAAATGCCATATCAGTTGTAAGTGGTTGACCGGCATAGGATAACCCACTTACTCCGTTCCAGGTTCCTTGTCCTGGATAATAGACACTTGCGGAAATGCCTTTAGTATTTGTACTTGTGGTGACCATTTCATCTAGTTTGGCTTGAAGTTTCGCGGCTAAATTACTGTTGAAAGATTGACCTTGCAAAGGATAAAATGCAGAGAACAATAGAAATAGAATACATAGTTTTTTCATGACGTTTTATTTAGTAATTTTTAATAAAAAATCTAACTTTAGGCTACGCTGTTTTGATGGTTGATCAAAAAGTATAAACCCAATAAAGGATTCATAGGATGACCTATGGATCATCAATCTGAATTGAATGATTGAAATGAAATGTTTGAATGAATGCTTTGTAAACCAAAAGCAACAAGACAAAAGTCAAATAATTTTCTCAAATTAATTGGGCCTAATTGACAAGTGGCTGTAAATGATTTACACCCGGAATTTCAATTTATTTTTTTGTAAACTGCTTTAAGAAATGCTCTTTTTTCCGTTTCGAAACCTCAATGGATTCGCCATTACTCATGAGGACTAAGCCACCGTCACCTCTTACATATTTTTTTATCTCATTCAAATTAATCAATGCTGAATGATGTACTCTGAAAAAATTGTGTTCGAGGAGTAAGTCTTCATATTCACCTAGGTTTTTTGAAGTAACAATTTTTTCACCCGATTTTAACTGGAAAAGGGTATATTGTCTGTCAGAGCGCAAATAAATAATATCCTGAATTTGAACGATGGTTAAGCCATCTGAAGACGGTAAAGCCAATTGAATTTGTTCTGACTTGGGATGCTTCAGATTGTTGATTAAAGTATCAAATTTTTGTGATAATTCATTCCGATATTTATTTTTGGCAACTTTAGCAAGCGCCAACTTTAATTCTTCAACATCAATGGGTTTTAACAAGTAATCTAAAGCAGAGAATTTAATTGCCTGAAGGGCGTATTGTTGAAAGGCAGTAGTAAAAATGATATCGAATGGGATTTCATTAAATTTTAATAGTAAGTCAAAACCAGTTTCTCGCTGCATTTCAATATCCAGGAAAAGGACATCGGGCATTTTGTTTTGAATTAAGTCATAACCTTCTTTCACATTGTTTGCCGTGCCAATGATTTCTACTTCCTTGCAATAGTCAGACAATAGATTAATGAGTAACTTTAAACTCCTGGATTCGTCATCTATAATAATGGCACGTATCATGATAAATTTTAAATGGGTATGATAACAATGACACGGGTACCGATTGCTAAACCGTGATCATTATATAAATCAATAAACTTTATTTGGGCTTGCTTCTCGCTGATGGCTTCAATCATTTTAATGCGGTTCATGGTCACTTTTATACCAAGTGATTCATGTTGGTTCAACTTAGCGGACTGGATCCGCCCAGCTTCTGTCCGGCCTATTCCATTGTCTTCGATAATACATACGAGTTGATCTGATTCTTTGCTTATTTGAATGAGCAGATGACCTTCATTCGGTTTGTTTAGCAGACCATGAATAATTGCATTTTCAACGAATGGATGCAACAGCATGCTGGGTATTTCAATTTGTTTTAACTCTTGTTCGTTTTCAATTTTTAATGTATAACTAAATTTATTTGTAAATCGCAAAGATTCCAACTCCAGATATAAATGAAGCATTTCAATTTCAGAAGCTACTGAATTGGTGTTTTTGGAGGCATTTTGTAATACCAGACGGATAAGTTTTGAAAATTTGGATAGGTATTTCAACGCTTCAGTTTTTTCTGACTCCGAGATGAGATGCTGTATAGCATTTAATGAGTTAAAAATAAAGTGGGGATTCATCTGGGCTCTTAAAGCGATCAGTCGTGCTTCTGAAATTTGCTTGATGATTTCGGTATTTTTTTGAGACTTACGTTTTATCGTTTTGATCCAGTTGGATATGGCCCAAAACCCAAATGACAATAATATAAAAGGTGCCAGTAAGCGAAACCAAATCGTTTGCCAAAATGGCGGATGTATAATAATATGAAGGTTGAATGGTTTGGGATTCCATAAACCATCATTATTGGATCCTTTGACACTTAAAATATAATCACCAGGCGGGACATTGGCATAACTTGCAGTTGGATTATTGGAGGGCTCAGTATAACTTGGGTCGTATCCTATCAGTTGATACGTATATTGATTGCATTCAGCTTTATCAAAATTCAAGGAAGCCATTTCAAAAGTAAAATAGTTTTGATTGTAGTTTAGTTCAAGCGGACTTGTTTTGTTAATGAGTTGGCTAAATGGGATTGCATTATTGAAAACATTCAAACTGCTAATAAATACAGGAGCAACATATGAATTGCTTTTAATTGCCTGAGGGTGAAATATATTGAATCCATTGATACCTCCGAAAAACAATTCACCTGATCGAAGTTTTAAACCTGCAAATGAATTGAATGAGTTACTTTGTAATCCGTCGCACACACGAAATACTTTGTATGAGCTAATTTCTCTGGATTCATTTAGTTGTATATGTACAATACCATTTGAAGTACTCACCCAGATTGATTTTGGGTTTTCCACCAGAATGGATTTAATATCAGTCTCTAAAAAGGATGCTTCTCCGGACAGTCTGATCAAACTATCTACACCCGCTAATTTGTAATAGATGCCCTTATTGGAGGCCATCCATAAAGTTCCAAGAGAATCTTCTGCAAATTGATGAACCATAGAAGCCTTAAATCCACCTGAATTTCTGTAATATTTTAGGATCTTATAATCGGGATCTATTTGATAGATACCGATACGGGTTGTTGATATCCATATTTTTTGGTCGCAATCTTCATACAAAGTAGCACAAAAGGATTTTGGAAATTTGTCAATTAAATTTTGATTCAGTCTATTTTCAAATTGATGGGTACTGGGTATAAATTTGGCAATAAGGTTATTAGTCGCAATCCAGACATCTCCATTTTTTAATAGCTTAACATCAAATACAAGACGTCCTGGAATTCCGTTGATATTATTTTCATCATACAAGTAACGTGTCCATTTATTCAGTCTTGGTTCAAAATAATTGAGACCATTTTCTGTGGCGATCCATAAATTATTTTTAGAATCTAATTCTATGGCATAAACTGAATTATCGGATATACTATTTGGATGGTCTCTATCATGTTGATAGCATTTAAATGTCTGGTCTTTTCTATTAAAATACATTAGACCATCCATGCTGCCAATCCATAAATTTCCATTGGGATCTTCACAAGCACATTTAATATCGCGTTGGCATAATGAATGAGCTTTACCTGGTTGTAAAATATAATTATTAAAATTTGAAGGATGATTACTAATCCGATCAACCCCACGGTTTTCGGTTCCAATCCATAATACGCCCGAGCGATCTTTATAAAGACAGGACAGCTTGTTATCTGCAATACTTTTTATATTGTAGAGTTCGTATTGAAATAGATTCCAGGACTGACTCCCGGAATTGAATTTTAATAAGCCATTGTTAGAACTTGCTATCCAAATATTTTCATTGGGATCGCATAACATCGCATTGATTCTTAAACTAGCTTCTGTGTATTCTTTGTTTTCGAAAACAACTTTGCGATATGTT
>CAYMGR010000169.1:0-4698 GCA_964389985.1 uncultured Saprospiraceae bacterium
GGTTTCCACATGCATCAGTCAATTGGTAAACGATCCAAATCCGACCTTCAGGTGCGCCATCCAAAAAATAACATTTTTGAATACTGTCATAAACTAAATACGTTTTTCCTCGTGTTTGAGGAGTTCCCGATTTCGTATCTGCAATCATCGTAAATATTTCATAACTCCAGGCACTGCAATCGATCACAGAGTCAGGAGCTGGCAATTTTCCATAACTTGAACACGTGTAGGCTTTCATGCCCATTGTCAAATCTTTAGGGCAACTAAATTTTGGAGCTTGATCATCAATTACTTTAATGATCTGATTGTATTCTATAATTTTTCCTCCACACCAATTCAGAATGACCCATCTGCGCAAAACCTTAAAACTTGAACCACAAATTGGAATATTCAAATCTGAATACGTAGCATTTAATGTCGTACAACCTACAGGAATGGGCCAACCTGTGAAATCAGGTGATGGATTTCCATTGGCTAATTTTGGATAGATGGTATCACAATTTATATGTGGAAAATCATAATCATCATAATGATGTGGAAATTTGATATCGATGACAGATGGTCGAATCACACAAATGGTATCATTGCAATGTGATTGATTTCCACTTTCATCTGTCGCCCACCACTGACGGATGACTTGGCGAATACAAAAACTATCACATGGAAAATGATTGACATGGTCCGTATAGTTTAAAATCACGTCGCCACAATAATCCCATCCGCTCACCAGATAAGATGTCGGGCCAATGGAATCGATGAATACAGAAAAGGAAGATGGTATTGGAAATCCTAAAATTTCAGGCGTTATGGTATCGCCACAACGAACCGTATCCCGTTCACAAATTAATTCCGGTGGATATTTATCTTCAATAAAAATTTTTCCCCAACAGGAATTTCCACTTTGGTTGTGCCAAATTTTATAACTGTATGTTTTTCGGATATCACTTTCATCAAAAAACAAATCCGGCTGCATCGAACCATCTTTAAAAAATAATTGGATCGTATAATCAGACGGAATTCCAATCATATCTTCCAGTAGCATTTCTGCTGTAACGCTCGCTTTACAAACATTATTTAATGAAACGTGCACCAGGTCATTACATGCCATTGGAGGCAGATACCTGATGGTTTCTTTAGGGGCAGCCAATCCTGTATTGGAACTCATAGATCCCAACAGGACAAATAGACTTAACCATCTCAACAAAATCAAACTTCGGTTCATGAATAAACAGTTTAAGGTTTTAGAGTCAATGCGTGTAAGCTTAGCTCGTCCCGCATATCCTTCAAAATATATACCAATTATTTATAATCTGTGGCTCGAAGGATTATATTTTGATATTTATTAATTTATAATTAACTGTTTTATAGCTATTTATATGTCTTTTATTCTAAAATATATAATTTAGAATACATATTATATTTCTTGAGATGAGTAAATTATCCTGTAAAACGGGAGCGGTTGTCAGCCTTTTTTAGCTTTCCAGGTGATAGTTTAGTAAAATGAAGCACATTGAACTTTATCCCTTTTCAGGCCTGATAGAAAAACAGGCATTCTGCTATCGATTCGTTCGCTATGGCCAAGTTTGTTTTCCGAAGCTTAAATCAGCCGGATTGGATAGCATCCGTTTACTTTAATTTGGATTGAATATAGGCTGTTAGTACCTCTAAACCCCTGTCAAAACTTTTATTATTATTGATGATCAGATCCAGCTCATCCACATAGGGATCGATGTATTTATCATAAGCAGGTGCTACATGGTGTTCATACCGATAGAGTACATCCTCCAATGGATAATTTCGTTCTGATTTATCCCGGTTAATCCTTCGGATAATTTTCAGATTATCCTTCGCATGGATTAAAACGGAGAGGTCCAAAAGATTTCTGGTGTCTTCATGATGCAGGATAAATAAACCTTCAATGATAAAAATTTGAGCAGGCTGGATGATCACTTGCTTTGCATCCTGATTTTCATTATTAAAGGTGTATTCTTTGTGGCTGACGCTTACGCCCTTTTGCAGCAAGTACAAATCCCTTATAAATGCCTCATGGTCAATGGCCTCCGGAATATCAAAATTGATCACACCTTGAGCATCTACGTGCTGGTACTCAGCGGGCTTATAATAGTTATCCTCTGAAATCAATCCCAGTTCGTCTTCAGAAAATTTTTTTCTGAGGTCTTGGATAAAGGCTGTTTTACCTGCACCGCTGCCTCCACAAATTCCTATAAACATATACTTTCCATTACAACGGGATAAATTTGATTATTTTTTTCTATTTTTCAACTTTTAATAGCAAAAGACATGAACATTATTGAAATCGGACGGGGACTTTTGGGTTTAGTGGTGATGATTGGCATCTGTTTCCTTTTAAGTGCAAACAGGAAAGGAGTTAATTG
This sequence comes from uncultured Saprospiraceae bacterium, assembly GCA_964389985.1. Classification (GTDB taxonomy): domain Bacteria; phylum Bacteroidota; class Bacteroidia; order Chitinophagales; family Saprospiraceae; genus Vicinibacter. The sequence continues at coordinate 2,397 of CAYMGR010000169.1, forward strand.
GAGATTGGTCATAATGGGTGCCCTCTTGCAAATTGTCATTGCTTTTTGCATGATTAAAATTCCGTTTATAAAATCCGCCTTTGAATACATTGTAAAAATATTTTCTGTAATGATCTCCAGCAGCAATCAATCTGCTCAATTTCTCTTTGGAGACCTTGCCAAACCCGGTTCACCGTATGGATTTGCTTTTTTGATCCTTCCAACCATTATTTTCTTTTCGGCATTATCTTCCATACTCTATTATTTCGGCATCTTACAACGAATCGTCTATGGCTTTGCCTGGCTTATGGTTCGTACCATGAAACTATCGGGTGCTGAAAGTTTGGCTTGTGCAATCAACGTTTTTGTGGGTCAAACAGAAGCTCCTCTGGTCATCAAGCCATATTTAGCAGGGATGACCAAATCTGAATTATTGTGTTTAATGTGCGGTGGAATGGCCACCATCGCTGGTTCTGTATTCGGAGCCTATATGGCCATGTTGGGTGCCGGAAATTCTGAATCCATGTTGTTTTATGGAATGCATTTATTAACGGCATCGATCATTTCTGCACCCGCTGCTATAATTGCTGCCAAATTACTTTTTCCGGAAACAGAAAATGTCAATCACGATTTATCTGTACCGAAAGAAGAAATTGGAAGTAATTTTTTAGATGCTCTGGCTCGTGGCACTACCGATGGTTTAAAATTAGCAGTGAATGTTGGCGCCATGCTTTTAGCATTTATGGCCATCGTGTATCTAGCTAATATGTTGTTGACAAAACTAGGTGGAGCAACTGGCTTGAATGAATGGTTAAGCATGCAAACACTTGGAAAGTATAAAGAATTTAATTTGCAATATATTATGGGATTACTGTTTTCTCCAATTGCATGGATTATCGGTGTAGATTTTAAAGATATCATGGCCATTGGACAACTACTAGGTGAAAAAACCATCCTCAATGAATTTGTAGCGTATTTATCCTTATCGGAAATGAAAAATAATGGCGTGCTCGATGATAAATCAATTATTATTGCCACCTATGCTCTCTGCGGTTTTAGCAATTTTGCTTCCATTGGAATTCAAATAGGAGGAATCGGTTCTTTAGCTCCTAATCAAAGAGAAAATTTAACAAAATTTGGAGTAAAAGCACTTATTGGAGGGACCATCGCCTGTCTCATGACGGCCTGTGTTGCAAATATGATCATTCACATTTAAACAGTTTACTCAAACATCCCTTCAGGTAATCGCATTTGAATTGTTTTGTTGGTATCATCGATTTGCAGGATCCATTCTTCTCTTAGAAGGACATAACATTCCTTATCGTCGTACGAAACAGTTGCCATAAGTTGCTGCGGAAATTCTTCAATCACTTTGATGCAACCAGTAATGCCTGATGTTTCATCAAACAGTTTATAACCGACCCAGTCAGATAGTTCATCATCCTTTGTGCTTTCAACAACCGGCTTTTTAATGCGGCTTTGATCTACATAGAATGTTTGATTACTAATGGACGCGGCATCTTCAGGATTATTGATGTCTTTAAATTTTACCAAAAAATTCTCTTCCTCTTTCATACGTTCAATAAAAAAAGGAACGTCATTGCCTTCTACATTAAAAAAAACGACTTTGTGCTTTTTGATAAAAGGGAGGAAGGGTTTTTCAATTTGCAACCAAAGAGCTCCTTGCAAACCAAAGACTTTAAACGTGCGACCTGCGGGAATGAGTTGGATCATTTTAAGATTTAAATGAAATCAACGATTGCTTTAGGATCATTCCCTTTTCCGCACGATCTTCAAAACGCTTTTGTGTATCTGTATTTTGCGTATCCAATATCCATAGCTCGCGATAAATCATTCCGACTCCTCTGGCATAACGTGCTTCTGAATATCGCTTCGTAATAAAATCCTCTTCATCCACTTCCAATACTTTACAGACCTTTGGATAAATCTGTGCATGGACTGGTTCCGCCTGATCGACATACTTGTATCTGTAATACCAATCGGCATAAGCCTCCAACAATTCACCATTGATTAAGATGGTGGTCTTGGGTGAAATCATGCTATTACCATCCCAGGATTTATTTTTCAGAACCGGAAACGTCAGCCGCACAAAGGATAAACCATTTTCTTTCTTCAGTAGGAAGGATTGATTTTTTTCTATAAATGCAGAATTGATTAATTCCCAGGATTGATTGGTGTCGCGGGTATAAAATACATCCAGTCGATAGATCAACTTTCCAAGCGCATCTCTAAAGGTATCAGAAACAACTTCCCGTATAAACGAACGTGTCGTATCTTTTTTAACAAAGGATTGGAATGAATA
>CAYMGR010000170.1:0-4626 GCA_964389985.1 uncultured Saprospiraceae bacterium
AGAACATTGAACTGGAAGATGCATTAGTTAGAGATGCGCGTTGTGGCCAGGTAAATGTCCAACAGCAACAAGGATTCTTTTCGTTTTCAACACCGGTTCAATTTCCATATCTTCCTTTGATTCAAAAATTTCCTAACCATTCCATTACCAAAGGACTTGAACAAGTGATGCTTGAATTTGCCAGTCCGATCAATTATAAAGAATCACCCGGCATTCAGTTTAACTCCTTTTTATATACATCTGAAACATCTGCACGTGAGAAAGCACCGCTCCGATTTGATGTCCAAAAACAATGGACAAATGCGGATTTTACGGAGAAGAATATTTGCGTAGGAGCTCTTTTTGAAGGAACTCTTTCAGGAAATCAATCCAGTAAAATGATTCTGTTTGGTGATGGTGATTTTGCAATTAATGGCCGGGATCAACGAAGACAAAATGGAGATAATATCAGTTTATTGGTCAATAGCATTGATTATTTAAGTGATGATACCGGATTAATTGATTTGCGGACCAAATCCGTTGAAACCCGTCCGATTGAAGAATTGACAGATTCCAGGCGATCCAGTTTAAAATATTTGAATTTTTTACTTCCAATGGGTTTGGTAATTGCCTATGGAATATTCAGATCAAGCCAAAGTCGTAGAATCCGAATGAGTAGAATGGAAATGAGAGTGAAGTAGACTTTTAGAACTAACATTAATAATAAACAGAAATTAAAATTGACCAATAAAGAAATCGCCGGCTTATTTCATGAGTTGGCCAGCTTAATGGATTTACATGAAGAAAATCCATTTAAGATCCGGAGTTACGAGAATGCTTATCTCGCCTTGCGAAAATTAGATGAACCTTTATTAGAACAAGATCGCGAAGCCTGGATGCAAATCAAAGGCCTTGGTGCAGCAATATTAGATAAACTGGATGAACTCAAGCAAACGGGAAGCATCTCTGCACTGGAAGGATTTCGATCCAAAACGCCTGAGGGCATTCGACTCATGTTACAGATTAAAGGACTTGGTCCTAAAAAAGTTAAGACCATCTGGAAGGATTTGCAAATCGAAACACCCGGTGAATTATTATACGCTTGTTATGAAAATCGATTGATCGAGTTGAAAGGATTTGGCACCAAATTGCAGAGTGATATTATTCAAAGCATTGAGTATTTTAATCAGCAACAAAATCTTTTTCTATTTGCTCAATTGGAAACAGAAGCAATCGCACTCATTAAAGAACTCCAGGATTTAAATCCAACCATGCGGATTGAAACGACCGGTGAATTGCGCAGAGCCATGCCGGTACTTAAAGCAATTGAATTAATGGTCGATCAGACCCCGACGCAGCTGCCCGAAAAACTTCAATATCGATTGGAACAGGAATATATTTGGAATCAATTCATTCCGGTTTTTTTATATAGTTCGGATCCTGCAAACTGGACGCACGATCAAATCAAACGCACAGGAGGATCCCTTGAATTCATACAATTGTATGAGTCTAACTTGAGCCAGGTAAATGGAGAGACAGAACATGCAATTTTTGAATCAGCACAACTTGCTTATATTTCTCCGGAATGCAGAGATCTTCAACAATTTTCAAATTTTGACGAAAAGCAATTAGTCGATGATCCATCAATAAAAGGAGTGATTCATAATCATTCAAAGTATAGTGATGGGATTTATACCATTCAACAAATGGCAGAAGAATGCATTCGTTTGAATTATCAGTATTTTGTTATTTCCGATCATTCTAAATCTGCATTTTATGCGAATGGATTACAGGAAGAGCGATTAATAACACAATGGGCTGAAATTGATCAATTAAATACTCAACTCGCTCCATTTAAAATTTATAAATCAATTGAATCAGATATTTTAAGTGATGGCCGATTGGATTATCCGGATGAGATCCTCCAGCAATTTGATCTGGTGATTGCATCTGTCCATAGTAATTTGAAAATGGATGAGGCCAAAGCGATGCAACGGATCATCAAAGCCATCGAAAATCCCTATACGAGAATTCTCGGTCACCCGACCGGAAGATTATTGCTTTCAAGAAAAGGATACCCACTCCGTTATCGTGAAATCATTGATGCCTGTATTGCAAATCAAGTGGTCATGGAGTTGAATGCCAATCCGGTTCGATTAGATATGGATTGGACCTGGATTCCTTATGCAATGGAAAAAGGCCTATTAATATCCATTAATCCCGATGCGCATAATTTAAAAGGGATTCGGGATATTCGATACGGTGTACTTTCTGCAAGAAAGGGCGGATTAACAAAGAATAATTGTTTGAATACAAAGTCAATTGCCGAATTTGATGCTTGGATTCAAAGCAAAAACAGCTTTTAGTAATCATTAACAATACATTTGAAATAGAATAAATGGTGTTGAATTTGACTGTACTAATTTTACAGGCTCAATCTAATAAGTAAAAAATCATATTTAAATCATGAAAAATTTAAAATTCTTTTCTTTAGGTCTTTTTGTAGCGCTTGTTGGAGTTAGCTCTTGCAAGAATGACAAAGCTGGCACAGATGCAGCTGCTACTACTGAAGCAGGTGCTGCTGCTGCAGGTTCTACGATGGGTACACCAGAACCAGGTACGGTTATGGCTGCAACTAACGAAGCTGCTGCACCAACAGGTCCTACGACTTCAATGGAATTTACTGAAATGGTTTATGACTTCGGTGAAATCGTTGAAGGTGAGCATGTAAAATATGCATTCAAATTTAAAAATACTGGAAGCGAACCTTTAATCATTTCTGACGCTAAAGGTAGCTGCGGTTGTACAGTGCCTGATTGGCCAAGAGAACCTGTTGCTCCAGGTGCAACAAGTGAAATCAAAGTTGAATTTGATTCAAAAGGAAAAGGAAGTGATGATGGTTCTAAACAAACTAAAAAAGTAACTGTCACTGCGAATACCAATCCTCCTCAAACTTATTTAACCATTACAGGTGTTGTAAAAAAGGATCCTAAAGCTCCTAAAACGGCTCCATCTGCTCCGGTTGTAAAATAAGCTTAAATTAAAAACTTATAAGAACCCATCCTGTTTATACAGGGTGGGTTTTTTATTAATATCTATATGAAGCAAATTCAAAATTATCTATCGCTTGTAAAATTTAGCCATACCGTATTTGCTTTACCGTTTGCAGCAATTGGTTTTATGATAGGAACCCGGGCCATGGGCAATTCAATTTTAGATTGGAAACTGTTTGCATTGGTATTGGTCTGTATGATAACAGCGCGGAATGCTGCAATGGCCTTTAATCGATGGGCAGATCAGGATATTGATAAATTGAATCCCAGAACGTCCATTCGTGAAATTCCATCGGGGATCATTTCTTCCAACCATGCGCTTGCATTTGTATTGGTCAATAGCCTATTGTTTTTAATTGCCGCGTATTTTATTAACTTTCTATGTTTTATTCTGGCTCCGGTGGCTTTATTCATTGTATTAGGATATAGTTATACCAAACGATTTTCCTGGTTATGTCATGTGTTCTTAGGGTTGGGATTATCCCTTGCACCCATTGGAGCATACCTTGCCGTAACAGGTCATTTTCATTTTTTGCCTATTTTATATTCGGTAGCAGTCATTTGTTGGGTGGCTGGTTTTGATATTATTTATGCATTGCAGGATATTCAGTTTGATCAGAATCATCAACTCTATTCCATCCCTGCAAAATTTGGTTTATCAAAAGCCTTAATGGTCTCTACCTCCTTGCATACAGTTTGTGCCTTGAGTATTCTTGGAGGCGCATGGATTTTACATAAAGACTTCGGCTTGCATTATCTAAGTTATTTTGGAAGTTCGGCCTTTATTGTTTTGTTGATCTTACAACATCGGATCATTGGTGGAGGAAACCTCAATAAAATTAATCTGGCCTTTTTTACTACTAATGGTATTGCAAGTATCGTGCTGGCTGTTTGTACTATTCTGGATTTTTATTGGTGATGTTCAAAAAATCCATCAATTTTTTCACAGCCTGACTGCGATGGCTTATTTCAGATTTGATTTCATTTCCCAGTTGAGCAAAACTGTTTGAATAACCATCCGGGATAAAGATTGGATCGTATCCAAATCCTGAATTTCCTAATGCTTCTCTTGAAATATGTCCACGCACCAGCCCTTCAAAAATAAATTCCCGATGCTCCAATAAACATGCAATCACCGTTCTGAATTGAGCCTGGCGATTGCTTAGCTGGTCCATCTTTTTTAAAAGTAATTGAATATTATCCCAATCATTTTTTTGCGGACCGGCATAGCGGGCTGAATAAATGCCCGGAGCCAGATCCAGGGCAAAAACTTCTAATCCTGAATCTTCAGCAATGCAATTCATTCCGGTTAAGTTTTTTAAATATCGCGCTTTAATCAAAGCGTTTTCTTCAAAACTATTTCCATCTTCCACGATTTCATCCTGAATACCCAAATCATTTAAATCAAGCACCATAATGTGTTTGGGTAAAATGGCTTGCATTTCAAGTTTCTTATTTCGATTATGTGATGCAAGCAATAGTTGCATAATTTGTTTTTAACGTTTCTCTCCTCATTTCCCTAAAGACTCTCACCTCTCGAAATCAGTAGTCAGTAGTCAATAATCAGAAGTCACTTCTCATCTATCACCTATCA
>CAYMGR010000171.1:0-4612 GCA_964389985.1 uncultured Saprospiraceae bacterium
AAAGTTTAAAAACTTATTTTTTTCTTTTCCTAAATCTATTTCATATTCAGCAATGTTTCCTGTAGTTACAGCCGTCATTGCTGTTGTAAGCAATGATGAAATCATAGCATCAATCTGGCTTATTCTTGACAAAATCATTGATCTGGTCAATCCGGTTGCCTGATCAATATTCAATTTTATGTAAATTGGTTGTGCCATAATTCAAATTTAAGTCATTTTTTTTAATCGGTAGCTGATGTCCTGAGATCAGTTATTTTTGCTTGTGCTATTGTGGCTGTAGATGCTGTTGCTACTGCTGTAGGTGTTGATGTTGGTGATGCCGGTGTTGTGCTAATATGTTGATGCACATTGAAAAGCGTAATCAAATTATTTACATCAGTTTTAAGTTGATTGAATCCAGTCTCCAATTTTGAAAACCTCACGAGATTGTCATTTGATCCGTTAAAATCAGCTTTGCCGTCTGCCTTAAAATATAAATAAGCCTGTTCAACTCCGGATGTATTGGTTGAAAACAACCTCAATTCGCCTGGTTGAGCGATTGCATTTTTGTTTATATAGCCAACCAAAACAGACTCTCCTTTCACTCCTGTTTCAGCATATAAAGCAATCATTTCCGGAATTGGATTCGCATCAATTCCGTATGGTGTGACTGTCTTTTTTTCCTGTACGTCAGAATCCCCAAAACGTAAAAATTTCACCTTTTGAATCGCACCGCTTATAGAGCTTGAAATAATTTTTACCAGGTTCATATATGTAATTTTGGTACTAAATTCATTCCTTTGAAAATTGAAACCGGAATCTGATTTGTATAGACTTCAGGCAATACACATTCCAAAGTGGCAGTGGTTGACTCCTGATTACCTACTAAATTAACTGACCTTATAAACCAAGTGGTTTTTTTAAACATAAATAATTTAGGAGCGTAAACAGTAATTGTATTATTTGGTCGGATTATTTTTCCGTTAATAATCCATTCGTCAAGCGTTACTGTTAGCTTAAAATTTTCAAGTTCTTTTGCCAGTTCACGCCTTGCTGCCAAACTCGTGTCATTATCATCTCCGCTTGATTGGCTCTTTACAGTTGGCCGGTAAACAATCGGAACATACGGATTTTCAATTGTATATTTCCCGGCATTTCCGCCCTCACTGCTGGCTTGTTTCTGTAGTGTAATATCAGAATGCATGCCTTGTCCATCAAAAACCAAATCAAAACTGGTCCCGTGTGGCGTGCCTTTGGTTAAATCAAAATCCAATATCGGCTCAAGTTTTGTTTTTGCCTCCGTGAAAAGTAACTCTCCTTTTGCTGTGTGTGTGATTACAATGTCTTTCTGCTTTGCCATTTCATGCAGATAAGATTTGATATTTTCAGACTCACTGGCCGTCGTGTCTGGAAATACTTTATTCATTTTTGATGCAACCGCATCATCAATGACAACTTTGATTTTAAATTTATTTGCAATCCGGGTTGCAATTTCTTTCAACGAAAGATTGTTACTCTGTAGCGGATAAAGCGATGGCGGAATTTCGCAATCTTCAAAAACACCAGTTTTAGAATAACCTGAAATTGATGCCATTTCCTCAACCGGACTGCACCTGAATTTCTGAGATAAAATAAATCCGGTTAAAATCAATTCGTTATTGTGCCATAACTCAGCTTCGTGATAATGGGACACACAAAAAATTTCCCGGTGCGCTTCATTGTCCGGATCAAATAGCGCCTGAAATGCAAACGTTGATGCAATAGAATCATAGACAAGATTTATCTGGAAGTCGTTGAAATATTCAACCCTCCTGTTTTTAAATCTGTCTGTAATCCACAATTCCATCTATACAAAATACTTAATTTTTCTGCCTTTTTGAATCTGTAATAATTCAGACAATCCGATTTTATTGATACGGATAAATTCATCAATTGTCGAGTCATCAGCCAGTAATCCATAAAAACGGTGAGTTAGTGTTATCAAATTACTATCCTCCTCAAGTAAAATAATTCTTTCCTGACCGGCATTTAATGCGATATTGTACAGATTTGAAATTGTATAGTCAACAACTTCTGATAAATTATTTATTGAATCAAAGTCAGGAATATATGAATCTGTATCGCCTCCGTTGTCTGACTGCAATGAATCAAGTGACTCCAAATAAGTGTCAAATGAATCAGAAATTAATTGACTTATTTCCAAAACCGTATCTGAATTTCCGTAATCTGTGCTGTCGAGTGGCGTAACAGCGCTAACAAGCATAGCTGAAATCAAATTTCCGGCATTGTTTTCAAACACCAATTTATCATCCGGCGTTACAAGCTCAGTGATTTCAGATACCAGTAAATTAAATTGACTAACCAGCAAATTAATTCTGGTACGTACCGAAATTTCAAGCAAGGACGGATACATTATCACGTCTTTAATTGCCGTAATTGCTAAAAGCGGCTCAGCCGTTACATCTAAAATTTTTGCCTCAGCGGCGGTGAATAAATTAAAATAATCAGATGCCTCTAAATCTGTCAGTTTTATCCCATCTGATTCATCATAAATGGTTCCCAAATTCAGGTCAAGTAAATTTATGACTGAGCTACCGTCTTTTAATTTGCCTTCAAATGCTGTTCCGGTTGTCTCATTGTACTGCTCGACTAATTTCTCAACCTGTGCCTGCGGAACTACGCTTAATTTTGGCGCTTCGTCTGTGATTGTCTCAATTAATGTAGCGTTAATTTTCGTTGTACCAATCCAAGACGCATCATAAGTGATTGAAACTGCCTGAGCAATAATAAGCCCGTACATTGGGTGAGTGATCTTCCATGGCCGTCTGTCTTTTGTGCTTACTCTGAACTGCTCGTAAATATCCAAATGATCCTCACCCTGAAAATAAAATTCAAGTTTCTTTTTTCTGCCCTTTGCCTCTGATTTTATTACAAGCGTGCCGGCAATATTTGGAAAATCAAATTCAGCATGATTAAAATCCTCTGTGATTTCTTCGATTTTATACAATGGCCGATACTCTTTACCGTCTCCGGTAATGATTATCAATCCATTTTCTATATTGTCCTGCCAACTCATCCTAAAACTCTGTCAAATTCACGTTTTGCATTGTATTTAAAAAACAATCCTGTTCTTTTTGTAGTCATATTTGTAGCCTCCTGCATAAAATGAGTGGCTTTTACTGTGACTGATCGGCCCCCTTTTACAGAATAAATTGGAATCATTTTCCTTCGACCTGGGGTGAGTGATTCAACCCTGTATAAAATACCTCTTTCCGTCAAAACGTGTCCACCAATTCCGGCATGAATTGCAGATTTTATAAATCGCTGACCACGATTAACTCCTTTAGCTCCGTTTGTGTGAACGACATTTTTTATCGTTCCAACTCTGAATCTTTTCTGAACTACTTTTTTATTACTTTTTCCAACTCTCGATTGATCCAATGGGATAAATGCTTTATGTCCAATTTTACCCCCAGACTCCTGCTGTTCCAAATCTTTCACTGCGTAATTTGACCCACCTGGATCTCTAAAACCAACCTCAGATTGCATTAATCTGATGTCATTTCCTCTGGCCATTTCAACCCTGCTGAAAACTCTGAAAAAATTTGGCTGTCTTTTTTCAAAATTACTCAGCGCACTGATTTGAATTGTCTTTTTTTTCATATCAAAAGCCAGTGAGTTCAGTGTATTTCTGACAGCGTTGGGCATGGCTTTTGTATTCAGCCTTTCCAGTCTGTTTGTGAATTTCACCAACTCATCCGTATCAACGCTAAAACTATTCAATTATCTCCCAACCGTCTTTTGTGTAAACTACTTTTATTGTTTGATCAGTAAGGATTGTCCATGTCTGGTCTGATCCACCAACTCCATTTTTAATAATCAAAGGAGCGGCGCCCGCATTAGTGGAATTCAATGTGATAGTAAATGCAAATGCACCAGCCGGATCGACGTGAAATCTTAAGTGATGCACAGTGCCAAGCGGGGCATAAGTATTGTTTTTTCCAAATGAAACGATATTTATCGTTTCCTGATTGTTTGTAAAATCAATCTCAGTTAACCCATGATGAGTAATATTCCAAATTTTATAAAACCCTGACACAGTTGATATTTTATGCAGAATAAAATTCGGCGCATCGGTCCAGCTTTCATATTTAGGCATTAAATGATAAAACATTGCCTCCCAAAGTTGCCAGCCGCTGTATTCTGAATCTGGTAAACCATTCGGGACTACGTTTGATTCATTCATCATTTTTTCAAAGAACTGATGAATGTCATTATACACCTCTTTATTTCCTGGAGTTCCAGCGGTTGACCCGTTTCTATCTCTTATACTCCCAAATGGAAAGTCACCGTCTGGGGGTGATACGTTTGGCTTATCTTTTAATGGTATCATAATCTTAAATGTAATTTACAAACAAAAATGCCACGGTTTGCACTGGCTTAATTTTCAAAATCAACTGCCTGAATTCGTCTTTTCGCACTGAATCAACGTCTGCAAATGTATCAATGTACGGACCGGCAATAAAAAAAGTATTTCGCAAATTATCACCGGTATTGAACCACTGATCTAAATCCTCATCAATATAATTCGCTACGCAAAACTCATAAACTGAACCCTCATAAAATGAACCAT
>CAYMGR010000172.1:0-4603 GCA_964389985.1 uncultured Saprospiraceae bacterium
TCTTTCGGATATCGAACTTTCCTCTAATTATACTTTTATCAAAGGCGATATTGTAGATTTCGACCGCCTGAAAAACATTTTTGATGAAATTCATCCGGATGCCATCATTCATCTTGCTGCTGAATCGCATGTTGATCGCTCCATTGCAGATCCAACAGCCTTCATAAAAACAAACGTACTGGGTACCTTAAATTTATTGCTTTGTGCTAAACAGATGTGGAATGTTTCTTCTGATGCACATCGGTTTTATCATGTAAGCACAGATGAGGTTTACGGCAGTTTAGGTACAGATGGTTATTTTACTGAAAAAACAGCCTACGATCCGCGCTCACCCTATTCTGCTTCAAAGGCAGGCTCTGATCATTTGGTCAGATCTTTTTTCCACACCTATAAACTACCGGTCATACTTTCCAATTGTTCTAATAATTATGGTCCCAATCAGTTTCCTGAAAAATTAATCCCACTAATTATCAATAATATTTTAAATGAGCGTCCGCTTCCGGTTTATGGTAAAGGTGAAAATGTACGCGATTGGCTTTGGGTTGGAGATCATGTTTCAGCAATAGATCTCATTTTTCATAAAGGGCAAACCGGTCAAACTTATAATATTGGTGGTCAATCAGAAATGAAGAATATTGATCTAGTGAAACTCCTGTGCGAATTAATGGACCAAACACTTGGAAGAACGCCTGGACATTCTTCAAAATTAATACAATATGTGAGTGATCGTCCCGGTCATGATCTGCGTTATGCCATCGATTTTAGTTATTTGAAAAATCAATTAGGCTGGCAACCCTCTTGTAAGCTACGGGAAGGATTGCAAAAAACAATTGATTGGTATTTATCCCATTCTGAGTGGTTGCAAAAAGTAAGTTCGGGTGATTATCTGAATTATTACGATCAACATTATTTACAACGCAATTAAACGAATACCATGATTCTAACAATGCGTTTAACCCTGTTTTCCAATTTAAAATCTACATTTAAACATTTTCTTGACACTTGCCTGAGCGGACTTTCCTTGTGTTTGATTTTTTTGGGACTATTCACTGCACTCAATCTACCAGCACAGCAACGAGCTGTGTTGGAACAACAAGCACTGAATGAATTGCAAAAAACAGGAATCAGTGAACAAGAACTACGTGACTACCTGTTATCTGAAAAAGGAATCGATCTCAATCGAATGGAAAATCTTTCAGCAGAGCAAGCTTTGCAAATGCAAACTGACATTGAAGCTGCTGTAAAGGAACTGGAAGCACGAAAAGCAGAAGAAGCAAAAAATAAAACGACCCCATCGGCTATTGATGATCCTAAAATTACAAGTCGGGTTCAAGCGAAACAAAAACAAACTGAAGCTAAACCACTCCAGGAAAAAATTGGCGGCATCAATGTGGATTCCCTTTCTGATGCAGAAGGAAATCTGCCGGAAATTAAAGACACCGTTGCTATTTGGGGACAGCATATTTTTAGAAATAAAAGTCTGGCATTATATCGACAGGCCAATGCCATAAAACCTCCCGGAAGCTATGTCTTGGGAACGGGTGACCGGATTACGGTCAGTATCTATGGTTACAGTCAGTTGAATGAAACCTATGAAATCAATGGAGAAGGTTACATTTTACCCAGCCGGATGCCCAGAATATTTTTAAAGGGCATGAGTTTGGTGAAAGCAAAATCCATGTTGAATAATTATTTCAAACGCTTTTACAGATTTAATGATAACCAATTCGACCTGAGTTTAAATTATTCCCGAACCATTAATGTCAATATTTTTGGTGAAGTTTATCATTATGGTGGATTTACCATTCCGGCGATTAACACCGCATTTAATGCATTGATTGCAGCTGGTGGGCCTAATAATTTAGGCTCAGTTAGAACCATCAAATTGATTCGAAATGGGAAAACCCGTTTCATTGATGTCTATAAGTATATGTTGAATCCTTCATCAGAAAAAGATTATTATCTGGAAAACAATGATATCATCCAGGTTCCGGTTGCAGATAAAGTTGTTCAAATAGAAGGCGCTATCAAGCGACCCTTTAAATACGAACTTTTAGCCAATGAAAATTTAAATAGTTTAATCCAATATGCTGGCGGATTACAAGAACAGGCCATTCTCAAAACCATTCAACTGGAACGCATCCAAAATGATAAAAAGATCGTAATTGATATACCTTATCAGGAAATTTTAAATCGTTCCGGTGATTTCGAATTAAAAAAAGGAGATCGTCTCATTGTGTTTTCTATAAAAACACAACTGGAAGATTTAATTTTTGTTTCAGGAGAAGTCAGAAGCGAAGCTTCTTATCAATACAAACCGGGAATGAGATTGTCAGAATTATTAAAACGTATTGAATTTACTCCGGAATCCAATTTACAATTTGCTTTTATTAAACGGCGGAATCCCAATTTAACCTATTCCTTGTACCGCATTGATTTGGCCGCATTATTAAACGGAAATGTTCAGGCAGATAAACTTCTGCAAGCACAAGATGTATTGACGATTTATAAACAGGCTATTTATGCAGATCATGCCCATGTAAATGTGGAAGGAGCCGTACGACTACCGGGAAAATTTGATTTAAATCCCGATCAGGATATTCGAGTTCGGGATATGGTTTTATTGGCAGGTGGATTGAAACAAGAAGCCTTTCCGTATGCTTTTTTGTTTCGTATGAAATCCGGCAATCTCAAAGATTACGAAATCATCCGGATTGGAATTAAAGATGTCATGGAAAACCTGGAATCAGATCAAAATCTATTTATTAAATCCTATGACAGTCTTGTTGTGCTTTCGCAATCCAGTTTTACGGATCAGTCTTATGTCGAAATTTCTGGAGCTGTTAAAGAACCCGGACGATTTAATTATGGCAGTGGAATGACAGCAAACGATTTGATCAATCTGGCTAAAGGATTCACCTATTATGCTGCATCCAACAAAATTGATATTTTCAGAGTCGTTATAAAGAATAATGAGCCTACTAAAACAATTGTAAATTCGATAAGCTCATCCAGAAATTTGGATGATCGAAACAAGCTGCCTGATTTTGTATTGGATCCCTATGATATTGTAGTAGTACGCAGTCAACCTGAATTTCAATTTCAGCAAATGGTTTATTTGGAGGGAGAAATCAGGTATCCGGGTCCATATGCTTTATTAAATCCGAATGAAAAAGTAAGCGATTTGATCAAACGTGCCGGAGGATTAACCCTTGAAGCTTTTCCGGAAGGGGCTAGTTTATATCGGGTGAAAGATAGCATTGGTTATGTTGTATTGGATTTAAAAGAAGCGATGAACAAACCCGGTTCAAGATTTGATTTTATACTAAAGGAAAATGATCAGGTTAACATCCCCAAACAAAAAGATTTAGTTCGGATTGCCGGTGCGACCAATGCTAAAGATTTATATCCAGATAAATTATTGGCCAACAACAACACGATATCTGTTGCTTATTATGAAGGTAAAAATGCCAAATACTACGTCAATCATTATGCAGCCGGCATTTCCAAAAATGGAGATCCCAGTAAGATAACCGTAGAACATGCGAATGGAAAAATTGAACGTTCCCGAAGAATTTTATTTTTCAGAACCTATCCAAAAGTATATAAAGGATCTGTGATTAATGTAGGTTATAAAGATGTG
The DNA here is from genome assembly GCA_964389985.1 of uncultured Saprospiraceae bacterium. Classification (GTDB taxonomy): domain Bacteria; phylum Bacteroidota; class Bacteroidia; order Chitinophagales; family Saprospiraceae; genus Vicinibacter. Next base: position 3,644 of record CAYMGR010000172.1, read on the forward strand.
GAAAAGCAAAAGGAAAAGAAAGAAAAGAAAGATGTGGATTGGGCTAAAGTAGTTGCAGATTCTATCGCTCAGGCCACAGCAATTTTATCTTTAATTTTATTAATTGACCGGTTAAATTAATTGAGGATCGCCTGAACCCCAGGTAATTGTTTACCTTCCAACATTTCCAGCATGGCTCCACCACCGGTAGAGACAAAACTCACCTGATCTTGCAATTGATATTTATTGATGGCTGCCACCGAATCACCACCCCCAATCAAAGAATACGCTGCATGTTCAACAGTAGCTTGTGCAACGGCTTCTGCAATCTGTCGAGTACCGGAAGCAAATTGATCCATTTCAAAAACGCCCATTGGTCCATTCCACAAAATGGTTTTGGATTGTGCGATGACTTCCTGATAAGCTAGAATGGTTTTTGGACCGATATCCAGGCCCATAAAGCCATCATCGATCGCCAAGGCATCCGTAATTTTTGAAGGGGCGTCATTTGAAAATGCTGTGGCTACTTTTGAATCGAGAGGTAAGGCAAGATGCATGTTTTTCAATTTTGCTTTCTCCAATAAAGAATTTGCCAAATCCAATTTATCCATTTCGCATAAAGAATTTCCAATTGGATAGCCCATTGCTTTAAAAAAAGTATAAGCCATGCCGCCACCAATGAGCAGGTGATCACATAAATCAATTAGACTGGAGATGAGCTCAATTTTATCGGAAACTTTTGCTCCTCCAATAATTGCCGTTAAGGGACGATTTGGATTTTGGAGGACCTTCATTCCATTTTCAACTTCTTTTTGCATCAACAAACCAAATGCTTTATGGTGTTGATCAAAAAACCGGGCGATTGTAGCGGTACTCGCATGTTCTCTGTGTGCTGCACCAAAAGCGTCATTAATATAAAAATCAGCCAGGCTGGCTAATTGCTTTGCCCACTCAGCATCTCCTTTTTCTTCTTGTTTGTTG
>CAYMGR010000173.1:0-4564 GCA_964389985.1 uncultured Saprospiraceae bacterium
CCTTCAACGTTTACAAAAGAATTAAACTCACTACATGAAGTGCAGGTATTCATCGATCAAAACGCTCAAACGATTAAACTATCAAACTGTAAACCGAATACAACTGCTCTTTTAATAGATTTATTGGGTCATGTCTCTTTAAAGCTCCAAATCCCTGGTTCTGATTGCAGTATTGACCTTCCTCCTTCTTCACAAGGAATCAAACTATTTCTGTTGCGAAATGAGCATGAAGTGCGGATTTTAAAAATTCCGCTTTTTAATCAACATTAATGCTTTATCATAAAGGTTTTTTTAAATTCGAGTTGGTAACAAATGTAAGCAACCAGTATTAAAACCAACATCGAACAAATCTGTTGTACCCAAAAATCCAATTGCAGGATAGCATATAATTTGGGGAGGGCTAAACTGATCAGAATACTTGCTACTAAATAAGCAATCATTCGCAAAATTTTGTATGGAATCGGATAATATTTTTGTCCCTGATAATACGACAGAGAACAAATAAATAGATAACAGATTAAATTGGCATATGCTGCAGAACTATTTCCAAAATAAGGAATTAAACATAGATTTAAACCAATCATTAACAACATCCCAGCCATACTAATCCAGGCTGCCAAGTAATTCTTGTCCGCCAATTTATACCAACTTGAAAAATTAGAGTAGATACCTGAAAAAATATTTGCTAGAAGTAAAATGTTTACTAAAAATAAATCACTTCGGAATCGTTTATCCAATAAATAAGCAAACAGATCCCGGTATAAGATTGTAAACAGATAAATAAAACTGCAACTGATTACAAAAAATAAACTCAAACGGGCAAAATCATCCCGGGAGTTATCCGCATGCTTATGTCTAAAGAAAAATGGTTCTGCTGCATAATTAAATGCCGTAACAAACAAATTCATGATAACCGCTAATCTGGCCGCAGTATTAAATGTACTGCTTTGATCCAGATTTTCCAAAATCGTTCCTGGCAAAAAGTATTTCAATAAACTGGTTGCACCGTATTGGATAATGATAAAAGAAAACGTTACCAGAATCAATGGACTTGCATATTTTATAACTGATTTTGCAATGCTCCAATCTGCTTTTTGGAAACTCTCTTTAAACTCCGGAATTAATAACATGAAACCAAATAATGACGCGACTAAGTTTGCTACTAATACATACTTTAATTGCTCCTGAGGACCCCCTCCAAAGAGTGGAACAAAAATTAATACGAGAATGACATTGAGTAAAATTCCACTTAACTTAATCCAGGCATATCGCATCGCCTGTTTTTGATATCGTATTTTAGAAAAAGGAAGTGCAGTCAGCACATCCGTGATACAAATCCAGGCAGCCAAATAAATATGTAAACGCAATTGTGGATAATCTAATGCGGCTTCTATGGGTTGGATAAATAGATAAACCAGAAAAATAAATGTGAAACAAGCAATAAAAACCATTTGGCTTGCCAATGGATAAATTTGAGATTTTGATTTTTCATCTGATACAAATCTAAAAAAGGTAGTCTCCATTCGCAATCCGAGAATTCCCAAAAACAAAGCAATAAAAAAATAGATTTCGGTGTAAATTGAAAAGTAAGCACGATTTTCTGAAAAAACTCGGGTAAGGTAATAGGTTACCAGTAAAAAATTAATGACCCTACCCAAAGAATAACTCAATCCATAAATGAGTGTTTCTTTTGCCAATGATCGAAGACTAGCCATTCAACAAAGGTCATAAAAATCAATCGAATACATAGTAAGAAAAGGCATATTTATTGTTTTAATACAGAACCTTTACTTTTACGCATCGGAGGAACGTATGGTAGACATAAATTTATTAAAACAGATATGCTCCAGTCCCGGAGCACCGGGATTTGAACATGCAATACGGAGCTTACTAAAGCAGACTCTTGCAAAATATTGCGATGATTTACAGATTGATTCCATGGGAAATTTGATTGCTTTCAAAAAAGGCAAACAATCAAAGAAATTAATGTTAACCGCTCATATGGATGAAATCGGATTTATTGTTCAACATATCGATGATGAAGGATTTATCCGCTTTTTACCCTTAGGAGGTTTTGATCCTAAAACCTTAACTGCTCAGCGTGTTGTGATACATGGAATAGAGGATATTGTTGGTGTGATGGGCTCCAAACCCATTCATCTGATGACCCCTGAGGAACGTCAAAAACCAGTATTGATAAAAGATTATTTTATAGATACCGGTTTAGAAAAATCCGAATTGGAAAAAATTGTTTCTATTGGCAACCCAATTACACGCGAACGGGAATTGATTCAAATGGGAAAATGCATTAATTCCAAATCTCTTGATAATAGAATTTCCGTTTACACCTTAGTAGAGTGCTTGCGTAATTTAGAACATACGCAGCTGGACTCAGATCTTTATGTCGTATTTACGGTGCAGGAAGAATTAGGATTAAGAGGAGCCAAATCAGCAGCACACAGCATTGCACCCGATTATGCCATTAATGTGGATACAACCATAGCATTCGATGTCCCGGGAGCTCAGGCTCATGAAATGATTACGCGATTAGGAAAAGGAGTTGCTATAAAATTATTTGACAGCAGCGTGATTCCGGATATCAGAATGGTGAATTTTTTAAAACATTGTGCTCATCAGACAGGGATTCCGTGGCAAGCTGAATTACTAACGGGTGGTGGAACGGATACTGCCTCCGTTCAAACTTCCGGAAATGGCTGTATTGCCGGTGCCCTATCAATCCCCACACGACATATCCACCAAACCATAGAAATGGTGCATGAAGATGACGTAATAGGAGCAATTAAATTATTGCATCAATGCACGACCCAACTTAATAATTATCATTTCAATTTCTAATTAAACGAAACAAAACTCATGTGGAAAGAACAAGACAATAAACTAAAAGCATCCTTTGAATTTAGAGATTTTGGAGAAGCTTTTGCCTTTATGACAGAGGTCGCATTTCAAGCTGAAAAATTAAATCACCATCCTGTTTGGACCAATTCATGGAATCATATTGATATAGAATTGACAACACATGATGAAGGAGATACCATCACAGAAAAAGATCACCGACTTGCTGGTGAAATCGATCGCCTCTATAAAAAATATTCCAATAAGCCCAATTTAAGCTAATGGCTTTTAGTGTTAGTGGCAAACTTGATCAGGCAGGGGTTTCAATTTTTGCACAAATGACGGCTGCGGCTGTTCGCAATCAAGCTATCAATCTGGCGCAGGGGTTTCCAAATTTTAATCCTCCTTCTGAATTGTTTGAGTACCTCCATGAAGGCGTGCTAAACAATTATAATCAGTATGCGCCTATGCCGGGATTGGATTTATTAAGAATCCAGATTTCAAAAAGATTAGAACGGGATTATGGATTTAAAGCTTCTCCCGATTCAGAAATTACCATAACCGCCGGCGCCACTCAGGCGATTTATACCATACTTTCAAGTTTTGTCTCTCCAGGTGACCGTGTCATTATTTTTGAACCTGCCTATGATTCGTACGGTCCCTCTGTTCTGGTAAATGGTGGCATTCCGGTTTATTTAAAATTGGACCTTCCTGATTTTAAGATTCCGTGGCACGAATTAGAAGAGATTTTAAAAACTCAATCCATTAAAGCTATTTTGATCAATAACCCGCACAATCCTGCAGCGCGCGTTTTAAATCAATCAGATATCCATCGTCTCCATCAATTGACCAAACATTTAGATACCTTACTCATTTGGGATGAGGTTTACGATCTTTTAATCTTTGATCAACTAAAACATCAATCTGCTTTATTGTATCCTGAATTAATGGATCGGTCGGTGGTGGTGTTTTCTATGGGCAAAACATTACACAACACAGGATGGAAGGTTGGTTATATCGTAGCAAATTCTGCAATAACAAATTCCATCAGGAAACTACATCAATTTACCGTTTTTTCTGTCAACACTCCTGCCCAGTATGCTCTCGCTAAATTTATGGAAAATCAACCTGACTTTTTTCAGACGCTTCCCAATTTTTATCAGGAAAAAAGAAACTACTTCTTTGAAAAAATGGCTGCAACTCCTTTTAATTGGTTACCCTGCGAAGGATCTTACTTTGCCTTGGCAGACTACAGTCACATAAATCAAAAACCGGATCGCGACTATGCTTTTGAGCTTGTTGAAAAATATAAAGTAGCAGCTATTCCTTTATCCCCTTTTTATCACGATGGATTTGATCCTAAAATCCTTCGATTCTGCTTTGCAAAAACAGAAGAAACAATTGATGGAGCTGCCAATCAACTTTCATCTATTGAGTCCGCTTAATATTTGTTTAAGTTTTTTTTAATTTGCTTGTGCCCACGAGAATCAATCCCTATCGTGGATCGTTTAGGAACATCGACGGAATGCTTTGCCCCTTTTTTCTATCCACTTATTAAATTTAGTGCATTAATAAGCGAGGTATTATGAAATGAAATGGTATTCAATTAAAAATACATTTTTCGGTATATCCAATTTCATCAGTCGCATAAGAAATGCAGCCTGGGCAATTTGTGTTGGACAGGGTGGTTGTGTTATGGGGCTGGTGTGTT
>CAYMGR010000174.1:0-4557 GCA_964389985.1 uncultured Saprospiraceae bacterium
AGCCACCCTGAATTTTTCATTTGGATCTAATTTTCCTTTAGGTAAGTCCCAATATCCTCTTCTATAAATACACAAAATCTGTGATTCCTTATTCCTTATGACTCCACCAGCAGCAGGAATCCACAATAAAAGACTTTTTAATTCTTTAAATAACAGATTCAGGTTTTTTGAAAAAATCACAATCGATTGATATCGATCAGACTTTTCAAGGGTATCCAGATATTGAAACAGTGATTTCTTATTGCCTCCATACGGAAGCACCAATTGCCTGGAATCAGGCTGAAGTTGACTTATTTGGGTCTCGTCCATAAGAATTAAAGACCTTTCATCCAGCTGAATTTCGTAAGTTTGTCGCTCGATAGCCATATATGGATTTAGCCCACAAGATAGCTGATCGCTTGTTGGAAATAAAAGCGGTCAAATTAAATCCCAAATCACCATTTATCTGGGCATCCGGATTGCGTTCACCTATTTATTGCGACAATCGAAAAGCACTCTCCCATCCTGAAATCCGAAATGAAATTGTTGAAGGATTTGCAGATCAATCCAGCCACTTGATGCCCTTTGATGCGATTGCAGGAGTAGCCACAGCAGGTATAGCCTGGGGTGCATTATTGGCCGACAGAATCCACATGCCCTTTGTATATGTCCGTTCCAAAGCAAAAGAACATGGATTACAAAACCGACTTGAAGGTGAATTAGCTCCATCAGCAAGGGTCTTAGTCATTGAAGACCTGGTTTCTACGGGTGGAAGTTCGATCGAGGTGGTTGAGGTTCTTGAATCTTTAGGGTATCCTGTAGTGGGTCTTTTGAGTATTTTTCAGTACGGATTTGTAAGCGCCCATCAGAAATTTCAGGAAAAAAATCTAAATTTTAAGAGTTTGACTGATTTTTCGAAACTTTTGGAACAAGCTTTGCTTCAAAAATATATTGACAAAACGGAATTTGAAAACCTTTCCAATTGGAACAAAGATCCTCAAGCATGGTCTTTGCATTTCCAATCTTAGTATCGATTTATGAAAGTTATAAACAAGAAATCAGAAGAGTTTCTCTATAAGTATCTAAATAATCCGTCCCCAACTGGATATGAAACAGAAGGGCAGAAAATTTGGTTAGAGTATATTAAACCCTACCTCCAGGATTGGAGCCTGGATAACTATGGTTCGCTTTGCGGGATTATCAATCCCGGGAAACCGTTTCGGGTAGTCATTGAAGGGCACTCGGATGAAATTTCCTGGATGGTTAATTACATTACGGATGATGGATTTATTTATGTTATCCGAAATGGAGGAATCGATCAATCCATAGCTCCTTCCAAACGTGTCCAAATCCATACACCAAAGGGTATTATCAATGGGGTATTTGGTTGGCCCGCTATTCATACACGTAAAGGAAATGATACCAACTTATTAGCGACTCTCGAAAATATCTTTATTGATGTAGGGGCTAAAGATCGCGAGGAAGTTGAAAAAATGGGTATTCATGTAGGCTGCTGTATTACTTATGAAGATGGACTCATGAAACTGAATGACCGCTTTTATGTAGGTCGAGCTCTGGATAATCGCTTAGGTGGTTTTTGTATTGCAGAAGTGGCCCGATTATTACATAAAAACAAAATAAAATTACCCTATTCGCTCTATATCGTAAATGCGGTTCAGGAAGAAGTCGGCTTGCGTGGGGCAGAAATGATAGCACATTCTATCAAGCCCAATTTGGCCATTGTCACCGATGTGACACACGATACGCACACACCGATGTTAAAGACCAAAGAACAAGGTTCTATAAAATGTGGTTCAGGACCTGTTTTATGTTATGCTCCACCGGTACATAACATCCTTCAAGCGTTAGTGGTTAAAACAGCAGAAAAAAACAAAATCCCCATTCAACGAAATGCAGCTTCCAGGACCACCGGGACAGACACGGATGCCTTTGCTTATTCCAATGGAGGTGTCCCTTCCGTATTGATTTCCATTCCCTTACGTTACATGCACACAACCGTTGAATCGGCACATATTGAGGATATAGAACATGTTATTCAGTTAATCTACGAAGTGCTTTTAGCTGTTGATCCTAAAAAATCTTACAAATATTTCTAGAAGGCTTCCAATTGCTTTTTGGATTTCCATTTATTATGGCATATTGGTTGCAGCAATTGCTTCGATTTATGTGTATTATTTTCAAGCAACAACACTTGATGCTTATCAATGGACTTATTTAATCGGATCAACGTTTAGTTTTTATTTTTATCAAAAAGATTTAGTTACTAAACTTCACCAAAAAAAAACAGACAGGAATCAATTTTTTGAATGGTCTGTTTTTTCTACAGCACTTGTCATGACCGGATTCAGCGTGCTTCAATTCCAATTTCAGAATCAGTTGTTTATTTTTGTTTTAGTGTTGCTGGGACTTCTCTATCACAATCATACACCGTTTTTTATTTTCAGAAGATTAAAAGGAATAAAAAACTTCTTCATAAGTCTGATATGGACGCTACAGTGTGTCTTTTGTTTTAATCTTCAATATGTTGATCAATATTCAATTTATCTGATAAGTTTGTATTTATTGTTGTGGATATTTTGCCAAAGTCTTGTATTTGATTTAAAAGACCAGTCTGCTGATCTGTCACAAGGTCATTTTACGATTTCAAGTAGTTTGGATTTTAAGCAATTAATACACTTGCGTCACCAATTGCTCCTTATTTGTGGCCTAATCTGTTTGATTTTATTTTGGAGTACCAAATTGTCTCTGCAATGGTTTCTATTGAATTTATTCTTATTGGCAATTTATTATTTTATTTTTCAATACAAGTTCTTATTACAAAACCGGAGGATTATTTATATAACAGATTTAATTTTTTTAGTATTAAGCCTTACCTATCTGCTGCCATCAACTAAATGATGTTTGTACTTGTTAGTTTATGAATCGATAAATCGTAATTAAAAGCATCTATATTTGCCCCTCAATTTTTCAAACATGCAAGAAGTTTATATTGTTTCTATTGCTCGAACTCCTGTAGGCAGTTTTGGCGGATCATTAGCCTCCCTTGGTACCACTCAATTAGGTGCTCTGGTGGTTGATGCTGCTGTAAAAAGATCCGGAATCCCCCATTCAGCTGTCCAGGAAGTGATCATGGGAAATGTTTGTTCTGCTAATTTAGGTCAGGCACCTGCCAGACAAGCTGCATTAAATGCTGGACTTGCTGCCTCTACCGTTTGTACTACAGTAAATAAAGTATGTGCTTCCGGAATGAAATCTATTGCACTTGCGGCGCAATCCATTCAGCTAGGTCATGCAGATATCATCGTTGCCGGTGGAATGGAAAGTATGTCAAATATTCCCTTTTACGCTCCAAACATGAGATGGGGTATGAAATATGGAAATACGGAGTTAATCGATGGCTTGCATAAAGATGGTCTGATGAATATTTATGACAAACAGGCCATGGGAGTATTCTCAGACCAAACTGCTAAAAAATATGAAATTAGCCGGGAAGCACAAGATCAATATGCCATTGAGTCTTATCAAAAATCAGCCAAAGCAACAGAATCTGGTAAGTTTAAAGATGAGATCGTTCCGGTAGGTATTCCTCAAAAAAAGGGAGATCCAGTTATCGTCACGATTGATGAAGAATTTACAAAAGTAGATTTTTCTAAAATCCCTGCACTTAAACCTTCCTTTACTTCAGATGGAACAGCTACTGCAGCAAATTCTTCTACGATAAATGACGGATCATCCGCATTGTTATTAATGAATGAAGCCAAATTAAAAGAATTTAATTTAAGTCCAATTGCACGAATTGCTTCTTATGCAGATGCCGAACAAGCGCCAGAATGGTTTACTACGACTCCCTGTGTCGTAACGCCGCTTGCATTGAAACGCGCTGGTTTACAAAAACAAGACCTTGATTTTATTGAAATCAACGAAGCATTTGCTGTTGTACCTCTTGCATTCAGTAAAATTTTAGAATTGGATCCTCAGAAAATTAATATTCATGGTGGCGCCATTTCTCTCGGACATCCTATTGGATCTTCCGGATCCCGCATAGTATGTACGCTAAGTCAAATTCTAAAACAAAACAATGGAAAGTACGGACTTGCAACGATCTGTAATGGAGGCGGAGGCGGAACAGCAATTATCATCGAACGATTATAATCGTTATTTTCCTTTCCCTTGAATCAGTACGGCAAGTGTATAAAATAATATTTTAAAATCCAGCCCAAGGGATCTGTTCTCAATATAAAGTATATCGTATTCAAGTCGTTGAAGCATTTCTTCAATACTCGAAGCATATCCAAATTTAACTTGCCCCCAGGAAGTAATTCCAGGCCTCACTTTAAGTAAATGCTTATAATGTGGAGCTTTCTCCATAATTTGATCAATAAAATACTTGCGTTCCGGACGAGGTCCTACCAAAGACATATCTCCTTTTAAAACATTTATAAATTGAGGCAATTCATCTAATCTCCATTTTCGGATCGTGGAACCCCAGCTTGTAATTCTTGGATCTCCATGATAGGACAACATCGGACCATTATCTTCTGCAAGAATATTCATCGA
>CAYMGR010000175.1:0-4503 GCA_964389985.1 uncultured Saprospiraceae bacterium
AGAGGAATTAAAGAAAAACGGGCTGGTGCATGATCCCGAAAAAGGTTCTACAGACCATAGACCTACCCTAAAATTAGAATTAGCGCTACGCAAAAATGCCTTTGAAACGATTTTTGGCAAATTACGAAAAAGCAAAACCGGGAATCATAAACTTAAAAAATCAGGGGCCGGTCTAGAGCATACGGATGAATTAAGGACTTTTGAATTTGGGGATTTATTTCAAAACATCAACGCCGTTGAGTCGGTAAAAAACGCCTATATCAATCATGGCAGCAGTTCTTTTCAAATGGAGGAATCTGACCTTGTCACTCAGGATACCTATCAAGAAACACAAAGCAGTACGGTATTAATGATTGATATATCACATTCGATGATTTTATATGGTGAAGATCGGATTAGTCCAGCTAAAAAAGTTGCTTTGGCACTGGCAGAAATGATTCGTCGCTATTATCCAAAAGATCATTTAGATTTTGTTGTTTTTGGGGATGAAGCCTGGCAAATTAAGCTCGAAGAAATCCCTTATCTGGAAGTGGGTCCATATCATACCAATACAGTGGCCGGTTTGAATTTGGCAATTGAACTTTTAAATAAGCGAAAATCTGCCAATAAACATATTATGATGATCACCGATGGTAAGCCAAGCTGTATCAAACGTGGGAAAGAACTTTATAAAAATTCATTCGGCCTGGACCGATTTATCGTTTCCAGAACGCTCTCGCTTGCCAGAAAATGCCGAAAACAGAAAATAGATGTTACAAGTTTTATGGTGGCCTCCGATCCTTATTTGATTGATTTTATTGAGCAATTCAGTAAAGAAGCCAATGGGAAAGCACTCTATACTAAACTCGATGGTCTGGGAGAAAATATCCTGATTAATTATGAAACCAATAAAAGAAAAAATGCTGGAAATAAATAAAATAAATACCCTGGCTGAGTTAATCGAAAGTCAATATAAGTATAAATCTATTCGGGAAGAGTTGCGTCTGAATCTCATCCAAAAATTACAATCAGGTCAACCAATTTTTGAAGGGATTTATGGTTATGATGATACCGTCATACCAGATGTTGAACGCGCTGTTTTAAGTGGACATAATATTTTACTACTTGGCTTGAGAGGGCAAGCAAAAACGAAAATGGCTCGCCAATTAGTCCAACTATTAGATGAATATATACCAATTATAAAAGGCAGTGAAATTAATGATGACCCGCTAAGACCCATCAGCAAATATGGCAAGGAGATGATTGCCTTGCATGGATCAAATTGTCCAATTGAATGGATTCACAGATCGAACCGATATATAGAAAAATTGGCCACTCCAGATGTTAGCATCTCTGACTTAATTGGCGATATAGATCCCATTAAAGCTGCACAAAAAAATATTTCCTATGACAATGAATTTGCCATTCATTTTGGATTAATTCCAAGATCGAACCGCAGTATTTTTGTTATCAATGAACTTCCAGATTTACAAGCCCGAATTCAAGTTTCCTTATTTAATATTCTCGAGGAAAACGATTTACAAATCCGAGGCTTTAAATTTAAATTAGCTTTAGATGCATATTTTGTTTTTACCGCCAATCCAGAAGATTACACACAAAGAGGCACGATCATTACTCCATTGAAAGATCGTATCGAAAGTCAAATTTTAACGCATTATCCTGAAGACATTGAAATCTCCCTTAAAATCAGTCAACAAGAAGCCCAAATAGAACAAAGTCTAAAGCAGTCCGTATATATTCCTGAGTTAATGTTTAAGATCATTGAGCAGATTGCTTTTTCGGCGCGTGAAAGCGAATTCATAGATGAAAAAAGTGGGGTATCTGCCAGATTAAGTATCTCTGCACTTGAATTATTGTATAGCACCATTGAAAGACGGATGATCTTAAACAAGGAAACAAAGGCAATAGCAAGAATCTCTGATTTGTTATCCATCGTTCCGGCTTTAACTGGAAAATTAGAATTGGTTTATGAAGGGGAGCAAATTGGCGCCTATGAAGTTGCACTCGCTTTAATAAATGAAGCCATATTGATTCAAAGTCTGACAATGTTTCCAAAAATCAATCAATCCAGCAAACAAAAAACAATCAATCCCTATCAAGGTATCTGTGATTGGTTTACCAAAGGACATATTATTGCTTTGGGAGCTGGAGATTCTGAAAAAATATATTCTAAAAATTTATCACAAATTCCTGACACACTATCTTTAATTAAAGATTATAACAAAAAAGACCATTTCTTTTATATTGAATGTTTGTTGCATATAATAGCAGAATCAAATATTATTCAAAAAGAATGGCAAGATCAACGGATCATTTATAAAGATCAGTTGGCCAGCATGCTCAATGATTTAGATTTTAGAAGTAGCTGATTCGGACGACAAAAACTAGCTTTATTTCTAAGGTAACAGTGGGGTGGTCGTTTATTTAGCCTAATCCTGATATTTCTCCCTTATCTTTGGGCTTAGTTAAGATGTTATTTATTTTTTTAATCAATTATTCACAGTGAGTATTCTTATTTTCCTGATAATCAGTTATCTTCTGTTGTGCTTTAGTTTAAGCTTGGTTTTTAAAAAAGTAGGAGTAAACCCATCAAAAGCATGGATACCGGGAATAAATTTTGCCGAATGGTGTAAACTTATTGGTCGTAGCCCAAATCACGCCTGGTGGTTATTGTTTCCCATTGTCAATTTTTTCATTTTCGCTGCCATGTGTGTGGATCTTGTAAAATCATTTGGAAAAATGAGCTTTTGGGATTCTGCTTTAGCTGTAATATATGCTCCCATTGCATTAGCCTTAATCGGCACAAATCAAAAAATCCAATATTTGGAACCAGCGTATCTAAAGGAAAAAGAATTTTTAGACGATTTGCATCAAGCACAAAAGAGAAAAGATTGGACGCGAGTTCAAAAAATAAGAAGTAACAATAAGTATGCAAGAGGAACTTTAAGGGAATGGGTTGAATCTATCATTTTTGCTGTTTTTGCAGCTGCATTCATCCGAATGTTTTTTATTGAAGCGTATGTAATTCCGACTCCTTCTATGGAGGGCACGTTAAAAGTCGGTGATTTTCTATTTGTCAGCAAAGTTCATTATGGAATCCGCACACCCATGACGATTGCGATGATTCCTTTATTACATAATCGAATCCCTAAACTTGATGTTGAATCTTATTTAACCAAACCGTCTTTACCCTATTTTAGATTGCCGGCAATCACAGCTGTAAAAAGAAATGATCCCTTTGTTTTTAACTGGCCTGTTGGCGATAGTGTTTATGTTACTCCAACCCGAAGCTGGACTGATTTTCAGGTCAAGACACAACCTGAAGCAGCTATGGAATGCAAAGGTCTGCCTTTAATCGTAAGGCCTTTAGACAAAAAGGATCATTATATCAAACGTTGTGTCGCCATTCCTGGGGATAGTTTGCAAATAATTAATCGACAATTATATATCAATGGACAGCCTGCTGTAAATCCGGAACATTTGCAATACATGTACAAGGTGAGTTCGACCACCAGCAAATTGAGTATAAAAAAATTAGAAAGCTGGGGCATCAATACCAAAGATCCTTATTTTCAATATGAGATTATGTTTTTAGATGAAACACAATTGAATAAAATAAAGTCCATTGGACCAGATGTTATGATTGAACCTTTTGAAAATCCAGACAAAAGATGTTTTCCTTATGACCCTGAGCATTATCCTAATTGGAGTTTTAATAATTATGGACCCATCTGGATTCCAAAGGCCGGCGTGACGATTCCCATCTCTTTACAAAACATAGCATTTTATCATCGTATCATCAACGTGTATGAAAAAAATACTTTGGAAGTTAAAGGAGATCAAATTTATATTAATGGTCAACTAGCTTCAACGTATACATTCAAACAAGATTACTATTGGGCTATGGGAGATAACCGACATAATTCAGAAGATTCAAGAGCCTGGGGGTTTGTTCCGTTTGATCACGTTGTTGGAAAGCCTTTATTTATTTGGTTTAGTTTGAAAAATGGAAATTTTTCAGATGGCATTAATTGGAATAGAATTTTTACTTCTACCAATAAATTATAAATGAAGTATTTTACCATACTGCTTTTTTTGGTAGTTACTTGTTCACTGCGCGTTACAGGACAATTGCCCAAAACGTCCATGTATTTATTAGATATAGAAAATGCCAGCGATACCAATTGGATGGTAAATAACATCTACTACCTAAGTAAATTTAATTCAGGAGGTTATAATAATCAAGCTTTTTTTATTGATCATAATAATTTTTTAGCCAGTATTAAAAAGTCCGAAAATGCATCTACAGATATTTATAAGTTTAATTTGGAGACACACCAAGCTCTGAATATTACCAATAGTCCGGGAAGCGAATATTCTCCAAGGCTCTATCCACTAGACAAGCAACTCATTTCCTGTGTATTTGTGCCTCAGGAAGATACAACGATTCAAGAACTGGCATTGATTTCAATAAAAACCGGAAAACCCGTTAAGTTTTTGCAA
>CAYMGR010000176.1:0-4439 GCA_964389985.1 uncultured Saprospiraceae bacterium
GTAGAATCTAAAATGGGAATGTTATGATGATAGAAAGCTTGTATTTCCTGCTTGATGAGCGGATAATGAGTACATGCTAATAACAATGCATCGATTTGCTTAAAATGAGGATCCCCTAAATACGTTTCTAAAACGGAATGACTGATTGCATTATTTACAAATCCTTCTTCAATCATTGGCACCAACAAAGGTGTCGCTAAGGAATACAGATTCAGTTCAGGCTTTTTTTGTTTAAACAATTTGTCATAAACTGCAGACTGGACCGTAGCGTGAGTTGCAATGAGTCCTACGTTTTTAAAATCATGTTGACAGCAATAATCCACCAACGGATCAACTACATTGACAAATACTGCTTTGTCTTTAAAAAATTCAAGCAACACTTCATAAGCTGCTGTGGAAGCAGAATTACAAGCAATCACAATCGCTTTGCAGTCCTGTTCTAATAGAAAGCGGCAAATCCGCAAAGAATAATAGCGAATGGCATCGTGTGATTTTTCGCCATAGGGTAAATGGGCCGTGTCTCCAAAATAGATAAATCGTTCCTTTGGGAGCAGGTAATGAACTGCTGAAGCAACCGTTAGGCCACCGACTCCGGAATCAAAGATTCCAATGGGCCGCCGGACTTGGTTTTTCACAGATTAGATTCCCAATTTAGTTTTTACGCTGGCTGTTACATCCAGGGAGTCCTGAGCAAATAGCAAAATGCCCGTACTGGAATCAAAAATATAGGTAAACTGGCCTTCTGTCGCCACTTGTTTAATTGCATTATTTACTTTATCGATCAGGGGTTGCAGCATTTCCTTGCGTTTGTTTGTCAACTGCATTTGCACCTCCTGCTCGTATTTAGAAAGTTCGCCTTCCTGCTCTTTCAATTTTTTAGCTTCTTCTTCCAGGGCTTTTGGACTTATCTCGCCGGATTGCTCGCGACGTTGAAGGTCTTTATATTTGGTTTCCAATTCCTGGACCATCATTTGGCCTTTCTTTTCCAATTGCGTTTGAAGGGCTTGCAAATTTGCATCCGCCTGCTTTACTTCTGGTAACTCAGCTAATAATGCCTGGGAATTTAAATACCCGAATTTTTGGGCATTGATAGCCGTAAAACTCAAAAGAACACTTAAAATACTTAAATATAAAAGCTTGATTTTCATTTATTTAAAAATTTTGGATTGCAAAGATAGAACAGCTTCAGCTATCCTTCTTATTTGGTTTTTAATTTTTTTATGATTGCTTCGGTCTTATCCAGGTCTTTACTGTAATAAATGATTCCAGCAGAACCGCTGGTATCAAATATCGCTTCTAATCCACTACCAGAAGCAAATTCCTGGATAGAAGCAAAAACACGATCCTGAATAGGGCGGACTAAATCCTGCCTTCTTCTAAATAACTCACCTTCTTCACCAAAACGATCCTTTTGCATCTTACGGACTTCTTTTTCCTTATTGGTGATGTCCTCTTCTTTTTGCTTGCGTTGTTCTTCTGTCAACAAGACCTGTTCTGCCTGATACTTGTTGTACATAGCTTTGATTTTATCATACTCGATAGAAATTTCTTGTTTCCAAGCTGCTGCAACCCGATCCAGCTCCTCCTGTGCCTTTTTATAGTCATCCATATTGTCTAATACCTTATTGACATCTACTAAGGCAAAACGTTGCGCCATTCCGGCAACCTGCAGGCCTAATGCAAGAATACTTACTAAAAGGAATTTACTCATTCTGTTTTTCATTTTAATGCTTAGTTTAACGGGCTTGATTTAATAAAATTGTGTAAAAGTAAGGTTTTTGCCCAGTCGGCAAAAGCAATACTTACAAGTATAACTCAAACCGGCTCTGATTCGTTTCTACGTCCCATCATTTAACCTAAACTTAACGGCTTCCCCGGATTATTTAACGAATTCGCTGAAAAACAAATGATGGGTATTTTCTACTAAATTTAAGGTATATTTGATCAGCTATTTATAAAATCTGAAAGCATGAAGAAATTTTACTTTTTACCCCTATTTCTTTTCGGAGTTTTCATTCATTTTAGTGCATCGCAAAATCCAAAAGGGTTTAATGAAAAGAGAATTCAAGACTGGTTAAATCATTTACATCAAAATCGGCCATTCAGCTCGATTAAAGGTGTATCCAATCATCTTTTTGAGTTGCCGACCCACCCAGACAATAGCCAAACGTTACTGAAAAAACAAAAATTAGATAGTATCGTCTTTCGAAATATAAATTATCCAGAACTCGCCTCCAAAGATTATTTTGAATATAATAATCAAGGTTTGTTGACAAAACAGCAGTTATTGGAATGGGATACCACAATTCATAACTGGTCAAATTTTATTCAGCTTGAACTTTTCTATGATGCTTCCGGTAATGTGATCTCCAGATATTTTTACTCAGGAGATCAGCAACAATGGAGACCTGTCCTTAAATCAGAATTTTTATACAATGCCAACAATAAACCCATTCGTTCTTTGACAGCTGATTGGGATCCGATCAATTCCAAATGGAATCCGTTTGGAAAAGATACTTTAATTTATAATCAAAAGGGAATCTTACAGCGCGTAGAAAATTTAACCTGGAACAGTACCATAAAAAAATATGAATTATCGTATAAAGCGGAGGAGGAATATAATGCGATGGATCAACAAATAGCGGAAACCGGATATGAATGGGATGCCGGTTCCTCTCAATGGATTTATTCTTTTAAAACAGAATGGACCTATCATCCAAACGGCAAAGTTTTTGAAATCATTTCTTCCCTATGGGATGAAACAGTTTCAGATTGGAATTATGATTCTAAATCGGATGAAGTTTATAACGGTCAGCAACAAGTAATTTCTCTCACAGAATATACTTTTGATGATGTACTCAACAAATGGAAAAATGAAAGAAAATCAGAATACAGCTATGATGCCAATAAAAATCTCAACTTAGAATCATTTTCTATCTGGGATGATACAAATCTGGTATGGGAAATATTGGTTAAAATCAATCAAAGTTTCAATAATTCATATGCCCTTAAAGATTTATTATTGCCTTATTCTGATGAAGCTAATTTAAAAAACTTCAATCACATGTTGTTACAGGCAGCCTATTTTGTAAATAATCAAGGTAATTTTGTCAAAGAAGAAACGAATACTTATTATTACTCAGAGCACATTTTAGAGGTCAAAACGTTTGAATCTAATCATGTGACTATATACTGTTATCCAAATCCAACAAGTGGAATGATTCAAGTTGAATCCCTTCGGGACATCAATAATTTAAGTTATACATTGTATACCCTTGAAGGGCTGTTGATTCAAAAAAATTATCCAATCACCGAACATGGTATAGATTTAACGAACCAGAAAAATGGCTTATACCTGCTTGAGATTTCTAAGGATCAAACTATTTTGATGCATCAAAAAGTGGTCCTTCAAAAATAATCTCTTAAATTAAACCTGTAAGGAATTAATTTAGAAAATCCATGCTGTATTATTCAGAGGGTCGAATGTATCTTTAGGCCATGAATCCGGTTTTTACTTTAACTGAAAAAGACCTTACCATTGAATCCATTCAGAAGATTTTAGACCAAAATCTTCAGTTAGAACTGGATGAATCATTAAAGATTAAAATTCAGAACCAACGAACTATTCTGGAGAAAGAACTCACAGAAAATCGTGCACCCATTTATGGTATCAATACTGGATTTGGGGCTTTATGCAATACGGTCATTCCGGATGATCAACTAAGTCAATTGCAATCCAATTTAGTGAGATCCCATGCTTGTGGTTTTGGAAACATCTTAACTGAAGACCGGGCACGACTTGTTTTATTATTAAAAATAATTTGTCTAAGCAAAGCCTATTCTGCAGTCAGATTGGAACTCATTGAATTTTTAATCTCCTTATTCAATCATTCCATCTCTCCTGAGATTCCTGAAATGGGCTCTTTAGGTGCATCCGGTGATTTAGCTCCATTGGCTCATTTGGCATTAGCCAGTATCGGAGAAGGAAAATTACTCTATCAGGGACAATCGTATCCAAGTAAAGAACTCTTAGCAAAATTTAATATTTCAATTCCTTATTTAAAAGCGAAGGAAGGTTTGGCTTTATTAAATGGAACTCAATTTTCATTAGCGCTATTACTTTCTTCTTACCTAAAAGCACAAACATGCTATCATTGGGCGAATCGAAATGTGGCTTTAGCAATGGAGGCCTTTAATTGTAATTTGGATTTTTTACATTCAAAGATTCACCAAATCAGAAGGCAGAAAGGTCAAATTCATTCGGCCTCCGAAATTTCTGATTGGCTTACAGACAGCAATCTTCAAAACAGAATTGGAAAATCCGTGCAAGATCCTTATTCGTTCAGATGTGCCCCTCAGGTGCATGGTGCGAGTTATGATGTTATTGAATATTGCAAAAACATTATTGAAAATGAAATCAACAGCGTAACGGATAATCC
>CAYMGR010000177.1:0-4409 GCA_964389985.1 uncultured Saprospiraceae bacterium
GGTAAGCAATAATAACTGCTTATCCAATAATAAAATATCAGCTATATAAATGATTGCATCCGGATGATGCGGATCTTGCGCATCGATTAAAGCCCGGGTCAATACAAATTCATCATTGGTGTTGGAATGCAAACTGTAGGCTCCTGGAAAATCAATTAACTCAATAATACTTCCGTCTGGATGGTTGATCTTTCCGGATTTGGAATCAACGGTCACTCCCGGATAGTTGCCAACCTTTTGATTTAAACCGGTTAATAAATTGAAGATGCTGGTTTTGCCGCTATTTGGATTTCCAACAAGACCTACTTTATAGTGCTTCGATCTCATCCTCCAACTCTTTTAGATCCAATCCAAATAATTCATCTTCACGAAGGGCAAAATGGCTATTATCCACTTCGATATAAAAGGCCCCTCCCAATAAGGCTTTACGTTTAATCTCCAGTTGCTTCCCCGGATAGATCCCAAGTCCGATGAGACGGGCAGCCAGAGTTGGATCTTTAAATCCAAGAATAATAAATTTACCTTTGGGATATTCCATTTAGACCGTAAAAGTAATGGCTATCCGTTTAAGCTCATTTTATTTTTATACAATATTGTATTTCTGTATTATACACATATTTATTTTAATAATATTAAAAATTCATGAATTCTAATGATAAAAGAGGCCTTCCAGGCAGCAATTTGGGCTTCTTTACGTTTATATAACTAGTAGGTTCTTATGAATATCGCGATACCCATAAATCCATCGGAGCAAGAACTCATCATTGCCTGTATTGACAAGCAATCCTGGGCTCAGCAACGGATTTATGAGGAAAATTATCGAGCAATGATGACCGTTTGTATGCGGTACTCAAATAGTCAGGATGATGCTTTTGATATTTTGCATGAAGGTTTCTTAAAGGTTTTTATGAACATCCGTTCTTATGAACCGGGAACTTTGCTGCATGCCTGGATTCGTCGCATCATGGTGAATACGGCTATCGATTTTTACCGGAAGGAATCCCGTCGCACGACCAGCGATTTGGATGAAGCCAGAACCCTGACTTATTCGCATACTCACCCGATAGATTCTATGGCAGCTGAAGAAGTGATGAAGGCTGTACAAAAATTACCTACTATCTATCGATCTGTCTTTAATATGTTTGTCATTGAAGGATATTCGCATAGGGAAATAGCTGAAACACTAAATATTACAGAAAGCACTTCCAGATCAAATCTGGTGAAAGCACGCACTAAACTTAAGGAATTATTGAATGGCAAAATCTGAAAACCCTTTAGATCAAAATTTAAAAAACATTCTGGAATCCTATTCCACGAATACCCAACCGGATTGGGAATTCATGCATCGTAAAATTCAGGATGCCGAAAACGATATTGAATTTGACCAGAAAATAAAACAGAGCTTCCAAAATCTTCATATCGATTCACCGGGCATTGGCTGGAAACAATTTGAAGCCAAGCAAAAAAGACTTCAGGAACGCAAACGGCACATTATCCGTGCAAGAATTATTGAATCCTTCCTGTTTTTATTTTTGCTTTGGACCTTAGACAATATCGGATGGGCTAAATTATTACCTGGTTCTGATTCAGATGCTAAACTGACGATTCTCGCTTCACAAGAAAAACAACAATCCAATATTGAGGTCGATCAAACGATTACAACGCAACAAAGCGATAATAAACTAAACCAGCCCTTTGAACTAGCACAATCAAACAGTCCGTCTGAATACCAGCTTAAAACATCGGGTTTGATTCCTTCTGGACAAACAAACAGCCGGCTTAAGTATTCCACAATAACCGAAGCAGGCATACATGCGAAATCCAATCCTGATCAAACGGGCAATTTTGTTGACAAACAAACTACTGAGAACCCTGCTATGTCTGATCGAAGTACAGAATCCAGCATGTCATTGATGTCTTCTGCAATTAATTATCTGGCTCTTTCACAACATCTGATTCAGATTATTGACAAACCCATTTCTTTAAAAAATTTAGTTTATTCGAATCTTCCGGTCGCTCCAATAATTAAACCACAGGTCCTAAAATCAAATTGGTTAATGGCTCAAACTGGAGTCACATTAAACACGATTCAATCTCCTTCCTTTTTGGACGGGGGCAATACCTATCAGCATCAACTGAGACCCGGAATAAAATCTTCCCTCTCATTTGGAATTGAAGCCCGTCAATGGATGATGGAAAGTGGTTTAATTTATAGTTTTCTTTCTTATGAACCCAATCTATCCGAAACATTAGGCAGTTTTGAAAACGGATATTATAAAATAAAATTCGATAGGATACAATCTCATATTTTGAGTATCCCAATTATTTTACACCGTCAAATTCTGCATGGTACAAATTGGGCTGTCAGTGCTAAAATGGGCTTGTCTATCAGCGCTGCTTTAAAAAATTATTTCACCTTAGATACCATCACTAACTTATCGGGACAGATCCAACAGGGAATCGCGTATGGAACAAAAGATAAATCAGTCATTGACGCAAGAGTCCGCAATAGTGAAAACCAGGGTTTATTAGATGGAGGAACATTTGGTATCAATTCTTTTGCCAATTTAGTGGCCGGGATCCGATATAATCGTCAGCTCAATTCCTTCATGAATATTTTTTCTGAAATCGAACTCAACTCTATGCTAGGTCCTAAACGGATTGGTGAACAGGCAAATGGATTTGGTCCCAATGCAGATCGCATTATTGCAACGAATATAAACATTGGAATCGCCTACCGATTATAATCATTTAAGGCTTTATAATTTTTACAACTTCAATAACTTGGATATCTTTTTCATTTACAATCTTTAAGTAATACTTAGCCGGAGCTATATCAGGAGTTACTTTGAAAGTTAGTTTGTGATTTCCCGGAGCCAGTTCAAAATCCTTATAAAAATGCTGAACCAATTTACCTGATGCATCTACCATCTGTATGGTTAATTTTTTATTTTCTTTTAAAGTAAAATCTAAAATAAAATAATCCTGAAACGGATTAGGATAAATTTTGGAATCAGATAAAATTTCTTTATAATTTTCGGTCGCAATTGAAAGTCCTGAAGTATATCTGGCAACTCCAAAATCCAAATTTGCACCATTTTCAACTTCCCCAGCAATAACAATTTTGCCATCTGCTTGCATTGCAATTGCGTATGCAAGGTCTTCTTTCTCACCACCGACCATCGGCGTAATCACAATTCCATCACCGCTAAAGCTTTTATCTAAAACACCAGATTCAGTAAATCGAGCCAATCCAAAATCAGCATCAGTAGCTGCTTGTGCTGCTTCTCCTGTTGCAATTATTTTTCCATCAGATTGCAGCATCATCGCATAGGCTTCATCAAAATATTTACCAATATCCTGGACAACTATTCCATCCATATTAAACGTCTTGTCTAAACTACCATCCGGTAAAAAACGTACCATCGCAAAATCATTTCCTGTAATGTTATAAGTATAACCAGCAACAATAATTTTTTGATCTTTTTGAATGGCGACAGAATAAACCCGTTCTCCATTAGGACCAATATCAGTAATTTGTTTTCCATCCTGGCTAAAACTTGGATCCAGCTTTCCATCTGATTGTAATCGAATCGTCGCTACATCTGTATTAAAATCAGATCCGGTATATCCCGTCATGACCAGTTTACCATCAGACTGAATGGCTAGTGCCGTTCCAAAATCCGGTGCAGGACCCACATCTATATGTAATAAGCCATCTCCATCAAACAAAGGATCCAGATTTCCATCCATCTTTAATGTAGCTAAAGCAAATTCTTCCTGACTATTAAAAGTGGTTGTACCAGCCAAGTAGATTCTATTATTTGAAACAAGCATTGAATAACAATAATCATCCGTCTTAGTAAAATCAAAACTTGCTTTACCGTCTCCACTAAAACTACTGGAGAGTTTTCCATCCGAACTTAATTCTATGATAGCAAAATCGATACTGTTGCCAACCGATGCGAATCCGGCCACCAAAATATTGCCATTTGCTAAAATGACAACCGAACGAGCTTCATCAACACCACCAGCAATATCCACTAATAACTTTCCATCTCCACTAAAACTATTATCCAGGCTACCGTCTTCATTGTATCTGACAATAGCAAAATCAGAGGCGTTTCCTACTGCAGAACGACCTACTACGACTATCTTTCCATTTGTCTGACAAGCAACACCAAATGCTTGGTCATCTCCGGACCCAACAGGACTTACCACTTTGCCATCACCAGAAAACGTTTGATCCAAAACACCAGCCTGACTCCAACCGGATATTTGTAAGGATACTAAAAAACTCAATACAAGCAATTTTCCAAAATGACTCATTAGCTGTGTTTATTTTTTAATAAATGCCGTACAGGATAATACTTTTCCGAATTTATTAATTGTTTGCAGGAAATAATTTC
>CAYMGR010000178.1:0-4314 GCA_964389985.1 uncultured Saprospiraceae bacterium
CCTTCCCTATATTCTGTTTATGAATCTGCTCGTATTTGGATTTTGCATTTACAGCACATTTGAAAGTATTTATAAAAGTTTCATCATTAGTGTATTCTACTTTCTGCTTGTTTATGCCCTTTTTGGAAGCGTCGCAGTATTGATTAGCAAACAAATTTCTGCTTCCGGAGACTTATTTAAACGGATTGCAGTGATGCTTCCTGTTTTTTATATTTTAAATATTGTTGCCATTCATGGACTTTATATAGGCTACCATCATTTTAATTGGTTGCCTTGTAAACCCTTGGACCAAAATTTATGGTATACCATTTTATATGGCTGTATCATGAGCACCGTCATTACCTTTATCAATGAAGGAATGGCCAATTGGGAAAAATGGAAATCTTCAGTTGCAGAAAGTGAAAAACTTCGAAATTCTTATCAACGCAGCAAAATACTTGGACTCAAAGGACAAATTAATCCTCATTTCCTCTTCAATTGCTTTAATACCTTGTCCGGACTCATTCACGAAAATGAGGAGGATGCCACTCGATTTTTAGATGAAATGACTAAAGTGCACCGATATCTTTTGCGAAGTGATGAAGACTATCTTGTCAGCCTCGAAGAAGAAATAAAATTTGCGCAATCTTATTTGTATCTCACAAAAGCACGTTTTGGATCAGCCATTCAATACAGCATAGACCTCCCGGATGAAATTCGAACCAAATTCATTCCACCATTAAGCATGCAAGTGATCCTGGAAAATATAATCTATACTAATGCCCTTAACAAAAAACAGGCGCTGCAAATTCACATTTATTCCGAAAACCAGAAAAAGCTCATTATTTCTCATACCATCCATGAAAAAACCATTGTAAATAATTTCAATTTGGATGAAGGACTGGATAATTTAGTCAACAAATACAGACTGCTGAATGAAGATGAGGTAGAAATTTTAGATGACCGGAAGACGCGGAGGATCAGTCTACCATTGATATAAAAATACCATTATGCGATTTCACTTCCCTAAACCACCTCGCTATCAATATATCGGATTCTGGATCTCCATGCCATTTATTAGCTATTCATTATGTTATATATTATTTGGCGAACGCTTATTTTCTGAATGGACCATTTGGTTGATTTCGTATCCCATTATTTATGCAATCGGTTATCTGTCGTGGAGGTCTCATTATGTATACGACCATTATCTCACAACCCACTATCCGGGATTGGATCAAACTCGCAAACGTGTGTTTTTGAAATTACCAATCAATCTGTTGGTCATGTCGCCTTCTGTCTTGCTGATCGTTTTTGTATTTCATGCGTTTCACATACAAGGATACACCCTGCAACAGGAAGACTTGAAATATGCCTTGCTGGTTGGCCTGACGGTCAATATTTTGTTTGAATCTTTGTGGGAAGTAATTTATATCATTGAAAAATACAAAGAAGCCATTGAAGAAAAAGAGTTTATCAAGCAACTGCAATTGCAACAAGAATTTGACAACTTAAAACAGAAAGTCAATCCGCATTTCTTATTTAATTGCTTTAATACGCTCTCTTCGCTGATCGCTGAGGACAAAGATCAAGCCGAGAAATTTTTAGATGAATTAAGCAAAGTGTATCGCTATTTACTAAGAAATAATGAAAGCGGGATGAGCACACTGGAACAGGAAATATTATTTATTCATTCCTTTAACAAATTACTAAAAACAAGATTTGGACAAGCATTGGACATCCAGATGGAAATCTCCCCTGCATTCAAAGATTTTCAATTGCCAACCCTCTGTTTGCAGCTATTGATCGAAAATGTTGTAAAGCATAATATCGTCAGTCGGCAGATGCCCATGATTGTAAAAATCTATACCGAAGCTACAGGACGAATTGTAGTAGAAAATAAGCTTCAAAAAAAATTACACCCTGTAGATTCTACCGGAATTGGTTTATCGAATATCAAGGAAAAATACAGGCTTCTGAATCGGGAAGATGTACGTATTGAAGCTAGGACCGATCTATTCAGGGTGAGTCTGCCTTTATTAAACTAAATTTCAGGCCACAATTCATCCAGTCATTCCTTCAATTCAAGGTGGACAAATGCCAATTCAGCGGAAGCTTCCCTTTTATAAATAATTCATATTGTACCTTTAAATCTTGATTCGAAAACCGAAAATTGTTATGAAATTATTACTAATCGAAGATGAGGAACTTGCAGTTAAAAAACTCCAAAAAACCTTGTTGTCGGTAGATCCGGATATTGAAATTGTCGGAACGGCAGATAGCATTGCCTCCTCCGTGGAATGGTTGCAAAACAATCCCCCTCCTGATCTGATCTTAATGGATATTGAATTGGCCGATGGACAAAGTTTTGAAATTTTCAACCGGATAGAGGTGAAAAGTCCGGTTATTTTTACGACAAGTTATGATGAATATGCCTTAAAAGCATTCAAAGTAAACAGTATTGATTACCTATTGAAACCGATTCAAAAGGAAGACCTGGAATCAGCACTGGATAAATTTAAACAGCTAAAAAAATCGTATGCTTCCTCATCAGACAGCTCTTTAAATATGAACTTTTTAGTAAAGGAACTTCAATCCAAGCTACAATCAAAACAGGAATTTAGAAAACGTTTTTTAGTTAAACATGCTCAAAAACTGGTTTCTATCGATGTCGATCAGATCGCTTATTTCTTTAGTGATGACCGACTCAATTTTTTTAAAACATTGGATGATAAAAAATACCTGGTCGAATACAAGCTAGATGAAATTGAAGAAATGCTGGATCCTTCTCAGTTTTTCAGGATCAACAGAGCCTACATTGTTTCGATTAAATCAATGGATCAGATCAATGATTATTTTGGCAACCGCCTGATCCTGGGTCTAAAACCTAAAAATGAAAAAGAAGCACTCGTCAGTCGCGAAAAAGTCTCCGATTTCAAAATCTGGATGGGGAAATAATTAATATTTCCTTAAAGAAACCTCTCAATTCCTATCCTTCTGTCACGCGCTAAGAGCGCCCATTATTAATTTCATATAGAATCATAAGATAATTTCTTAAGGGACATTTGGCATTAGACCGTTGAAGTTTAAATCTAATTGCTTTTACATACAATTAACTTTCACTCGTTAAGAGAAAACACTAGACTATTAATTCAGGTCAAACAAAAAAATAGCTTCCTGTCAATTCAGTTTACAATTTCTACAATTCATGTAAGTGTCAGTAGTTTATCGCAAACAAGGTCCACATCTTTGCTCCATCAAATTAAAATTGGAATTATAAAATGGAAACTTTAAATTCACAAATCCTCACCCCTGATCAACGGCTCCGTGTGTTTATCAGTTCGACCTTACAAGAATTATCCGAAGAACGGGAAGCAGCAAAAAAAGCCATACAGGAAATTCACCTAACACCGGTTATGTTTGAATTAGGTGCCAGGCCACATGCTCCCAGAAATTTATATCGCGAGTACCTTGCCCAAAGTCAGATTTTCGTTGGAATTTATTGGGATCGCTACGGATGGGTTGCTCCGGAAGAATCCATTTCAGGTTTGGAAGATGAATACCAACTTTCCGGCGAGATGCCCAAATTAATTTATATCAAAAAATCCGCAGGTCAACGGGAAAATCGTTTATCAGAATTACTTAATAAAATTCAGCGGGACGATAAAGTATCCTACAAATCGTTTTCTGAACCTGAGGAGTTAGAACAATTAATAATTAATGATCTGGCCGTACTTTTAACAGAGCGCTTTAATCTGAGTTTACATCGGAAACTTACAGATTCTAAATTATTTCATTTATTACCCGCTGCACCCAATCAGCTTATTGGCCGTGAAAAATGTCTTCATCACATTAACAAATTAATAGAAACGCCATCCATTCGCCTGATTACTTTATTTGGTCCGGGTGGTATAGGCAAAACCCGATTAGCCATAGAAAGTGCACGAAACGCTGAAAAATCATTTAAAGATGGGATTGCTTTTATTGCCTTAGCTCCGCTAAGAGATCCATTACTTGCAGCTGAAACGATCTGTTACAACCTGGGCATTAAAGTATCCGCAGGGAATACTTTAGAAAGTTTGAAATTTTTCTTACAGGATAAAAACTTGCTCTTAGTGCTGGACAACTTTGAACAAATCACAGAAGCCGCATCGATCATTGACGACTTATTGTATGCCGCGCCTCATATTAAAATTATGGTAACCAGCCGCGAACGATTATCCCTGTCATTCGAACAGGTTGTTGCTGTACCACCTTTGTCTGACACGTTCACCAGCGAAAGTGATCTTCAAGCGAATAGCTTACCTCCTGCAGTCTCTCTTTTCATAAACAGAG
>CAYMGR010000179.1:0-4297 GCA_964389985.1 uncultured Saprospiraceae bacterium
TGATTAAATTCATCCCGTAATTCAATAAAATAAATTCCCTTTGGCCATTCTGATACATCAAAAGTGTCTTCACCAATTCCAGTCTCGACTAGTTTAGTTTCCAATAAAATTTTACCATTCAGATCTCTAAATAAAAATTTTGATTTCATTATTCCAGAGCTTAATTTCCAGTTTACCAAAAATTTGCCTTTTCCTGGATTGGGACTCACTGTAATTATTGCTTTTTTAATCACTGCTGTCAATGCCTGGGCGTTGCCTTCGCAGGCCAGGTCAGGACTTAATCTCACGCCTAAGATTCTATGCAATAATGCAGATGCCAAATAACTCGCTTTGCCACTCTGGCTAGGGCAAGTTTCTGCCATTACCATCAATTCTTCCAGTTCCGTGCTGTCTAAATTGATTCCATTTAGGTATTTAAGCTCGAGAAAATGGACCCTTATCAAATTTTGCTTTGGCAGAATGGTGCTTTCACTTTCTTCCGGAAATGATGTGTACAATAGTTCCAGTTCCTCCTGAATCAAAGTATCCAGATTCAATCTACTCGTAATGATGAGTGATTGCAATGAATCAATCTCATTCAGAAGGGAATCTTTCTGATGTGATATGGATTCAAAATTTTCTATATGATTGGACAATAAGGTATCTAAAATACTTTGACTAATTTGAACTGCTTCATAAAGACTTAGCACTTCCTCATTACTCTGATAAATCAAACTGTCTAAATTTCGAAGTACTGCTTCCAGAGTTGCGATGTCCCCCTCTTCATCCTGATCAAAATTATTCAATAAAGCATTGAGTAGGGAATTCATTCCCGGAATGATTTCTCCATTTTTTATCAATTCATAAATCTGAAACTTTAAATTCCAATTTTGATCTAAGCTATCTTCTTCAAATGATAACGGATTTTCGAGTATTCTTACTTCAGTATCCGTGGAACCGACTGATCGCGGAGATCTGCCTATGCCATTTGAACAAGTGGTGGTACATGAAATACTCGATGTGCCGCCATCCGTAAGAAACCAATCTGAAGCTGGGTCAGGATTATCCGGCATAAAATCCACATTTTCCAAAGTATTAACTAAAAATTCTGATAGCCCTGCAATATTTGCACCACCCCAACATTTTGCATCGTAACTACTGTATCCCCCGTTGAAGGTATTGCCATGATGAGCCTGGTCGCCAATAATACCTATCTGATTGCTTTGATTCCCTAGTACCAAACCGGAGTAACCATTGGTATATGAGGTGTTGCGCAATTTGGTATTGAGGTTTCCATTTACAAAACCCGACGAAAAACGAAAATTATCAAAACTGTTACAGGTTAGATACAGCGTGGGTGCCATGGCATTCAACATACCATAGGCCTCTGTACTCGAATTATCTGCATTAAAATCATTGCAAAAAATGTTGACCGAACCGGCTGCCTCATTTTTTAATCCACTGTAATAATTTGCAACGCTTGATTTCATATGGAAGGTATTTTCATGGATGGATCCAAACAAGCTTCCTGTTCGTAAAAATCCAAATAGTCCTTCTTCCGATTCAATTAAATTCTGCTTGATTTTCCAATCTTTACGGTCCATCTGCATATTAATGCCGATTGCATCATTATACGTTTTAACAATTAGGTCATTTTCCTGAATCTCTCCGTCAGTGGCACCTGTATTAAATGCCAAATCCAAACCGATGTGATAAGGCTCCATCCAATTTGATTTGATTGACACGGCCTGCCGAGTATCTTTATGATCAATGCAGGTATATATATTGGTCATTTTATTATCCGTAAAATCTAGCTTATTCCCTCTATTAACGATTCCATAAGTCAAATTGTTAAAGTTTGCAATACTATTCTTTCCAAATCCTTTTACAATTATACTGTTATTTTGAAGATCGCTCCTGGATGCAATAGCAACTCCAGCTCCCCAAAATCCAAATTGCGAGATGCCGGATGTCATATTACTGAATACTGGTTTAGTCGCTCTTAAATTAGAGTTTTTGAGCAAAATCCCGTATTGCAGATTGTTAAATTGAACCACATTATTGCCAATATTTGAAACGAACACACTAGAACATTCCTCCAATTTTATTCCCGCTAAAGTCTTTGCACCTTCCAGACTGGGCTCATTAGAATAGCTTGAATTAAAGCTACCGTCAAAAGTAAAACTGGACTTACCTGAAACACTTACAAATATTGGCCCTCCACCTGATCCACCAAAAATACCTACATAAGCATCCTTAAAATAGCAATCTGATACAATAATTGTGGACCCAGGCAATGCATTTATTGCATAATGTCCATTGTCAAACGTAGTATTTATTGCAATCAGAGTTGCCCCATTCTCAACTGTAATTGATTTCCACCTGTCATTATTTGCAAAACAGCAAGTTACCAATTCATTTTTTAAGGTAAGGGTACTGCCTTCCTTTACCACAATTTCTGCTCCTGGAGACATGGTAATGTGCGCATAGGAATTGTCTGGATTGCCACCAATATTCCAAGAACCTAAAAAACAATAAGAAGCTACATCTACTTCCAATAAATTTCCAACTGCAAACTCCTGGACATTAGTGTAGGAATTAGCTGAACTTACCATAAAAAGGTTTGAAATCGCATCTTCTAAAGATCCTGATAGGATTGCGCCTGAATAATTACCGGTTTTTAATGGGGGATATTCAAAATAGCTTGATTGCGACTCTAACTTATCATGTGGAACTACGTTTATAATTCCGTTACAACCTGCTAATTCTTGTAGAATCAAGCTGAAGGTCTCAATGGGATTATTCTCATCCAACGTTACAATGGCATCAAAAATAAAATAATCATTGGTAGAATTATCAGTAAATAAGCCCAAATCAATTACCTTCAATGGACACCGATTTGATTTTTCAATCAGGATTTGTACAAATACTGGCTCCTGAAGATCATAGCTAGCCCATTGTAATTCTACATCTAAAATAATATTCTCACATGCCGCATCAAAATCATTTACAACAGGATCATCAATATGGGCATTGGCACAATCCGTATATGAAACTCCAATGTTATATGTTGCTCCATACAGATTGCAATTTGGATTTTGAGCAATTAAATACGCTGTTGAAATTAGAAAGCAAATCAGAACAAATAGTGACCTTTTTAAACTCAAATAGTTTAATAAATACTTTTTCATTTTACTTTATTTAAAAAATTAATAAAAATTATCCTTTACCATTGATTTACATCAATGTGCATTCTTTGGATTTCTAAAATGCAATAAAGAAATGGCTGTGAGGAATCGGCTGAAAGAGTTGTATCTTGAACAAACAACATCACATTCAACCGAACAGTAAATATGAACTGCTTGCTATAAATAACAACGCAGCTGCGCATTCCACGCAGCCTTACCCGCCCCAGGCCTCATCCGGTATGGATTAAAGTGGGCTTTGGTTTTTAAGATGACATGCTTTAAGGTAGCTGTACACATAAAAAAGCATTATTGTAATTGTGAACTTATTTTTTATCCTACGAATATCCAGCAGAAAGCTGATTCGGAAATTGAAAATGGGTGTTTTAGTGTAACGATTGATATTAAGAAATAGTTTCAAATTTCTCTATTTTAACTAAAAAATCAGGGTTTACCCTGATCCGGAGTCAGGGTAAACCCTGATTTTTTATCAAAATCGGACAAAATAATAGGAATCGTACATCGATCGCTTTAATTTTGGAGCATCAACATCCGAAATTCAAATGATGAAAACCAATTTTACATTCTTGATTTTATGTGGTTTGTTATTCCATCTGCCTGTTACCGGTCAAAAAGTGATTTTAGGCGCTGATAGCAAACATTCCATCAAAGCCTATTCCAGCGATAGTTGGAAGCCAAAAAATCGCAAAGACAGTTGTCCACCAAGTGCCACCTTAAATGGCCAAGGGATGCTTTTTGATCTTATAAATGCCAGCCGTTTTTTATATCAATCCGGAATGGGATCTGGTTATAGTGACATC
Organism: uncultured Saprospiraceae bacterium; assembly: GCA_964389985.1. GTDB lineage: Bacteria > Bacteroidota > Bacteroidia > Chitinophagales > Saprospiraceae > Vicinibacter. The sequence goes on from CAYMGR010000179.1 coordinate 3,986, forward strand.
CGAAATGTAGCAGGAATGGATTTTTCTGATTGGATTGATCAACAAATTAAACTTCCCGCCACTCCGTTTTTGAAAGAGACCAGAGCCATTCACAAAGAAGTATTGGATTGGCATTTTTCAACCGGTGGGGATTCGAGTAATATTGCTTTAAGTCCAAACTGGTATCATTTTCAATATGCCTGGTGGACCATGCACCAAAATAATCCAGATAAACTCCGACAACGGATGGCTTTAGCACTCAGTGAAATTTTTGTCATCTCTCTGGATTCTGACTTGCAAAGTTTTGGCGAAGGACTAGCCAGCTATTATGAT
>CAYMGR010000180.1:0-4268 GCA_964389985.1 uncultured Saprospiraceae bacterium
AAATTCGGGCTCCTTTTAATGGGGTGATTGGCCTCAAGTATATTAGTGAAGGAAGTTATATTACAAATTCTACGAAAATTGCCAGTATTCAACAATTAAATCCTGTAAAGATTGAATTTTCTTTACCTGAAAAGTACGGAAACCAAATTCGTAAAATCGATAAAATACGATTTACGGTTGCGGAGAACAAAAAGGAGTACCAGGCTACTATTTTTGCAATTGAACCCAAGATTGATCCTTCAACCCGCACCATCCAAATGAGAGCCTTAGCTGAAAATAAAGGCGATTTATTTCCGGGTTCGTTTGTAAAAATTAAATATACTCTAAATCAATTAGATCAGGCAATTATGATTCCGACAGAAGCGGTGATACCCATTTTTAAAGGGAAAAAAGTGTTTCTCTATAAGAGTGGAAAAGCAAAGGAAGCGCTTGTAGAAACAGGCATTCGAAATGAAAAGCAAATTCAGATTATTTCAGGGATAGAAGCCGGAGATACAGTCGTCACTACCGGAATGATGCAATTGAAAAATGACGCGTCTTTAACCATTATCAGTAAATAGTAATTTTACCAAGCAAAATCATTACAAAATGAGTTTATCTTCCATTAGCATCAAACGCCCTGTTTTAGCTTGGGTTATGAGCATATTAATCGTGCTATTTGGAATCATAGGATATCATTTTTTAGGTGTTCGCGAATATCCTTCTATTGATCCGCCAATTATAACGGTGCGCACCAGTTATACAGGTGCCAATGCTGAAGTTATTGAATCACAAATTACAGAGCCTTTAGAAAAGGCGATCAATGGAATTGAAGGCATTCGATCAATCTCTTCTTCCAGTAATCAGGGAAACAGTCAGATCACCGTTGAGTTTAATTTGGATGCCAATCTGGAAGCTGCTGCAAATGATGTAAGAGATAAAGTATCCCAGGCTGTGCGCCAATTACCCCAAGATCTAGATGGTCTTCCTACCGTTACTAAATCAGATGCTAATTCAGATGCAATTATTGCTATCACCCTTCAATCAGATACAAAAAATCCATTAGAGGTTAGCGATTTTGCTGAAAATGTTATTGCAGAGCGTTTGCAAACAATTGAAGGGGTTAGTACGGTTCAAATATGGGGACAAAAGAAATATTCGATGCGTCTTTGGATGGATCCAACAAAACTAGCCGCTTACGGGTTGACCCCTCTCGATGTGAAAGAAGCATTAGATAGAGAAAATATTGATTTACCAACCGGGAAAATTTCAGGTAATTCCACTGAATTGACTGTCAATACGAAAGGTAGATTTACTAATGAAGAAAGTTTTAATAATTTAATTATTCGTGCAGAGGGGGATAAAGTGGTCCAATTAAAAGATGTTGGTTATGCTGCTTTAGGTCCGGAAAATGAGGAGACCCTGTTAAAGCAATTTGGGGCATCCATGATTGGTTTAGGAATCGTTCCACAACCGGGTGCCAACTATTTAGAGATAGCAGATGAATTCTATAAACGATTTGAAAGTATCAAGAAGGATCTACCTAATGACTACAAAGTAGATGTATCGGTAGATAATACGAGGTTTATTAAACTTTCTGTAACAGAAGTTCAAGAGACTTTATTGATAGCCATTTTGCTCGTAATAATAATTATTTATTTATTCTTTCGTGATTGGTTAGTTGCATTTAGGCCCTTGATAGATATTCCTGTTTCTTTGATTGGTGCATTTTTTATTTTGTTTGTCATGGGATTTTCGATCAATGTATTGACCTTATTAGCAATCGTATTGGCTACCGGATTAGTAGTAGATGATGGAATCGTAGTGACTGAAAATATTTTCAAGAAAATAGAGCAGGGCATGAAACCAGTTGATGCGGCAATTAAAGGTTCAAACGAAATCTTTTTTGCTGTCATTTCCACCTCACTGACATTGGCGGCTGTTTTTTTACCTGTTATTTTTTTACAAGGATTTGTTGGACGGTTATTTCGGGAGTTTGGTATTGTTTTAGCGGGTGCTGTTTTAATATCTGCATTTGTATCTCTTTCTCTAACACCCATGTTGAATGCTTATATGGTCCGCAAAGACCCACATAAAAAAAGTAAATTTTATCTTTGGAGCGAACCCTTTTTTGAAAAAATGACTACGGGTTATGAAAATCGCTTAAAAAACTTTTTAAACGTTCGGTGGTGGTCCCTTATTATCATTGCATGTGCCATGGGGATTATCTTTTATGTCGGAAGATTACTTCCTTCCGAATTGGCACCCCTCGAAGACCGAAATTGGATGCGATTGGTTGTCACCGGCCCTGAAGGATCGTCCTTTGAATACACCGATAAGTTTATGGATAAACTCGCAACGTTTATTGGTGATTCGGTTCCTGAAGCCCGGATATGTTTAACTGTAACGGCTCCTGGTTTTGCCGGTTCAGGTGCTGTGAATACTGGATTTGTGCGGATTGTTTTGGTGAATCCGGAAGAGAGAAACAGGAGCCAGCAAGAAATTGCAAATTATATTTCAAAAATTACCCGAAAATATCCGGAAGCTAAAACATTTGTAATTCAACAACAAACGATTTCTTCAAGTGGTGGTGGAGCTGGGGTAGGTTTACCTGTTCAGTTTGTTTTGCAGGCTCCTAATTTTGAAAAATTAAAAGAAGTTCTGCCAAAATTTTTAGAGGAGGCAAACAAAAGTTCAGTATTTCAATCCGTCGATTGTAATTTAAAATTTAATAAGCCTGAATTAAACTTAACCATAGATAGAGAAAAAGCTAAGAATTTAGGTTTGTCTGTTTCAGACATAGCTCAAACACTTCAATTGGCCTTAAGTGGCCAGCGTTTAAATTACTTCAATCTAAATGGAAAGCAGTATCAGGTCATTGGCCAATTTGCAAGAACAAACCGGGATGAACCATTAGACTTATTATCGATTTATGTAAAAAACAATAAAGGGGTATTAGTCCAATTAGATAATGTAGTCAATTTAGTTGAGCAAAGTAACCCACCTCAGTTATATCATTATAACCGTTTTAAATCAGCAACCGTTTCTGCAGGTTTAGCACCAGGGAAAACAATTGGGGATGGGATTCAGGAAATGCAAAAAATTGCAGATGCTAATTTAGATGAAAGCTTTTCAACCGCATTGACGGGGGCATCAAGAGATTATTCGGAAAGTTCATCCAATATCGTATTTGCATTTTTATTGGCTTTGCTTTTAATTTATTTGATTCTTGCAGCTCAATTTGAAAGTTTTGTAGATCCTTTTATCATCATGATTACAGTTCCATTGGCTTTAGCGGGCGCCGTTCTGTCTTTATGGTATTTTAATCAGACGCTTAATATTTTTAGCCAAATTGGAATTATTATGTTGGTCGGATTAGTTACGAAAAATGGAATTCTAATTGTTGAATTTGCAAATCAATTGAAAGAAAAAGGACTGTCAGTAAAAGAAGCCATAGAAGCTGCGGCATCAGCTCGATTGAGGCCTATATTAATGACCAGTATCGCAACGGCATTAGGTGCATTGCCCATCGCATTGGCTCTGGGAGCCGGTTCGGTGAGCCGAATGGGAATGGGGATCGTAGTAATTGGAGGGTTGATGTTTTCATTGATCCTAACATTATTTGTTATACCGGGTATTTATTCATACTTATCTAAAGATTTGAAAAAAATTCAACATGAGGACGTTTTATCATAAACTCATTTTGTTTATAGCTTATACAGCACTAGCTAATGCACAAGCGCCTTTAAGCTTGTCTGAAGCAATAGAAATAGCTTTAAAAAATAATTATTCAATTCGCCTTGCCAAAGTGGAAACGCAAATTTCCACTAGCAATAATACCAGGGGTAATGCGGGCTTTTTACCAACGCTTCAACTCAATGCGTCAGCAAGTAGAAGCAACACAAATACCGAGCAAGAATTTAGTACCGGTTCAAAAGTCGATCGTTCCGGAGCCGTTTCAAGTTATGTGAATAGTGAATTGGCATTAAACTGGACACTGTTTGATGGCTTTAAAATGTTTGCCACCAAAGAAAAATTAAATGAATTGGAAGCTCAGGCATCCTTAAATTTAAAAATAGAAATTGAACAGACGATCCAAAGTGTTAGTGGAGCCTATTATAATGTGTTGAGACAACAGGAGCTGATAGGAGCTACAAATGAGTTGATCAAAATCAATGAGGAACGGCTTAAAATAGCAGAAGCGAAATTTAAATTAGGTTCAACATCAAAACTTGATTTTTTACAAGCCCAGCTTGATTTGAATACACAAAAGCTCATTTTATTGAAGG
>CAYMGR010000181.1:0-4263 GCA_964389985.1 uncultured Saprospiraceae bacterium
TAATTTATTTAAGTTTATTCTAAACGGAACTAAATTTTTAACATTGCTCCAATAGGAATACTACCATTCCAAATGGATAGAAAAAGAAGCAGGCGGCTCAATGCTTTGACAATTGGATTCGGTTTATGAAGACAGAACAAAATTAAATCTTATTAAGATTTCTGAAATATTTTACGGTTTCAAGGCAAAAGAGTATAGCAAACGCTCCGCTAAGCGATGAAGCAAAGTGTAGAAATCCAGGAAACCGGAAACTAAAAATTGTTTGCAGCCAAGGAATAGAGATAGTAAGAAGGAGTAATGCGATTGAAGTGAATAGGATCAGCAATATTGTTAGATTTTTTTCTCTAAGCACAGCCAGCACATTCCGGGTTTTGGAAAGGGAACTAAGTATTAAAAAGACATTGCCGATGATGAGTGCGGAAAATGCAATCGCACGAATTTCTCCTTCGTTGTGTCCTTCCTTTATAGACATAAAATAAATGATAATTACCATTGCCAGCAGGAGAATACCTTCTAAGGCACTGAACAATATTTTGCGACCACCGAAAAATTTCTCATTTGGATTTCTGGGAAGCCGTTTCATGATTCCTTTTTCTTCCTGTTCCGTTTCAAAAGCCACAGAACAAACAGGGTCTATGATCAGTTCCATAAAAACGATATGAATGGGCATTAATAACAATGGAAAACTTGGAAAAAAAGCTGGAAGAAGCGCAAGTCCAATAATGGGAATATGAATCGCAATGATATAAGACATGGCTTTTTGCAAATTGTCGAATATTTTTCTACCCGAGCGGATGGCAGCAACAATTGATGCAAAATTGTCATCCAGTAAAACGAGTGAAGATACTTCTCTGGCCACATCAGTGCCTTTCACGCCCATAGCGATTCCGATTTGTGCAGCTTTTAATGCGGGTGCATCATTGACTCCATCACCGGTCATTGCTACTATTTCTTTGTTTGCCTTTAATGCTGAAACGATGCGTAATTTCTGTTCCGGGATTACACGGGCAAAAACATTTAGTTGAGGAATTCTTTTCCTTAATTCCTCATCGGACATGTTTGTCAAGTCTTCACCGGTAAGTATCCCTTTGGCATTCATTCCGATTTGCTGCGCTATATTTAAAGCTGTGGCAGGAAAATCACCTGTAATCATGATTACTTTAATTCCAGCTTCGTTACACTCATTAATTGCATGGGGTACTTCAGGTCTGATGGGATCTTCAAATCCAATTAATCCCTGATACACAAAATCAAATTCATTTTGGGACCCGGGCAAGGATTTATTTGGAAAGAATGCTTTAGCTACTCCTAAAACCCTATATCCTTTTTGGGCCAAATTCATTGCTGCTTGCAATTGACCGGCTGTTTCATCTCGACTCATCTTACATAATGAAAAAATGGCTTCGGGTGCTCCTTTACAACATACCTGATAATTATTATCGGAGCTTAACTGAGTAACTCTGGTCGTAGCAAATAATTCTTTACTTAAGGGATATTCTTTAATTAAAATATCCTTTTCAATCTTTCCATTTTTTATTTCTAAATATGAATTTATGATGGCTTTTTCCATCGGGTCGATGGGATTTGTCTGTGATGCATAGAATGCACTTGAGATCAAGCTTTCTAATTGTTTATCTTTAAAAGTATTTTTAGCAAAAAGTTCATTGCAACAATACATTGCCACAAGTTCCATATTATTTTGAGTGATGGTTCCTGTTTTATCACTGCACAAAACGGTTGCTGAACCCAGTGTTTCAATAGCAGAAGGTTTTCTGGATAATACATTTTTTTTTGATAATCGCCAGGCACCTAATGCCAAAAAAATAGTCAGTACAACAGGGAATTCTTCCGGTAAAATAGCCATGGCGGATGCAAGTCCGTTTAATAAGGCTTGAATCAGGTTTCCTCTGGTAAGATAAAAAGCAACAGCAACCCCAACACTGATAAAAACACCGATTATAAATAAGTTTCTTATAAGCAGTTTCATTTCTTTTTGCAATCTGGTGTTCTCTTGTGGAATATTCAATAACGAGTTGCCGATCTTCCCAAACTGCGTATCACATCCAGTGGCTATTACTTCTGCAAGTCCTTTTCCTTGCACAACCAGCGTGCCGCTAAAAACCAGATTGTGTGTAGTGGTCAAGTCAGCTTGTGTTGATTTCATTACAGGGACAGATTCCCCGGTTAAAAGGGATTCATCAATAGAAAGATTCGAAGATTCAAGCAATATAGCATCGGCAGGAATTCGATCCCCTTCATGAACCAGGATTACGTCGTTTCGAACAAGCTCTCTTCCAGGTATTCTTATTTCTTTTCCATCGCGAAGGACCAATGCTCTTGGTGCAGAAAGGTTTTTAAGTGCCTGCAGTGCCTTTTCTGTCTTTTGATACTGATAAAAAGTAATAAAGATGATTATAAAAATGGTAGATAATAGGATACTCCCTTCTTTATAATCCCCTAAAACCATATAAAGAATTCCGCAACTTATCAATAAAAGAAACATGGGTTCTTTTAGTACTTCGAATGCAATCAGCCAAATATTTTTGGACTTTGATGTTGGCAATTCATTATAGCCAGACTTGTTTAAAATTCTATTCGCCTCAACAGAAGATAAGCCTCTAAGCATGGTCGGATAAAATTTGAATCGTGATGCCTGACTTTCTTGAATTCATTTTAGAGAAGCTATAAAGATTAAATTTTGCCAAACGCAACAAGCACATTCATATAGTTTGATTTTGTAGTTGTTGATCTCAGGGATATTTAAATAATTAATTATAAACTATTTACTATTATAAATTTAAAGCAATTTAAATGGAATCCTTTAGATTTTCAACTTTAATTTCATTCCATTATTTTTATAAAATAATAACGGTCTATTTCCTATCCATTATATGACTGAAGCAAGATCCTGGTCCAACCCATACCAAGACGATGTTTTTATTTTGACGACTTGAATCTTGTAAAACAGAAGAATGAGTCATGGAAAGCAGATACCAGCATGATAGTAATTGAAGCAACGACGGAAATGGTACAATTTTAAGGATGCGAAGTCAAATATTGAAGGATTAACTGTTTTTCTAGTTCTGAAATTTTAGCTCGTTCCTGCATTTCATTTAAGTTCATTTTCCATTTTTCAGCAGGAAAATATTGCGGAAGATAAAGATTATGACAGCTACTACAATGTTTAACGTAAAGTTTTCGCCCTGATAATAGTTTCTCTTGTTCCTCTGCATTAACAGACTGAGGAATATAGAGTAATGGGCTGCAGCTTAATAAAAAGTAAGCTACACCAAATAATCCGATTACGATGATTTTCTTCACTAAAAACTGTATCCAATTAACAGACGTGTTTCTAAAGCTTCATGCTCACGATAGTCCCGACTTCCTGGTGCAGAATCGGTTTTATATAAATTGATGATTTGTGGCATAATATTAAGAACACCCCAGAAATTACCTTGATTAAAATATAAGCTAGGGCCGGCAAAAAGTACGCTGTGTTCCCAACCGTCATCCTTTGTAATTTCATTATGATTTCTGATTTCCAATCCAAGTCCAAAAGTGGGTTTAAAAAAGTGCATATATGCAAAATCAAGTTCAACAGGAGCTTCCCATTCTAATTCTCTTTCTATTTTATTCCCTTCCTTTTCTAACTCGGTTTCTAATTCATATTCACCGACCAAATTGAATGCGAAAAGTTCATTGTGGATGCGTTTATCTAGAATTAATTTTCCTTCGATTTCATAGAAATCGGTACCGGCAGTCAGCTCAAAATATAATGCAGAACCTATTTTACTTGCGACGGGATCAGAAAGTTTGAATTTCCATTCATTACTAAACGAAGTTTCTATTTTTGTTTGGATGGATAAATCATTTGCATTGCTGTCCTGTAAGGCGTATTTAAAGTTATGTGTATTCCAGTAAAATGCGGTTTGGATATTTTTTCCCAAACCAAATTCGAGTTCTAGTCGGTTGTCTAAATGTCTTCCAAACGCATAAGGGCTGTGGGTGCCTACTTTTCCAGTTCGTAAGGTTGACCAATATTCCAGGTCAAAACCACCTTTGGCTAAAACAGTAGATTGATAAGTCCTTGCAAACACTCTATCTTGAGTGAATGAAATGTTTAAAAACGAGACGAAAACTATTGTTAGGAAAGCGTATTTCATAATTAATGACTTAATTTTTAGCAAAGAACCGGAGAAAAAATATAATTTTTATATTCAAAACGGAAAATCTATAACCAAATCAGAAAAAAATGAATGCTGG
>CAYMGR010000182.1:0-4233 GCA_964389985.1 uncultured Saprospiraceae bacterium
TGAATATTGTGCAGACATACCAAACTCGCGTTCAGTCTCTTTTCCATAGCTACGCTTATAATCCAGATTGATATCTGTACCAATATTTCTGTTTAATGCCTCGCTAACCCTTCTGAAAGCAAATGGCAAGGAACCCAGTGTATCTCCCTGATAGGTTGTCAAATCATTGTCATTGTGAAATAAATTTATGGGAAATCGGGTTGTAAGATTGAAGCTGTTTTTAGAATTCAAATCCCAGTCAGCTCCTATTTGTCCATACAAACCACCTCCATAATTTTTTGATGATCCGGTTTGCAAAAAGTAAGGGTTGTCGTTGATCAAAAGATTTTCCCGGTCAATGTGTTGATCTCCTTTTCCTCTCCAGAAAAATCCACCAACATTGGCATTGTATCCCACTTCACCTGCACGCACGGTTAAATTAGTACCCAGACTGCTGCTTTTGGTTCCTGCACTGGTGTAAATAGATCCACTTGTTCCCTGAATTTTTTTCGTCTTGGTTACGATGTTGACAATACCGCCGGTTCCTTCTGCATCGTATTTAGCACCAGGCTGTGTAATCACTTCCACTTTCTCAATAATATCAGCTGGAATCATTTTTAATGCATCGGCAACACTACTGGACATAATTGTTGATGGCTTGCCATTAATCAAAACCCGAATGTTACTACTCCCCCGCATAGACAGGTTGCCTTCTAAATCTACCGTCAGCAATGGAGTCCTTCGCAACACATCGGCAGCCGTACCGCCTTTTGAAGTGACATCCTTTTCAGCATTGTAAACCAGGCGGTCAATTTTATTTTCAATCAAATCTTTGGTTCCTGTTACTGTAACTTCTTCTAAATTAGTCATCGTAGGAGCCAGGTATATCTTACCTAAATTATATTCTTGAATGTCTTTGTTGATTTTATAAGGACCCATGATTTTAGTTTGGTATCCCAAATAGCTTGCAATGACATTGTATTTTGCATTTTTTAATTCCTTGATTTTAAACTTTCCATCATCGTCTGTTAATCCGCCGTCTACATCTTTTTTTTCTAATGCTTCCTGAATGACAATATTTGCAAATGCAAGTGGTTTTTTACTGATGCTATCCAGCAGCTCTCCCTGAATTTTTCCTTCCGGCGGAGGCCCACTGGGTGGACGCATTAACTGACTATTTCCTTGGTAGATGCCAAGAATTACAAAAATCAGGCTTAAACAAAAAGAATAAAATTTAGGTGAAAATGAGTTCATAAGCATTTAATAATTTGAGAGATCATTCAACAAGAAAACCAGTAATCATGGGAATTAGTTTCGGTTGGATGGAACATTAGAACGTTAATAGATATTGAATGCTAAATCACCGACCAAGTGGGCAGATTAAAGGACTAAAATTTCCAGTTCGTAGCCTACCAATGATTTTTTCAATATTCCAAGCCATGAATGATAAACCCCCAACCATTTTAAATTGGCCAGGGGTTTCATTTCTTTTCACAGAGTTTATTTCTTCGGATATGGCGGTGGTGCAGGCTCCAGATAGGATTTGCCTTTCATTTGTTCTTTTATCAATTCGATGGCTTTATCCAATTGTTGATCTTCTCCCATAAATGCTTTGTATGGATCATTTTCTACGACGATATCCGGATCTACGCCATGGCCCTCAATTTCCCATTGGGTGCCATTTACATCATATCTCGAAAACTCAGGCCTGTTTAAGAATCCTCCGTCAACAATGGGTAAACTTCCGCGAATTCCTACCACACCACCCCAGCTTCTCTTGCCGATTATTGTTCCTAGTTTATGTTTTCTGAATCGATACGCAAAGATGTCGCCATCGCTTGCAGAATACTCATCAATCAATGCGATTTTTGGACCGATGATTTGTTCAGCCGGTTCAAAACTAGGTTTGCCATTCCGGCTTACTGTTACCTGTACCGGCTCCCTGCGCAATCGTTCGATAATATGTGGAGATACATTTCCTCCTCCATTGCCCCGATCGTCTACGATTAAGGCTTCTTTATTTAATTGTGCATAATAGTATTTTACAAATTCATTTAATCCTTCTGATCCCATATTGGGTATGTGCAAATAACCTACTCTTCCATTGGTAGCCGCTGTAACTTTAGAAATGTTTTTTTGTACCCAGCTGTAATAATATAATTTTTGCTCATCTGCAATTGGAATCACAGTGACTTCCCTCGAACCGGTTTCATTGGCTTTTGAATTGACTCTTAATCGAACTTGTTTGCCGGCAGTACCGACCAACAACTGATAAAAATCTGAAACATTTTTAGTTGAATTTCCATCAACAGCTAAAATAAAATCACCTTCCTTAACATTTACTCCATTTTCCGTTAATGGCGAACGATTATTCTTATCCCAATTTTCACCTTTCAGGATTCTATTAATTTTAATATATCCGGAAGCATCTTTGATCACTTCAGCACCCAACAATCCCATGGGTATCCGATCTGCTTTTGGATAATCTCCACCTCCCACATACGAGTGACCAAGATTTAATTCTCCAATCAATTCTCCAATGATATAGCTCAGATCAGTGCGATTATTTACATAGGGCAACAACTGAGCATAGTTTGCTTTTAGTTGTTTCCAATCAACTCCATGAAGGTTGGGGTCATAAACAAAATCGCGCATTTGTCTCCAACATTCATTATAAATCTGATTCCACTCTGCGCTGCGGTCTACCCACATTTTCATGTCTTCCAGATTTAATGGATTTTCCAGATTGGGTTTAGCAGATGGAATATCGATGATATAAAAATTTCTATTCGCGGCAACCATTACTTTTTTACCATCCGCAGCAAAAGAAAATCCATTGACATCGGTACCTAATTCAGTTTCCTTTTGAGAATTTAAATCGTACACAAACCACTTCATCCTATCTCGTTGTGAAGAACGGAAATAGAAGAGTTTATCGTTGCCTGTTTCCAATCCAAAATAATTTCCGGGACTACCCGGAATTTCAAGGACTCGTTCTGTTATGCCATCAAAATCAATTTTATTTGCAGTGACATCTTTTTTAGTGCTATCTGATTTACTTGATTTGGCATCTTCTTTCTTTCCGGTTGAATCTTTAACCATCACCTCATCCGATTTGGGTTCGAATGGATTTTTTACATCCTTACGAAGTGGAATGCAATAAATTTTTGCCAAATCAAAATACGCATAATTCCATTCAACATTATTGTAACTGGGGTTGAAACTGCGCTCGGATACAAAGTAGAGGTATTTGCCATCCGGACTAAAAACCGGAGCGTAAGATTGAAACCAAGTTTCTGTGACTGCATAACTCTTTTTGTCAGCCATAGAAAAAATATGAATGGTTGAATTATTTTTTCCTTCCGGATTGGTATAGCAAACAAATTTGCTGTCCGGTGACCAATTGTAATCCCGGATTTCAAAATATTCGTTGGCTTGTATCTGAATAAGTTCTTTACTCATTGCATCTACACTGTATAAACGTTGTTTGCGATCACTAAACAAAATCATTTTACTATCAGGAGACCATCGAATTCCATATTTGTAGTTGTCGCCATTTTTTGTCATTTGAACTGCAGGCATGGTTCCATCTGCCTGTAACAGATAGATTTCATCTTCACCGCTTGCATCGCTGATGTAGGCGATATATTTTCCATTTGGTGACCAAGCTGCATCGCGATCGTGAGCAGCGGAAGATTTGGTCAGATTGCGGACAGCTCCATTTTTTGCAGGTATGGTAAACACATCGCCTCTGGCACAAAATAATGCCCGATTACCATCCGGACCAATATCCCAATTTTCGATATAATCCTTTGCATTGACATATTTATTTCTGCCCGATGCAAAATCTTCTTGTAGGCTAATATTTACTTTTTCATATTTATCTGTACTTGCATTTAATTTATAAATGAAGCCTCCATTTTCAAAAACGATCCAATTTCCATTGGAGGATGGAAATTTGCAATCAAAGTCTTTAAAGTCAGTTATTTTTTTTGTTTGCTTGGTATTGAGATCATAGCAAAATAAATTCATACGAGCATCTCTGTCTGAGAGGTAATAAATTTTATTGCCGATCCACATCGGGATAATATCCTGTGCATTATTGTCTGATATTTTGGTGCTTTGCTTGGTCTGAAAATCAAAAATCCGGATGTCATCAGCTTGTCCCCCGCGGTAGCGTTTCCAGGTACGGAATTCACGGAAGACATAATTGTATGCCATTTTGGATTTATCGGCATTGTACGAACAAAATCC
>CAYMGR010000183.1:0-4138 GCA_964389985.1 uncultured Saprospiraceae bacterium
GTTCCTGTCAATGAAGTAATGGCTGATTTTTGAACACTATACAGGGGCCCAGCTCCTCCTGTAACTATGTTTCCAGTTGACCAATTATTCGTTGCAAAATCAAATGTTCCAAAGCGGCAAGAATTACTATTAAAATAATTGCTTTGAGAAGCTGCCTTCCATTTGAGTGTGACATCAACATTTATTGGTGCTGCGTCTTTTCTTATTCTCCAGGATCTGTTAACAATCGCGGATGGAACTTGAGGACCGGTTGCATTCGAGTTGGCATCATAACTAGCGTAAAGATTTTCACTTAACCATACTTCATGCCAGCCAAAATAGCTGCTGTTAGATACCTTTAAGTCTACAGGGGAATAACCATTTTCAGTTCCAATTGGAATAGAATGAATTGCCGTAGTACTTATATATCTTCTAAATGTACCTAAGCCAGAAACTATAACATAATTATTATCAGAAATTGTTCCGGTTAAAGGGCCATTTAATTCAAAATTACTATCATGAATATAAATATGTCCGTTGATCAATGATAAATCAATTGTATGAAGATAATTATTGAGATGCAAATTACCGGTTCCATTCATTGTCATACGGTGTATAACCGCAAAACCAGAGCTGGTAAAAGCTTTATCATTACTTCCGGTAAAACTAAATCGAGTGGTACTACTTGAAATTATCTGACTTCCATTTGTCATATTAAGTAGGCTTCCAGTAAAATTCATATTTTCAGTTCTTAGAAAACCCTTATCAATATTTAAAATTCCACCTAGTGTTTGTGTTCCAAGTATGAAAGTTTCCTGACTATTATTATGCATCATATTGATGGTACCTGTATTTGAAATTGCAGTAGTAGCACTTATTGTAAGATCATCGCCAGTTGATGTAGCAATATTTATGATTCCAGTATTATTTAAGCTACCATTTCGGATTATTTGATCTTTATAGGTGCCTCGATAAATATTGAAAGTACCATTATTTATAAAATTCCCAAGGTTTAGATCAAAATAGCTTGTAGATCCACCACCTCCATCTAAATTCCAGTTAGTCGTTCCATTGTTTATCAATGTACCTGAAAGATAAAAACTTCCAAAATCATCAGACATATCCAGCAATTTACCTGCTGGTATAATTACTGAACCTGAGCCTGAAATCAAGGGAGAATTTGATTTTGTGATACCATCATTCCAATACATATTTCCAATCATATTGCGCGTGGCTGAACCCCCAAACTCGCCATCAAAAATTGCCAGATATTTTAAGTCAATTGAATTCATATTGAAATTTACTATGGCTCCATTGATTACTGTTGAAGCTGCATGATAGGATGAATTAATAGCATGGCTACCATTTAGAAATTGAAACTGTCCAGTACCATTGAAATCTGATCCGCTTTCATAAGTTTGTGTAGCTACACCTTGGAAAATAAAGGGTTCTGTAGAATTATTTGTATAAATTCCGGAATGGGCTGCTCCATTGTCGGCTTCAATTTTTACTGTGGATTTTCCTATACTTAGAATTTGACCTGAATTGTTTGTGATCTTATCTATTGTGATATATAAAGTATTTACCACCGAGGTGCTTGTGTGTGTAATCGTGCCATTATTAATAATTTCGCCATTGGTAATACGCTGAGTATTGCTGCCAATACTACTTACATTTATATTGAATAAATTATTATTAATAATTTTTCCGGTGGTTAATATTAATTCAAAAGTTTGTCCACCACAACCTGGGCAGGTGTTATTATTCCAGTCTATTGTTCCATTGTTGGTAAGGCTAGTTGCTAAGGTACCAGCACCATTATAAACACCCCCGACCATTTTAAATGTTGCACCTGAATTGATAAGAATGGTACCTGGGCCATTTATGATTCCACGTTGAAGCCAGAAAAGCCCATCGCATATCATATCATCACCTGGACCATCGTTTAGGTTTAAAACTTCATCAAATGTGAGCACTAAAATACCACCGGATTGAATAATTAGTTGGTCTGCAGATGCAATGGAATTATCTATAGTTATCGTATGAGGATTCCGAACAGTAATTGTCCCATCTTCCCAATCTGGGATGCTTGAAGCATCTATCCAATCAATGCCATCATAAGTCTGCCAGGTATTGGGTGATGACCATAATCCTGATTGTTTACTGCGAAAATCTCCTGCAACTTGCCCTGAAGCTAATTTTGATAAAATTAGGAGTCCAATAATAAGCATTGGGTTAAGAATCAATCTTTTCATGTTAGAGAAGTTTTGTTTAATTTGTGAAATAATTTATTTTGTTAATAATTGGAATTTAAATTTCAGATGATTTTATTTGGTCAATTCGCTTTACACCCAGTGAAATGAAAGCAATAAAAGTTATTTATAATTTTCACAATTTGAAGACTTCAACCCTTTAATAGGATCCCATATTTGAATTAGATCCTTATGGCAAATGTTTAAGCAATCTTGGACAAATAGTTGTTCAAGTGATTGAACTGCAATAGATTGACTCAGTAATCTGAGACACGATATGAAAGATTCTACTTTTTTCATATTAAGTTAAAATTTTCGTCTTGTTCAATTACACTATAGGAAATACCTGAAAATTCCTATTTCTTAGCAATGAATTAATAATTTATTGAGAATTGGGTTAATTTCTTAACCTGGAGGAGCTACTTTGTGATTGGTTACGATACTAAATTGCGAGATAAATTAGTATTTCACCAGTTTTAATAACATTTCGGCATTCGATTGATGGCTTCCCTTCAGTTGGATTAATTGGAATCTGGCTTTAGAATATTCTCCTTTTTTGATATAACACAAACCAAGATACCAGGATAGATCATTTGAATAGACAGATTGAGGATTTCCTTTAAGTTTTAATAAAATGGAAAGCGCATCATCTATTTTATTGGTAGCCATTAAAATATTAGCTTTTATAAATAGAACCTGCTCTTTGGTTTTATCAGAGGCATCTAAATTTTCAAATACAGCCAAGGCTTTATCGTATTTGTGGTTGATGTAAAAGTGTTTAAACAGCTCATAAGTAGATTTTTCGCGATTACCTCTAATTTCGTATTCAATATCATCATCAGTATAAGGTTCAAAATGGGCAGCGAAAAGCTGTTCTCTATCAATTGATTTTTTTTGTGGGAGTGATTCTTTCTTTTCTGATTTTGGATTAACCAAAGAATCTTTTGGAATGATGTCTTTTTTTAATAAATTCACATTGGAATCTGTTTCAGTTTGGTTCGTTGCAGGAGAATAAACAGATTGAACTGTTTTATTTTTTTGCTTCCATATAAAATAACCCACACATAAAAGCAAAAGTACCACGATCATCCAATAGAATTTCAATTCCTTTTTTTTGGGTTTATCCTGATTAAGCTCCACTTCAATAGCTTGCAGGCGGAACTTTAAATAGGCTCTTTCTAAATTTTTTAGCTTTTGAATTGCTTCCCTGTGCTCAGTTAATTGTATTTGTAATTCTTCATTTTGAATTAATTCTCTTTCAAAAGAAGATCTTTCCTCAGAATTCATTTCGTTGGCCAGATATCGATCTATTTGTTCGTGGAAATTCATTTAACTCTTTCTGATTTTTGAGTGAATATATCACGTAACTTAGACAAACCACGGGATAAGCTCACGCTCACCGCATTTGTTGAAGCGTAATTTAATTCAGCACGAATTTCTTCGATTGATTTTTCCTCTATATACCTTAAAATCAACATTTTTTTTGTTTGCTCAGGTAATACTTTCATACAAGCCTGAAGCATTTCATTTTCTTCAGCTAATGGTTTATCCCATTCAAATTCAATTGAAGCTACTTGATCATTGGTTTCATCCATCAATATATCAGTAGCTAATTCTTTGAAGTAATGTTTTTTATATTTAATTATATATCGATAACCCAATAAGAATAGAAAACTCCGAAGACTGCAAGTCAAACTTGAAATTTTACCGGAACGAATTTGTTCGAAAAATGAAATTAATGTATCCTGCCAGGCATCAACCAGGTCTTCCTTTGGAACTGCATTAAATTTAAAGGAAGCAATTTTAATAAAATCATTTCGGTACATAGAATAGATCTGATCAAAGGCATCCAAACTGCCTTCATGTAAGGCTTTTAGGATATCCTGATCATCTTTGTATTTGTTCTT
>CAYMGR010000184.1:0-4121 GCA_964389985.1 uncultured Saprospiraceae bacterium
GATTTGTATGAAGATTCTGAATCTTTCATTTGGGTTGCTACAGAAAATGGATTAGCCCGTTTGGATCCCGGCAATCACAGACTTAAAATATTTACCAGTTCAGAAGGTTTGCCCAATAATAATATTAGTTCGATTACAGTTGATCGGCAATCCAATTTGTGGTTGGCTACAAACAGGGGAATTGCTGTTCTTGACGTCGCCAATGGAAGCATCCGAAATTACGGGCAGATGGATGGCTTGGCATCTAATCGAATGGATGGCGCCAGCTACTGCTCGGGTCAATCTATGTATTTTTCTACAAATAGTATGTTAAGTTGGTGCAATCCTGAAAAATTTATTCAAAATACGATTCCTCCTAAAGTGTGGATTCAATCTGTCAATTTATATGGTCAGGATCTCGTTTTACAAAGAACGCAAAATCGATTATTACCTATCCACATTAATTACCGGCAGAATATTGTCAAATTTGAATTTGCAGCTTTATCCTATACCGGGCATTCTAAAAATAAATTTGCTTATAAGCTTGAATCCTATGATCCCAATTGGATCTACTGTGGAAATCAAAAAAATGCAAGTTATTCTAATTTACCAGGCGGTCGTTATGTGCTGAAAGTTAAAGCTTCCAATAATGATGGACTTTGGAGTGAAGTCCAAGATCCATTAACACTGATCGTTCATCCACCCTTCTGGAAAACCTGGTGGTTTTATTTGTTGAGCATGATCTTGATAGGGAGCTTAATTTACACCTATTATACCGTCAAAATTAAACAGATCTATAAATTACAACAATTAAGGAATTCAATTGCAAGGGATTTACATGATGAAATTGGATCCACCTTAAGCAGCATTCATCTCAACAGCAACTTACTTGAACATCAATTCAAAAGTCAAAATCAGGATACGCGATTGTTAGAACGCATTCAATCTGCTTCCAAACAAGCAATTGAAATGATTCATGAAATTATTTGGGCCGTTCAACCGAAAAATGATCAGGCAGATAGATTATTGAGCCGCATGCGGCAATATGCATCCGAAATTTTAGAGGCTGGAGGAATACCCTTTACACTGCAGATTGATATCACAGATCCTCAGGCAGAAATTGGTTTAGGCCTACGAAAAGACCTGATGATGATTTTTAAAGAAGCATTAAATAATCTTGCAAAATATTCCAAAGCCCATCAGGCTACTATAAGCATTATTCTTACTAAAAAAAGTTTTCAACTTCATATTGAAGATGACGGCATTGGATTTGAACCAGGAAAACAAGCTATCGGAAACGGATTAAAAAACATGCGGGAACGGGCTAAAAATATTCATGCTGAATTAAATATCACGTCCCAATCAGGTAGGGGCACTCAGATTAAACTCTTTCTTCCACTTACCCCATAATTATGGGATGAGCCCTTGCAGAAAAAAGAATATATTTATTCTCAAATTGGCCGATAGTGAAAATTCCATTATTGATCTATGAAGACAATGCTTTTTTGAGGACAAGCCTTCAGGAAAGCTTAGATCTCGTTGAAGACTTTGAGGTTGTGGGTGCATTTGAAAACTGCAATGAGGTATTAGAACAAATCGAAGTCTTAAAACCTAAAGTGGTCTTAATGGATATTGGAATGCCCGGAGTGAATGGACTGGAAGGTTTAAAACGAATTCGAAAACAATCTCCCCAATTACTGGTCTTGATGTTGACGGTATTTGAAGACAATGATAATATTTTTGATGCTATTTGCTATGGAGCTTCCGGATACCTATTAAAAAGTGCCTCAACTCAAAAAATAGTGGAGGCCATTCGGGATTTATTAGCCGGTGGTGCCCCAATGACTCCTTCTATAGCCCGGAAGGTACTTTTACTTTTTCATAAACTGACCCTGCCTCCTGAAGATCAATATGGCTTGAGTCCTAGAGAAAAGGAAGTACTTGATTTATTGACATCGGGTTTTAGCTATAAGATGATCGCCGATAAATGCTTTATTACGCTGGAAACCGTTCGCTCGCATATAAAAAAAATCTATGAAAAACTGCAAGTACACTCTGCTACAGAGGCTGCTTCTAAACTATCAAAAAAGAAACCCAATTTGTGAATTCACCATTTTATGGGATAAACTTACCTGAAAAAAGACTTTAACTTTGACCCATTCATAATTTTTAAAATCAAACACAATGTATATCGTCAGAGATATTTTTCAACTTGAATTTGGAACGTTTAAAGCGGTTCTTCCTGCTATTCAATCAGCGAGAGAATTAAACCTGTTTCCAAAAGATAAGGTCCGCTTCTTAAGTGACTTTACAGGCGAGTCCTACCGGCTCATTCTGGAAATGGAATTTCCTAGTTTAAAAGACTATGAAGAAATGATGAGCGAGGGCATGAAAAATCCTGTCTGGCAAAACTGGTACAAGGAATTTAAAATACATGTTCGAAAATCCTATCGTGAAATTTTAAAGTCAGTTGATTAATCAATTCGATAGCATTTTGGTTAGTAGCTCATGCAATGAATCATACTTTCAATCTAATTAAATACAAAATAACTAGTCTAGATTCAAACTCAAATTAGCAAATTAATATCCTATTTAATCAAACAATATTTATTACTTATTCATTAAAATAGATTACATGAAAATTTTAATAAACCTTTTACTAATCGGACTTATCAGTTGTGCGCAACCTGCATCCAAAAATCTGGACGGTAAATCATTTCAAATTAGTGCCTGGGATGTCAATCATCCGGAAAAACAAGACCCGGATATTATAAACTTTAAAAATCAGAGTATGGATTCTGAAAGCTGCCATCAATATGGGTTCAGTGCCAGTCCTTATATCTGTAATTACAAAGATGGAGTTTACAGCTTTAACAGTACGACAAAAAGTGCCACAGAAGGTGAAATGACCTTTGTAGGAAGTGTAAAGGAGAATTTAATATCGGGTACTTTTGTCTGGAAAAAAGCAGGTCAGGCCGATATCCATTATGCCTTTCAGGGAAGTTTGAAAAATTAATTATTCTTACTATAAAGCTCCTTGCTCAGGCCAGAAAATTTTCTGGTCTCCTCTTAGTCTTGTTTTTTGGAATTAGCCAACATAGATGCAAAAATCGATAGCGACAAGATGGATAAGATCACTAACAAAGAATATAGAGGATCAACTTTATAATAATCGGAAACCAGCATTTTAATTCCAACATAGGTCAGGATAGCTGATAATCCATATTTTAGATAGACAAAGTATTTTGAAATGGCTGAGATTGCAAAATATAGAGATCTTAAACCTAGAATCGCAAAAACATTGGAAGTAAATACGATAAATGGATCTGAGGTAATAGATAAAATGGCCGGAATGCTATCGACTGCAAATATTAAATCGGAAACTTCAATAAATATTAAAACGATCATCATCGGTGTGGCCAATAAAACTCCGTTTTCCCGAACAAAGAATTTATCCTTGTGGTAGGTATCCGTCATTCGGAAATATTTTTTAAACAAGCGTACAACCGGGTTTGCATCCGGTTTAATAGAAATTTCATCCTGGAAGGCTAGTCTAAATCCAGTAATGACCAGAAATGCACCAAAAACATAGATGATCCAATGAAATTTCTCAATGAGATAGATTCCCGATAATATAAAGGTAATCCGCATCACCATGGCTCCAAGAATACCCCAAAACAATATTTTATGCTGATATTTCGGAGGCACTTTAAAATAAGAAAAAATCAACATAAATACGAATACATTGTCAATGGAAAGGGACTCCTCAATCAAATAACCGGTTAAAAACTGGAGTGCTTTTTCACTCCCCATAAAATGGTAAACACCGATATTAAATAAGAGCGCCAAACTGACCCAAAACATGGTCCACATTAGGGCTTCCTTTAACCTGATTTCATGATTTTCTTTATGAAAGACTCCCAGATCCAGAGCCAACATCAAAAAGATAAAAAGCATAAATCCCCCCCATAGTAAAATCTCGTGTGCCATACCTATACTATTTGTTTACCATCATTTTACAAACAAGTAACACGGTCTATTTAGAATTGTTGTTCAAACTATCGAACCTTCCTAATACAAATTTTCATTATTAATAAGCTTCAAAACCGGATATAAGTTCCTCGAAATTCAAATTAAAATAA
>CAYMGR010000185.1:0-4114 GCA_964389985.1 uncultured Saprospiraceae bacterium
GCATTAAGTCAATGGGTGCATTGTTGACACTGTAATTGACCTGAGTCGTTCCATGTAATTCAGCACGTAATTCCGGGAAAAGAGCATAAGCAAACAGAAATACAATGGCCATATAAGCTAGACTTAATAAAATAGCCCATGTGATGACTTTATACCAGGCACCGGTATTGAATGTAGCTGCTCCAAAAAAGTACACACTAAAAACCACGATTAAATAATGTAAACCGGTCAGATTGGCCTTTGAAAAAAGATTAAACGTTTCTGTTGGTTTCTGCATTCCAAAACCTATGATGAGTTTTTGGATTAAGAAAAAAACAGTAAATACCAGAATAACTCCTAACCAATACAGTACATTTCCAAAAAGCCATTTGGTAACTACTTTTTCTGCAGCGGTGGCAGGAAGGCTGAGGTAATCCGCTCGGGTTGATAAAAGTTTCAATTCACTAAATATCCCGATCGTATAGATAAATCCAAAGACTATATAGACGCCTTCGTAATCAAACGAAACCACTCCACCTGTTGGACCGTCTTTGAAATATTCTATGATGCATCGAATTAATACCAACGAACTAACTACGATACTCATGATTTTGAAGTGGGGCAAAAAGGATTCATAAAATTCTTTTTTAGCCAACCAACTGATGCGTTTTAAACTAAACGTTGAATTCATATTCTTAATTTTTTAGGCTTAGATTGCTTTTGAAATAATGGCATTAAATAAAATTTCAAGATCTACATCGGTAGCTTGCTGTTGCAAATCTTGCGGATTTAAAATCATGTGTCCACCTGGTACCGTTTCTGCATATAAGTAATTGGCAGGAAGGCTTGCACCCGGATAAAAGTCAAAGCGATATTTTGAACTGATGGAATAAACATCCTGATTAAAAATTACCCGACCGCCTTCAATGACTACGATGCGGTCTAATAAATTGGAAACATCTTTTACCTGATGAGTTGAAATCAGGAAACATTGATCTTCTGCAAGGGAAGCGGAAACTACTTTCCGGAAAATTGTTTTGGAAGGAATGTCAAGTCCATTGGTGGGTTCATCCAAAATAAGTAGTTTGCAATTGGTTGCCAAAGCAAATGCTATTAGAAACTTTTTCTTTTGGCCAAACGATAATTCTTTGATTTTCCGGGAAGAGTTTAATTCAAAATCCTTCGAAATTTCTTCAAATTTATTTTGATCCCATTTTGGATAGAATGCAGCATTTAGATCTACATATTTTGGCATAGTAATATCTGGAAATACATATTCTTCCTGTACGTAAAATAAATCAGCCAACATATCCACCCTTCGTTCGCGACTTGGCAAGCCATGAATCTGACTGGAACCGTTAATAGGAAATAATAAGCCGGAGATCAGGCGTAACAAGGTAGTTTTGCCGGCACCGTTTTTGCCAAGAATACCACAAATCGTACCCGCTTGAATTTCCAGGTTGAGCTGATCAAACAAGGGAGCTTGTTTTTTGCGGTAACCAAAACTGAGGTCGTTTACTTGTATCATGTCTAATTGTTTTAGTGTATTAGTTTAATAGTACACCACAAAGATATAATTGTTAGATTAGATTTTCCAAATAAAATATACAATTATTTTTACATTTTTATTTATATAATATGTAATATACACGTATACAATTTAATATGCTAAATTTAGCTTTATAAAATAAATTGAACTCAAGCCTGAAACGGCTCCAAAGAATACCCAAGAGAGGCAACTTCTGTAAATTTTAAGCGTATCGTCAAAAGAGCGAACCTATTTTTGACTTTATATTTTTTCTATGAAAACGCCCTATTTATTCTTTTTCTTAGGATGCTTTACCCAATTAATTGCCCAATCAAGTCATTTTAAAACCGGGCAAACCGCTGATTTTATGTTGAGCGGTAAAGATTTTAATGACTGTGGCGGTCCCTTGGTATTTAATCATCCCAGCGGATTAGCAACTGACGGTACAAATCTGATCTTGTGTGACCGGTTTAATAATCGAATTTTAATTTGGGATCAAGCCCCGACCCATTGGGATCAAAATCCGGATTGGGTATTGGGACAATCAGATTTTAGTTCGAACAATCCAGGGAAGGAGTTAAACCAATTAAACTGGCCTGGTAATGTTAGTGCTGCCAATGGAGTGATTGCAGTTGCAGATACCGAGAATGATCGGATATTAATTTGGAAACACAAACCCCTCAAAAACGGGGATGCTGCAGACATTGCTCTGTCATTGCCTGCGCTGACTCCCAATGGAAGTAGTAAACATTATGAATGGCCTTGGGGCGTTTGGACAGACGGCATCCGAATAGCTGCAGTAGCCACAACAGGATCAGCCCTTTTATTTTGGAATACGATTCCCATCAGTCATAATCAGTTACCAGATTATACGATTGCTCTACCAGAATTCGGAACCCCCAGAAATATCAGTACAGACGGAAAAACTTATTTTTTTGTGGGGGATCATAATGCTAAAGTGACAGGAAATCCGGGTACATTTTTCTGGAATAGTTTTCCTACTCAGACCAATCAGACTTTTGATTATTATCGGGACGAATGGATTAAGGGAATAAAAACTTCACAGGGTCCCTTTATGATGGGTGGTCTCTTGTCTTATACCCTGTGGAACGAATTACCAGGACCCCAACATCCAGATCCCGATTTAAAATTTCTGTTTACTTACTATAAAAATGGAGATGGGCCGGATATCGTAGAAGCAAATGGGCGATTTTATGTCAATAATTACAATGGAAACAATGTATTGGTTTATAATAAACTTCCCAGTACAACAACAGATCAACCGGATTGGGCTTTAGCTTCTTATAATCTCAACTTCAACACACTGGACAGTATAGGATATATTCAAAATCCGAATCCGGCAACGGATGGAAATAAATTAATTGTGAGTTCAGATTTTGACCGGGCGATCTATGTTTATGATCAAATTCCAAATCATTCCGGAGTGAAGCCGGATCATAAATTTCCGATGCAATCTTATGATGGATTTTGTTGGGACAATGCCCTGTTTGCAAATCAGTTTGTAACGGTTGGAGTCACGAAGGTTTGTATTTGGAATAACACAAACAAATTAGATCTTAAACCGGATCTTATTTACCAGAACAAAATCGGAACCGCTCCATTTTCAGAATTACGCGGTGTTGCTTTAGATAATGATTTTTTTTATCTCGCGGATCGAAATGGCAAATTATGGATTTGGCAGGGAATCCCTCAACAAGCCAATCAAAATCCATTTCTGTCTCTTGATTTTCCTGGAATGCAGTTTAATCAAATGCACAGTGATGGAGAGTATTTAACCTTGAGTACGGAGAATCCACCATCAACTATATTGATATTTAAAGTCAACGATCTTAAAAATGGATGGACGACTCCCTGGAAATCAATAATTGCCAGCCCTACAAATAAATTAAATCTCATCGCTTCTGCCATTGCATTCAATGGAAGTTTGGCAGTTGCCAACAAGGGAAATCATCAGGTATTGATTTGGGAGTCTATTCAGGATGCGGGTGATTTTTCTAAAGTTATTGTTTTAGGACAGACTTCGCTTCAAAATACGACGCCGGGGATCGGTGAAGATCGATTATTTATGCCTGCCACCTTGTTGGCAATTCAAAATCAACTTTGGGTAGGCGAATTTAAGTTCTCCTCGAGAATACTGCGGTTTTCTTCCGAAACGACCACAAAAAATGAACAAGTTTTTCAAGAAAATTCAGTTCGCTATTATCCAAATCCAATCCAAAATGAATTAACCATTGAATCCATTGATCCTGAAATTGAATTTTCCAGATTTCAGCTTATTAATTTACAGGGACAAATCATTCCTGATGCAATCCAAGTACAAAAATCATCAGAAAACAAATCGCATCTTGTTTTTAATACGGCCTCGATTTCAAATGGTATTTATATTTTGCAAGCAACAATGCATCAATCGTTGGTTCGATTTAAAATTATAATACAAAATTAATTAAAATTGGAGAGGATGCAACGCACCTCGCGAATTCAATCGAAGAAATAATCACGACGATTATACCAATGCAACATTCTCTGGTTGTCACGAATGCACGAATTAAAAACGAATGAAGACTAAATCTTTGGAAATTGATTCCA
>CAYMGR010000186.1:0-2093 GCA_964389985.1 uncultured Saprospiraceae bacterium
CGTGAATCGGATTCTAAAATTAGTTCGCGGAGTATCTCAACAATTTCTAGCTGATCATTGGGTAAGGTTTGGAGCATTTCCATTACGGAATGAAATTTAAAATTCTGAAATTTCATCCGTCAGATTTTAACAAAGCTTTGATTTAAATGTAAGCCACTTCCATTCAACTGAACAAAATAAATTCCAGCTCTAAAACTTGAAAGATCAATGTTTATTTCCTCTTCAATCGTTTTAAGACCACGCCATTTTAATTGTCCGGTTTCGTTATAAATCGATAATTTAACAGGACAATCTATTTCTTTGAAGTTGAGCCGGATAGATTCTGAAGCAGGATTCGGACTGAGTGTAAATTTTATTTGATTGGAAATGGTTTCTGTTTTGACTACAGAAGTTAAAATGGATTTTAATGGAAAACTCATAATAGATTTTCCAAACGTACCTGCCATTAAGGTATTATTTGCTGTATTAATATCTAAATCATACACTTCAATATAGGGCATGTTATCCCCTACTCGTTTCCAACTAGATCCTGCATCGGTACTTGCGTAAACCCCTATATGATTTCCAATAAAAAGGATGGAGTCATTTCGACCGGGATAGACCAACAAATCATAAACGGGTAATTCTGGCAAATCACCTTGTATACTGGTCCAGTTTAATCCATTGTCAATT
Organism: uncultured Saprospiraceae bacterium; assembly: GCA_964389985.1. Taxonomy (GTDB): domain Bacteria; phylum Bacteroidota; class Bacteroidia; order Chitinophagales; family Saprospiraceae; genus Vicinibacter. The sequence continues at coordinate 673 of CAYMGR010000186.1, forward strand.
GTTTTATAAACATAGGATTTAAAATCGTTTCCCCTATGACCACTTAAGCTCACATAAAATACATTGGGATTGATATGGGATGTTTTAACTGAAGTAATATAGGCGGCAGGTAAATTTGAAGATATATTCTTCCAATTCGCATTAAATTGTTTAGTTAGCCAAACATTACCATTTATAGTGCCGGCAATTAGGATTGTACTATCTAAAGGGGATTCATCAAAACAGCTTATTGTCGGACTGGATCGTGAGGGGTAACGTGGAATGGAAACCAGGTTTGGACTGATGGCCTGCCAGGCTGCAATGGTATCACTTAAATTGACATACATTTGATTGGAACCGGCAATTAATTTTCCAGGATTGTGTTTAGATATCCTGTATGGAAAATCCCAGTTTTTAGAACCATTTAAACCTCTATTAAATCCTCTCCAATTGCCATGGTAGTATTGTTGAATGGCGCCATTTTGATACTCTGCGTAAAATATGGTTGGATCTTTCTTATTAAAATCCATTTGAAATCCATCTCCTCCATAAATACGATCCCAATTGTCTATAGTCAAGGCATTTCCTCCGGTTGACCCATTATCTTGCAAACCACCGTAATAAAAATCTGGTTCAAATGGATTGTAGGCCACTCTATAAATTTGATTGGTAGGGATGTTTTCTAAGTCCTGCCATGAATCATTTGCCTGAATGTATTTATACAATCCCCCATCTGTTCCCAATAAATAATCGCCATTTTTAAAAAATGCCATTGCATGTTTATCGGCATGTACATCGGTTGATCCAAATTGAGGTTCAGACAATATCCAATGGTTACCACCATCATCAGAATGAAATAAATTAACAGACATTAAATAAATCAAATCGGGATCATTGGGATGTATAGCCATGTTTTGAAAGTACCAACCAAAACCTCCGGTAATTCCGCAATCAATACCGGATCCAGACTGTAAGGAAGGGAGCTCATTCCAGGTTTCTCCGGTATCTTCTGATTTATATAATGCAAATAAATTATTTGAGAGTTGGTTGTCACAATAATAGGTTCGAATGTAGCGTGCGTATAAAATGTTTGGATTGCTTTCGGAAATTGACAGTGCAATTCGACCATTAAGGCTATCACTCGGAAGACCTGATTTTAATTTTTTCCAGTTTTGACCTCCATCAATAGATTTAAAAATTTGTCCATCAGGACCTGAAACTACTCCTCTATTATTAAAACCCAATTTATTCCAAAAAACAGAAAATAGAATTTGTGGATTTTGCGGATGCATAACCAGATCTGTTACTCCTGAAGAATCATTTACATATTGAATTTTATTCCAATGAGCACCCCCATCTAATGATTTATAAACTCCCCGATGTTGATTTTTTTCATAACTATAGCCAAGTGATCCAGCATAAATAATATTGCTGTTTTTAGG
>CAYMGR010000186.1:2193-4074 GCA_964389985.1 uncultured Saprospiraceae bacterium
GAAACCGATTAATTTATGCATCTTTTATTGATTTAAAAAGTCTTTAGATTGGGTAGCTTCAGAAGGTTTTATACGACCACTCACGACCAGTCTGAATTCTCTTCTGATTCCGGCTTCTTCAAATAATTTTTGTTCCAATTCTGTTTCAGGAATGACAGATGGTATTGCCCTTGGTTTCATGGTTCGTTCATCCAAGGCAACAAATGTAAAAAAGGCTTGATTCGATTTATGTGCCTGGTTTTGTAAAACTCCACGGGTAAACACTTCTAAAAAAACTTCAACTGAGGTATGAAATGCCCGCGTAACGCTGGCCTTAATATTCACTACATCTCCAAGTTTAATAGGTTCCTGAAAGGTCAGGTGATCAACTGAAACCGTCACCACATGGGATTCACAATGTTTAGCTGCACAAATCGCAGAGGCAATATCCATCCAACGCATCAAATTGCCTCCCATGAGATTACCTAAAACATTGGTATCATTGGGTAAAACCAATTCGTTCATTTCAGTTAAGGACTCTTTTACGGTTTTAGATTCTTGTTTCATTCAATTAATTTAAGATCAAAATTTCGAGTAAAATAATGTATAAATTTCGTTTTAACTTCTTCCATAGAGACTGAATGGCCCAGTTCCTTGCTCAATGAAGTGATTTCTTTCTGTTGTGGATCTATTCCACACGGAACGATATAGTTGAAGTAATTCAAATCCGGCTGGATATTAAAGGCTAAGCCATGTAAACTGACCCATCGACTCAGATGAACCCCGATAGCGCATATTTTTCGTGGTTTTTCAAATTCATTTTGAATCCAAACGCCCGTTAGTCCTTCGATCCGGCTTGCAGAAATGGCATAGTCAGCCAACACATCAATGACGGTTTGCTCTAAAAGTCGTACATATTTGTGAACGTCTGTAAAAAGGTATTCTAAATCCAAAATAGGATAAGCCACTAATTGTCCAGGTCCATGATAAGTAATATCTCCTCCCCGATTAATTCTGTAAAATTTAGCCTGAATCGCTTCCATTTCATTTTCAGGCTGTAATAAATGAGCCTCGTCACCTGATTTTCCTAAAGTAAACACGTGATGATGCTCACATAAAACCAGATGATGAGATTCAAAAGACTCTGGTTCATTTTTTTTCAGATAAATAAGCTTTTCGTGTAGCTCCGTTTGGATTTTCCAGACGGCTTCGAAATCAGTTAACCCCAGGTCCAGAACCTTTAAACGATGACTTTTGCTAGTTAAAATATTTTGATTGTCAGACAATTGTTGTAAATTTGAATAAATTTATTGATTATGAGAACTCAAATTGCGATCTATGCATGGTTTCTTCTATTCATGCCCTTTTTTGGTTTTGCAAAAAAAGCACCCGATTTTACTGTAACGGATCACAATAATAAGGTACATAAGTTATACGATGATTACCTGAATAAAGACAAAGTTGTCGTCATAAAGTTCTTTTTTGTGGGTTGTCCCCCATGTTCTGCTATAGCCCCCTATATCCAGGCTGATTATGTTAAATGGGGAGCCGGTAGCGGTCGTGTCCAATTTTTTGAAATCAGCACGATGAATGGGGATAACAATGCTTTAGTTAAAGGCTACCAGCAAGGTAAAGGCCTTACTTTCCCGGGAATTGGAACCGACGGAGGGTCTAAAGCGGCAAGAGATCCTTATACATCCGGGACGTTTGGACCTTTTTATGCGACTCCGACTTTTGTCGTCATTTCACCAGATGGAGAAGTCAATTATAATGTAAATGTTTCTGTTGGAGACCAAAGTCAATTGGATACGGCTATAGCCAGGGCTTTGAGAGTAGGTCAAGGTGGTGGTTGCACGAAAGCTTTTAGTGTAAAAACAGTTAGTGCTATTCAACCGGAAACCT
>CAYMGR010000187.1:0-3993 GCA_964389985.1 uncultured Saprospiraceae bacterium
AACTGTAATAAAGGAATCCTGAAAAGATTCTTCCAACTCAACAGTTCCCTTCCCCATATTACGTCCATCAAAACTAAAACTGGCACCTACGGAATTTTGAAAATTACCTGGTGTAAATTTTAATTGCGGATCTTCTTTTTTCCAGCTAAACCATTTGGACCAATCTTTTACATCATTTAATAACAAATAAACAATTTTGTAAGGTCCTTGAATTTTTATCTCTTTACTAAATTTATAAGATGATGGAGAAAATAAACAAAGTAATAAATAAATGACCAACAAAGCGATTACAGCTAAAAGCCCTATTTTTTTAATAGACATAGACTATATATTAATTGGCAAAATTAATTGATTGGCCCGGTTTTTTGAAGGTTTCTTGGTAGCTTTGGACTCTAATAACATATTTAATAAATTCAGTCATTATATGAAAAAATTGGAAATTAAATTATTGATATACAGTATCTTATTCCTAAATTTTTCTGGCATTGCCCAGTTAAGTCCTGAAACCATGATCCGGGTAGATGTTGTTTACCTGGCTTCAGACGATTTGGAAGGTCGACAAACAGGAACGGTCGGAGAGGCCGTGGCAGCTGATTATATCTCTGAACGGATGTTAAAAATGGGTTTGAAACCGAAAGGAAGTGACGGATGGTTTCAAAGTTTTTTATTTACATCTAATCCGCATGGTGGGACCCAATTAGATAAATCAGGAAAAAATGTGATCGGTTTTCTGGACCGAAAAGCGAAAAAGACCCTGGTTATTGGAGCACATTACGATCATCTAGGTCATGGAATGGCCGGATCACTCAGACCAGACGACCATTCTATTCATAATGGTGCTGATGATAATGCCAGTGGAATCGCTTCCTTACTTTATTTAGCGGATCAGTTGAGTAAAGACAAAAAACTTAAAATGAACGTCTTATTTATTGCTTTTTCCGGAGAAGAATACGGTCTGTATGGATCAAAAGCTTTTATGGAAAATCCGACGATTCCTAAAGAAAGTATTTTGGCAATGATAAATATGGATATGGTTGGACGTCTGAATAATGAAAAAACAATTGCCATCAGTGGTTCCGGAACATCATTAGAATGGAAAAACATATTGGAAAGCTGCAAAATGCCTGGATTTACCTTTAATTATAGTGAAGGTGGTATCGGCCCCTCTGATCATACCTCCTTTTATCTTAAAGAAATTCCCGTCTTGCACTTTTTTACCGGTCAACACCAGGATTACCATAAACCAAGTGACGACAGTCCTCTGGTTAATTATGATGGCATCTGGGAAGTCAGTCAAATTATATGGGGTGTTGTACTGAAATTAAATGCTAAACCCACGTTAACGTTTCAAAAGACGAAAGACGAAAATAAACAACAGGCCAGTAGCTTTAAGGTAACTATGGGATTAATGCCAGATTATGTTTTTAATGGCGAAGGCATGCGCATCGATGCTGTCTTGGATAACCGACCTGCTCAAAAAGCAGGATTATTAGGAGGCGATATTATCATCCAGATTGGTAGTAATCCGGTTAAAGATGTCTACCAATATATGGAAGCCCTTAATAAATTTGAAAAAGGTCAGGAAACAGAGGTAACTGTAAAACGTAAGGACGAGATTTTAGTAAAGAAAGTGGTTTTTTAGAACGAACGTTATTTATTGAAGAAGGATTTAGATAAGGAGGGGTTTAGAGTGAAAAGTTTTCGATTAAATTCAATAATTAACTTGGCTTAATTCCGAAATCCTGGATTGCCAAGGATACTTTAGGTGCTCCTGCACGAGTCTTTAATTGAATCGAATTTAATTTTCAATAAAAAAATAAATGGGGAATATTAACAAATAGCGTTTCTTGAGAAGAAAGCTGTTTTACCTGCCTAAAATCTAATTCGTTTTAAATTTGAATGGCTTTCCAGAATTTATAGCTAATCTGCTTTTGAAATATGGCAACTATATATCATAATTTTCCAATTCATTCAAGTCCTGAGCTCGTGTTTGAAGCTATTTCAACTGCAAAAGGTTTAGATTCCTGGTGGAGTAAACATTGTTCTGGAGATCCAACAATTGGTGCTTCGTATTCTCTTGATTTTGGACCGGATTATCAATGGATGGCCGTCGTCACCAAATGTACCTTTCCAAATGTATTTGAATTGGAGTTTGTCCAATCTGATTTGGATTGGAATGGAAGCAAGGTTGGATTTTTAATTGAGCCAAATGGCAATTATACCCAATTTAAATTTTATCACACCGGGTGGTCGACAACTAATGAAAATTTCAAGATTTCAAGTTAATGCTGGGCAATGTATTTGAGACTATTAAAACGCTATTTGGAATTTGGAGAACACGTTGCTTATGATGAAAGACTTAATGTGTAATGCAAAGGATTTCAAATTTGAATTCATAAATCCATAGACAGGTCGAGCTTTTTGAAACAGCTGAATTGAGTATGACATTTATCATGTGTATGCTTGATGAATATCCGTATTTAATTCATCTGATTATCATACTTTTCACTATTGTTAAACATAAAATAATAGAATGAAACGTTTATTTTTTTTACTAGCGGTAACTCTGTTTGTAGCATGCAATAAGGATAATAATACAACTGATTTGGATACTGAATACTGGGAAATTGTAGGTACTCGAGTTTATGATACGCTTCCGCCCGGATCAGATAATTATGGTATCGTTATTAGCGATGGCGAAATGAAGGCTCGGTATGCATTAAATAATGATGAATGGGAATTTTTATGTAACTATACCAGTCCACCAAAAAAGATCCGGCCTACTGATAAAATTCCTATCGATATGAAAGTTACCATTTTAAAAAATTCCGGAGATCAATACTCCGCCAATGGTGAATTTTCACTTTTATTTGATCGCCCGGAAGTTGAACCATGCTTTGTAATTGCCCCATTGTTTCTAAAAACCGCAGATGGAGTCATTAGCAATATCGGACTCACCCATAGACTGGGAGTTCCTCCTGCACCAGCTTCCAGTATGCTTGTTTATATTGATGGGAAATCATTGCCAACAGGAACTCCGGGTGCTCAAATTGCATTTTTAGCCTCTGTTTACAATGGCCGTTGCAGTTTGTATAAGTATATTTATGAATGGAAAGGGAAGTAGTAAAAAGTTTGATGGAAGATATTAATGATCAAATCAGTTTTATAGTTTTTCCATTACAATTATTCTTAAAATTTCTCTTTGAGATGCTAAGGCTTTAAGGAATCAATTTGTTTTTTGAATTTTTTTAATCAGCTTGCTTATGGATTATTGGATGCGCTTTCATAAGCTAAACAATCGCATCATTCTTTTCTTCCATCCAACAATTCCTCCAACACATCAAACAAACTGACTGACGCATTTTGAATTGCTTTGATTACAGAATCCATAGTGGTTTTTACAAAATGGCCTGCTTCAGGGGTTGAATTTGTTACCACAGAAACTGCGAGGATTTGCATTTGACATTGATGCGCAACGATGACTTCAGGTACCGTTGACATGCCGACTATGTCAGCGCCTAAAATGCGAATCATCCGATATTCTGCAGGAGTTTCGAGACTAGGTCCTTGCAAGCCAAAATAGATGCCGGTTTTAAAAGGAATACCCGACTGAATGCAAGCAGATTCTGCCTGTTTCAAAAAAGTTTTATCATAGACACTGGATAAATCTGGAAAACGCTCCCCCAGCCTGGGATCATGAAGACCCCTCAGTGGATTAGATGGATGAAAATTTATGTGATCTTCAATAAAAACGATATCGCCGGATTGAAAATTGGGATTTACGGTACCCGAGGCATTGGTAATCCACAATTTTTTAACACCCAAATGATGGAGCACCCGTATTGGAAAGGTAATTTCCTGGGCAGAATAGCCTTCATAATAATGAAGTCGCCCGGACAAAATAAACAATAAATGCCCATTCCATCGGGCCAAAATCAATTTACCAACATGCGTTTCTACTGTAGTAGGTACGAAATAGGGAATGACTTTATA
>CAYMGR010000188.1:0-3975 GCA_964389985.1 uncultured Saprospiraceae bacterium
CTTGCGGGGAGCCTGGCTAAAAGCGAATGAATTTACTAAAACTCCTATAAAAACAAGAAAGTAAATTTGTTTCATATGGAATTGTTTTGTTGTGGAATAAGATTTAAGCCAGCAAATTTATATGAATATTTCAATTAATTTTGAATTTTAACGTTCTACGGCATTTTTCGTAATTAGCTTTTAATAAAAACTCAAAAGAAAAATTGGTAAACTAAGCATGGCACAAATAGTAATTGTAGGAAATGGTGTAGCCGGGATAACAGCAGCACAAAATATAAGAAGGCTGAGTACCGATAACATTTGTGTAATATCCTCAGAATCAGAGTATTTCTTTTCCAGAACGGCATTAATGTATGTCTATTTGGGACAACAACGCTGGAAGGATATCGAACCGTATCCCAGGGATTATTGGACAAAAAATAAGATCGATTTACTCAATACCCGGATTATTTCCATTGATTTTAGCTTAAAATTGCTTTGGACGGAAGACGGTGAAACGATTTCCTATGACAAATTGATTCTAGCCACCGGGTCCAAATCTAAAACGCTCGATGTGCCGGGTTCCGACCTGCTAGGCGTGTCCTACCTATATAGTAAACAAGATTTAGAACACATTGAGCGCCTGACTCCGGGAATGAAGCATGCTGTTATCGTAGGTGGAGGTTTGATTGGAGTTGAGCTTTGTGAAATGTTACAATCCCGTCAAATATCGGTCACGCTGCTGATCCGGGATCCTTACTTCCATGCCGGTATTCTCCCGGAAGATGAAGGTTTAATGGTCAGTCGCCATATTGAAGATCGAGGCGTCAGACTCATTCGGGAAAGCCAATTAAAAGAAATTTGTCCGGATGAATCCGGAAAATTGGCAGCAGTAATCACGGATCAGGGAGAACGCATCAGCTGTGATTTTGTAGGAATAACCATTGGCATCTCGCCCAATATTGATCTAGTCAAAAACAGTCCATTGGAATGCGATCGCGGAATATTAGTCAACGAATATTTTGAAACCAATATCAAGGATGTCTATGCGATTGGAGATTGCGTCCAATTAAGAGAACCTTTATTAGGTCGGGCAGCTATCGAAACATCCTGGTACATAGCCAAAAAAATGGGTGAATTGTTAGCTGCTAATTTATACGGACAGAAGCAAGCCTATCATCAAAAAACCTGGATAAATGCTGCCAAATTTTTCAATATCGAATACCAGGCTTATGGGATGACACCTGCTCAAATTAAATATCCCCTCAATAGCATGCATTGGGAATCTCCAGGGGGCCAAAAAAGTATTCGACTGATCTATGATCAGGATGCCCGACAGATAAAAGGATTTTTAAGTTTGGGTTACCGATTAAGACAAGATGTCTGCGAATTGTGGATTCGAGAAAATTGGCTGTTGGAACGGGTGGTTTCAAAAATCAAACAAGCCCATTTTAATAGTGAATTCAGCTTCCAACCAGCAACCATCCTGGTTAGAAAATTCAATATCACCTTTGGCAAATTTGCTATGATAACAAGCTTTGGAACTTTAGATGGAGTCCTTCGATTATTCAGGCGTTATAAACGAATCAATTCTTTAAAAAATGAAACTCAAATTTAGCATCAGAGAATACTTTCAGATTCTTTCGTATGGAATCATGGTATTTGCAGGTATCATTTTTGCCCTGGCTGCGCGTGCTTCCATTGAAGTGGATTTAATGGTTCTCAAAAAGATTGGAGGCTGCTTCGTGATTGGATTTACTTTGTATTTGTTGAGCACCTATGTAAAAACACCCACAGGAATTTATAATAATGGCTTATGGTTTAAGTCGATACAAACCCGCAAATTGAATGCATGGATTTTAGCTTGTTTACTGACCAGCTTTTATATTGTTTTATATTGGTGGCCGGAATATTTAGGCTATTCCGAAATTAAAAACACCGGAATCGTTGCTTGTTTTGATCCTCTGAGTTATTATTTAAAAAATAAAGCAGCTTCGCAATGGTTTGTTTATGGTACCTTGTATACACTGGCCGTTGTTTTGTTTGGAGTCAGATTTCTGATTAAATACAGACATCTGGGATATCAACGAACGCGCACGTTGTCCTTGATGTTTTTTCAAACCAGTTTTGCTTTTTTGATACCGGAATTTATGATGAGCATGAATTTACCGTATCATGATTATAAAAATCTTTGGCCTTTAAATTATTCATTTTTTGATGGTTGGCATATTGATCAAATGCTGGCAAACGGTACGCTGGGATATTGGATGTTAATGATTGGTCTTATTTTAAGTTTTATTGTGAGTCCATTATTTACCTTTTTATACGGCAAGCGATGGTACTGCTCCTGGATTTGTGGTTGTGGTGGTTTAGCGGAAACAGCCGGAGATTCGTTCCGCCATTTAAGTTCAAAATCTAAATTATCCTGGAATCTAGAACGACTGATCCTTTATCCCACGCTTGCATTTTGTTTGATCATGACTGCAGGGGTATTGTACACCTACCTTTATGGGAAAACAGAATTGTTGGGTATTTCAACTGCATCGATCCGTTCCTCTTACGGATTTTTAGTGGGCGCTGCTTTTTCCGGCGTTATCGGAGTTGGATTTTATCCGCTTTTAGGAAATAGAGTATGGTGTCGTTTTGGTTGTCCCATGGCAGCTTTACTTGGAATTCAACAAAAGCTATTTTCCCGATTTCGGGTTACTACCAATGGCGGAATGTGTATTTCCTGTGGAAATTGCGCCACGCATTGTGAAATGGGTATTGATGTCCGGGCATATGCACAAAAAGGAGAAAGTATAGTCCGTGCATCCTGTGTCGGATGTGGTATATGTTCTGCTGTTTGTCCACGCGGAGTCTTAAAACTTGAAAATGGATCGATAGATCTATTTGATCGAAAAACCCGGATTACCAAACGATATCAATAGCATTAGAATTGGATTCTGAATTTACTCTCCAACTTTCTGTCCTTTCACAACTGTTTGTTTTCTATCGATGCTGGTAGCCCGCTTGATATCAATCAATAAGCAGGCATATGCTGATTCAGAACTGGTATTCCATTCTGCACCTTCATAGCTAATGATTCCGCGATTTCTGTCCCACTCTTTTCCTAATAATACGTACCGATTACTAAATTTTGGATTAGGACCAAACATTAAATAACGGGGCGGTTCTGCAGATTCAAAACTAATTGCAAAGCGCTGCTCTTTAGGTGAAAATAAATACACGCAGGGGGTGCCTCTGGGAAAAATAATTTCTTCTATTTTTTCTCCATCGATCGTTTTTATTTTTCCATTTTGAATACGGGTTTCTCCTTCACTTACTCTTCTTCGAAGAACAATATCATCCGAAATATAAAATTGAATTTGTTTTAAATCATCCGCAGTCCAATGATAATCGTCATACACTTTTTGTGTAAATGGACTAAGCGTTGGTGAACAAGACATTGTTGTCAAAACGATCAAACTGACCCATGCAATAATTTGTTTCATAGTTTTAATTTTTTCGAAGGTATGCTAAATACAGATTAGACTGTGGAACTTATAAATAATTTAACCTAAAAAGAAGAAATGTTTTATTTTATTTAACAATTTGCAGCTAAGCTGAATACAAAAGATAATCAATCGATCAAAAACTTAGAATGGTTTGCGTTTAGATTGGAAAAAACTTTTGATCAATTGGCTGCTTTCATTGCGGAGGAGCCCATATTCAATTTTCGTTTTAGGGTGTAATAATGTATTCCCAAATTTTAAATAACCCATTTTTTCATCTTCTGCTGCATAGACTAATCGCCCAATTTGAGCCCAACGTAAAGCAGAGGCGCACATCGGACAAGGTTCGAGGCTTACATAGATTGTACAATCTTTCAAATATTTACTGTTTAAGCTTTGAGCGGCGGCAGTAATCGCCAATATCTCAGCATGGGCGGTCACATCTTTTAGTAATTCGGTTTGGTTGTGGGTTTTAGCCAGAATATGTTGGTTATATACCACA
>CAYMGR010000189.1:0-3972 GCA_964389985.1 uncultured Saprospiraceae bacterium
TGCATTCGTGGCAACCAGGGAATGTTGCTTTGTAATAACCGTCATGATTAGTTCTTCGATTGGATGGAACTCTCTAAATCTCTCATAGAAAGAGAGACTTAAATTCGATATTGCAGAATGTCACTTTTCTTGAAAAAAATTATTTAACATCAACACTCCAGCTCAACAGCCTATCAGCCAATCTGTCCAAATGCCTAACACCTATCATCCTTTCACCTATCTCCTATCACCTATCTCCTATCACCTATCATCCTAACAGCTATCACCTATCTCCTATCACCCATCATCCTATCACCTAACACCTATCTCCTATCACCTATCATCCCCCACCTTAGCTATTAATTGAAAGTATCGTTGCAAATCTGCAATATCCTATTTCCAATAATTAATCTTTACATTTACGATTCTTATTCAAGCAAACGTCATATGAATCAACATCAAACCAAAACCACGAATTACGGGGCACTCAGTACGCTTATAACGGTATTCTTTTTTTGGGGATTTATTGCCTCAGGAAATGGGGTGTTTATTCCATTTTGTAAATCCTATTTTAAATTAGATCAGTTTCAAAGTCAGTTGGTGGATTTTGCCTTTTATGGTGCCTATTATATTGGCGCATTAGCGCTCTTTATTTTCGGTGCATTAAAACGGAAGGATCTGGTTTCAGCCTGGGGTTATAAACGTAGTATCATTTTTGGGCTTTTATTCTCTTTATTGGGAGCTGTAGCTATGATTATTTCAGTAAATGCGGGTACACCTGAAAACGGTTTTGGCTTTTTCCTGATTTCATTTTTCATTTTAGCCTTGGGTTTTTCCCTTCAACAAACTGCTGCTAATCCTTTTGCTATTTCATTGGGCGACCCCTCCACAGGATCTCATCGTGTAAATTTGGGAGGAGGCATAAACTCCTTTGGTACTACTATTGGTCCTATAGTGGTTGCATTAGCCCTTTTCGGGGCTACACATTATGAAGATTCTTCTATTCAAGGGCTGAGTTTAAGCCGGGTTACTATACTCTATTGCTGCGTAGGGCTTTTATTTCTATCTGCCGCCCTCTTATTTTATTTTTCAAAAAAAGTTCCAGATACTACCAAATCAGAAATGATTGATCCGGAAAATAAAGCTATCGTTACGATGCTATTCATTACGATTGGCCTCATTGCTTGTTTTATTCCGGTTTTTAATAGTTATCGCGAATCCAATAATCTTTTAGACCCAAATTTATTACAGGATTTGGAATGGACTCGCATGGCCTGGTTATTGGCAGCCTTAATGGTAGTTATTCTTGGTTTAAGCTTTGTACATTTTAGTTCGAAAAAAGATCAAACTTCCTGGGGCGCTCTCCAATTTCCACAATTGCAATTGGGCATGTTTGCCATTTTTATTTATGTAGGTGTGGAAGTAACCATTCAAAGTAATATGGGCGAACTGTTAAAAAGCAGCGAGTATGGTAGTCTGCAAACTTCGATGATTCCACCTTATATTTCTATGTTTTGGGGAAGCTTGATGATTGGACGATGGACCGGGGCCATCCCGGTATTTAAATTAGCAGAAAAATGGAAAAAAATAGCAATGGTTTTGGTTCCGCTCCTTGCATTTGCAGTAGTGCTGTTCGTAAATACCCTTGCAGCCAGAGATATGAGCCCCCTGTATTATTATATTGTATGCGTAGCCTTATTGATTGTTGCTTTTTTTGTGGCCGGTGACAAACCCGCTTTTACGCTTTTCTTATTTTCAGGTTTAGCTATGTTGGCCATGTTGATTGGATTATTTACCAAAGGGCATGTGTCTATCTATGCTTTTTTAAGTGGTGGTTTATTTTGTTCGGTGATGTGGCCCTGTATTTTTTCTTTAGCAATTGCAGGATTGGGAAAATACGAAAGTCAGGGTGCTGCATTTTTAATTATGATGATACTTGGCGGCGCAATCATACCACCTATTCAAGGTAAATTAGCAGACTTGTCCAGTGTTGGGATTCATAAATCCTATTGGATTACTGTGGTTTGTTTTAGCTATTTAGCATTTTTTGCCTGGAAAGTGAAAGGCATCTTATCTAGACAAGGCATTGACTATGATAGGCAGATTGCGGAACATTGAATCGAAATTCTAAGCATTTATTTTAGTAAATTGCGCGCCCTACCCTAAAGTTATATGCCGGATATTATCCATCTATTAAAAGACCATATTGTCAATCAAATTGCAGCCGGAGAAGTCATTCAAAGACCTTCATCTGCGGTCAAAGAACTCATGGATAATGCCATAGATTCAGGTGCAACTGATATTAAATTGCATATTAAAGAAGCCGGTAAAACTCTTATTCAAATCAATGATAATGGTTGTGGAATGTCTCCCACCGATGCCCGAATGGCCTTCGAACGACACGCAACCTCTAAAATAAGAACTGCAGAAGATTTGTTTCATATTCAGAGTAAAGGCTTCCGGGGTGAGGCGCTGGCTTCCATTGCCGCTGTGGCTCAAGTGGAAATGCGCACGAAACCGGCAGCAGATAAGGCAGGCACTAAATTGCTCATTTCAGATTCAAAAATTAAATCCGTAGAGCCATGTGCATGTCCGGATGGAACTCAAATCCAGGTTCGAAATCTATTTTACAATGTACCTGCCCGTCGAAAGTTTTTAAAAAACGATAGCATTGAATCACGCCATATTCACGATGAATTTGTTTACCAGGCATTATCCTATCCTGAATTAGCATTTACATATTACAATAATGATCAATTGGTTTATCAATTAACTCCCGGCAATTTGAAACAACGCATTATTGGAATTTATGGAAAAAAATATCAAGATCTTTTGATCGCTGTGTCTCCCCAAACCGAAGTCGTTGAAATTAGTGGATTTATCGGTAAACCGGAGTTATCCAAAAAAGCAAAAGGCGAACAAATTCTTTTTGTAAACAGACGTTTTATTCGCAGTGCTTATTTACAACATGCTGTAAAATCAGCGTTTGAAAATATTATTCCCGCTGAAAACGTACCGTTCTATATCCTATTTCTGCACATCGATCCAACTCAAATTGATATCAACGTGCATCCAACAAAACACGAAATAAAATTTGAAGATGAACGACTGATTTATCAATTTTTAAAAGCAGCGGTGCGCTTTAGTCTGGCTCAGCATTCATTGACACCCCAAATTGATTTTGATTCATCCGATCCGGGTATCAGTAGAATTATGGGGAATGCCGATTTTTCCAGAAACGAAAGAATGGCTCCTTCCGGATCCACCCATTATGCTTCATGGACTCAACTCAATCCGGATTTTTCAAATAAACCAAATGCCAGTCAAACCATTTCGTCTGAATTAAATAATGAAGTAAATTTTTCAGCGTCTCAAACTTCCACAACGGAAGAATCGAATGAAGCTATAAAGATTGTCCAATTTCATGGGTCCTATTTGCTGGTACAGTTGAAAACGGGTATCAGCATCATTGATCAACAGTTTGCACATGAACGGATTTTGTACGAATATTATAAAACCTTACTAAAAACAGAACATCGCGAGACACAGGGCTTATTGTTTCCACAAAATTTGCATTTAAGTACTCCCGATGCACAACAACTAAAAAATTTGTTGCCTTATTTTCAAAAAATCGGATTTGATATGGAAGAGTTCGGTTCCGATTCCTTTATTATTCATGGTATTCCAGCCATTTTAGAAGGAAAATACAATGAACTCGAATTGGTCCATACGATCCTGCAACAATTTAAATTCAATCTGGAATTTGAGTTAAGTCTGGAAGAAAATATTGCCCGTTCCATGGCGATGAGCAGTTCGATTAAACGTGGTAAAAATTTAAATCAGGAGGAAATGCAAGCATTGGTCGAACAATTATTTCTTTGTGAAATTCCTTATTCCAGTCCAAACGGAAAAAAATGTTTGTTTCATATAAGCCTGGAGGAATTGTTTAAAAAATTTAGTTGACAAGTATGCCGCATTTTGCTTCAAGTCTAT
>CAYMGR010000190.1:0-3927 GCA_964389985.1 uncultured Saprospiraceae bacterium
CAGATCAATGGATTGGCCTGACGGTTAGATTTAATTTCTAAGGTACAAAATGGTTGTAGTGAAGCCAATAATTTTCGATGGGGATGATCATTTTGGATCGCTTCGGAACCAAAGGTCGAAAAATCATTTAAATAATTTTCTATCTGCTTCCCTGTTTGCTTGTTTGTATTAAGTTCCTGGTTATTTAAATCAAATAGTTTAAATTTATTCTCAACTTTTTGGATCACAAACGATTCTGATGGTTCATCTAAATACGTAAGCCGAACGTGTTCGATTTCAGAAATGGAGACATCTACTACACTTCGATCGCGCCAATCTAAAAGACTCAAATCATAACGTTCTCTGATATTTCCATTAAAGTGGGGCACTTCCATAATATAGGGTTGAAAACCATGCTCCATAAAAAAATAAGTCCCATATTCGCTTTGGGTACCGGAACCCACATAATAGGTTTTTAGTTTCTCTAAAGAATTTGAATAAATCTCAACCTTGATTCCAAACACGGCTAATCCTTCCATAATACTCTTCACATGCCCTTTAGGCGGAATCGATTGCATCCGGATATCCCGGATGGTTTCCAACAAATTCTTAATCGCATTCGGATTTGCTTTGTAGCGCTGATTGACCATCCAAATTCCGTCTATTTTTTCAAGGCTAATCGGAGTTGTATCTCTTGCGGCTAAATATACTTTCCCTATGTTGTCAATATCTGCTACGGCAAAATCGCGATCTGCTAATATAGCTTGCATTTTAGGGTCCGGCTGATTTAGATAATACCAAACGATACCACCAAGGCTTATGAATAATCCAAATAATATCAGCAAAGCTTTACGACTCATACCATCTTTTTTGTATAACGTTTTCCTCGCCAATACGTATTGAAAATACCAAAAATTATCAAAGCGATCAACGGCACTCCCAAATTTAAGGTTTGCCAGAAGCCGCGTTCCTTTTCAATTCTGACTTGATCTAATAGTCTGATCTTGTATTGTTTCGATCGGGCTTCCAGAATATTTTCCTTGTTGCTGAGATATTCCATTGCATTTAAGAAGAACTCCTTATTCCCGTTGTAACTCATCTTCTCAAATTTACTATAACCCAACATAGAAAATTTATTGGTGTTGTGGTCATAATAATTTCTCAAAACATCACCATCCGCTACAACAATCATTTTTGTTGGTGGACTGCTGGCCTTAAATTCTGATTGTATCGACTTTAAGGATTGCAACATAGACTCATCTACCCTGTTTTCAAAACAAGAATTAAAACTACCTTCCAATAAAATACCCATCGTTAGATTGGGTTTATTGAATTTATCTGGCTCCGGCTTATATCTTAAAATATCAAAACTTACTTTAGTAGGAGCTAATTGATACCGACTGTAGTTTGAAGAAACTATAAGAGGGATCTTTTCAATGGCCTGTTTGGTTTTTAGCGTATCGATGGAAGCCGGAAAATCAAGAAGAATCCGATCAATATTATTGACTATTGGGTGATTGCTTCTGGGGGCTGGAATGGGATAATAATACCAGGGAAACAATTCAATCTGTGGCTTGTCTCCCAATTTACCAATGACTTGTGGAATTTTAGAGCATTCTAAATCCAGAACGAGATTGGATTCAATGCGTATCCCGTATTTAAAAAACAGATCGGATAAATTTAAGTCGAGTGGTTCAGGAATAAATTCAGCCCGTGTAGCTAAACTATCCAAATTCATTTTAAGTGCATCCACAAACCAAAATAGTTTGCCGCCATTCATAACATACTGGTCAAGAATAAATTTTGATCGCTCTGAAAAGGCTTGAGTAGGTTTTAGAATTAAGACAACATCTGTCTCCTTCTTAATTTGATATACACTGTCTAAATTGACTCGTCCAACATTATAAAATGGTCGCAATAAAGTTTCAATCGCTTTAGTCTCTTCTGTAGTCAACTCCCCATTGGATCGGGTTATTAAAACATTCTTTTTTTCTGGAAACAATAATTTATCAATTGCATTGGTAAACTTATACTCCAATTGCGAAATGCTATTGTTTAGATTTTGTTCCTGATCCAATTCAGGTACATTTTCAAGTAGGCTGATAGCAATTTTACGCTCTCCATAATTAAAAATGGCATATGGATAAATCAATTGTTCATTTTTCTCCGAACCTGATCGAACTTGCAGGTTTACAGGAACCAAGCCATCCTTAGATAATTTTTCGCGCCGGTCATTTATTTCCTCTATACTGCCTTCGTTTGGATTTTCAAATTCAAATGAAAGATACCCATTGCGCTTTTTATACTGAAAGAGCAAATCAGTTACACCTTGTTGTAATCGTTTAAATCCGGCTGGAAATTCACCTTCCAATAGAACCTTTACATATAAATTATCCTGGGCTTTTTCAATGGTTCGAATGGTAGCCGGTGTCAACGAAAACCTTCTGTCTTCAGATAAATCTATGGACCCATTAAATAATACAGAAAGTATATTCAGGAAAACAAGAATCCCCAACACTAACAAGATTCGAACGCCCCGCTCCATATTTGCAAATCCTGCCATTAAAATTTTCTATTTTTCAGTGTCTCCACCGTCATGAAAATAAAAAAGATGATCAGACTTAAAAAATAGACACAATCTGATAATAGTAATTGAGCCTTCCCCATCGAATTGTAATGATAGTCCATACCCAATTGCTGAATGATATCATCTGTCTTACCAAAAAAGACCGGCAATTTAGAAGTATAAAAAAATCCAAAATAGATCAGATAGCATAAACACAAAGCGCCTAAAAATGCAACAATTTGGTTTTTAACCAATGAAGAACAATACACTCCTATCGCTGTAAATCCGGCAGCTAAAAAAAACAAACCGATATACGATCCAGCAACCGAACCAATGTCTATATTTCCTGGAGGAGAACCTAACTGGTAAATGGAAAAAAAATACAATCCACTGGGCAACAAGGCTATACCTAACAATACAAGGCAAGCTATAAACTTGCCCAAAACAATTTCATATTCATGCAGGGGCTTTGTTAAAAGAATTTCTAGTGTACCATTCTGCAATTCTTCAGAAAATGAGCGCATTGTAATTGCCGGGATTAAAAATATAAACATCATAGGTGCTAGCGAAAACAGCTGATCCAATCCTGCATAATTGTAATTCAACAGACTGAAATCAGGAAATACCCAGAGGATCAATCCAAGGATCAAAGCAAATATTCCAATGACCATATAGCCTATTAGACTGCTAAAGAAACTTCTGATTTCACGAATGGCCAGTGTCCACATATTATTTATTCCGGGTAAGTTCGTTAAAAACAGATTCCATATTTGTTTTCTCTTCCTTCATTTCTAAAATCGTCCAGTTCTTTTCGGTGCATAGTTTAAATAATTCCGGTCGAATATCCTGATCAGCGGCTGAACTAATTTGAAACGTTGTCTCTGACAATTTTTTCACTCCGTCAACAAATGTCATTCGACTTAATGCTTCTTCGGGAATGCTGCTTGAAAATTCAATCAAAATGACTCTCTTGTTTTTTTGCAATTGTAAAAGGGTTCCAATGGGTTCATCAGCAACTAATTTTCCTTTATTGATAATGATGACCCGATCACATAAAGCCTGCACTTCCTGCATGATATGTGTTGAAAGCAATAAGGTTTTTTGATTTCCGATTTTCCGAATGAGTTGTCTTATTTCCAATAATTGATTTGGATCCAAACCACTTGTTGGTTCATCCAGAATTAAAACCTCAGGATCATTTAATAAAGCCTGACTTAATCCGACGCGTTGTCTATAACCCTTTGACAGGGAGGCTATTTTTTTATTTTGCTCCAAATTTAAACCAGTCAAGTCAATACATTCGTCCACCCGTTTTTTGGGTTGTTCAATCTTTAGAAGGCTTGCAAAAAACAGAAGATATTCTCTGACATACATGTCTTTGT
>CAYMGR010000191.1:0-3892 GCA_964389985.1 uncultured Saprospiraceae bacterium
ACGTACAGGGGCGCAACCATCAAAAAATAAAACTCAATCTTGGAATTCAAAATCCGATTGAAGCCAATGGTATTTTAAATTTAAACTTAGTATCCAACGAAACGTTTGATCAAATCCAATATCAATGGTTTACCATGTCCGGGGTCAACCTCATTGAGGCCAAGATACACACGGGTGAATGTGTTTCATTTTGTAAATTGAAAGCTCCGCAGCTAACCGGTCTTTACATTTTAAAGTTAGTGATTCAAGATGAAGTGTATTCTCAAAAAATAATGGTGTTATAAAATGATATCACTAAACAATTAATAGCTGGTTTTTAAATCGATTCCGTGGTTCAAATTCAAATTTATATCGTTGTATTGTTTACCACCTTGATTGCAAGCCAAAATCCTGTTTATGCACAATGCGCCCCGATTGCAGTGGATCATTGTGTAGAAGCTGAAGTACTTTGCTCCATTCTTGAAATGAATAATTATTCCTGTCAAAATAAAAGTAAGATACCAGGTGAATGTTTACCGGATGGAATTGGAGAAAATACTGATTGGTGGGCTTTCCAATCTAAAGGAGGATTAACCAGCATAGTATTGAAAGTTGGATCCTGCCAACAAAAGAGAGGATTGGAATTTGGCATTATGGATGCATGCCCATGTGGAACTACAATCCGCTCCCAATTCAATCCTTGTGTAATCCCTCAATCGGAAACTACCATTGAAATGCAGCTTAATCCATGTATTATTTATTATATTTGGGTAGATGGCAGTTATGGAGATATTTGTGATTTTACCATAAATACGAAATCAACTCTACCACAGAATCCGGAAACAATTGGTTACATAAATAACATTAATAACCAAGACTCTATTGTGCTATGTTCTAATTTTTGTGATTATACTTTTTATATTCCTCCTGTTAAAAATACCTGCAACTACAAATACACCTGGAGTTTTGATGGATCTGAGCTTCCCTGGAATTCTAATATAATCAAAATGGACCTTCCGGGAGAAGGTGATTTTAAACTTTGTGTAACTGGTTCTGAATCCAAGCCTTTTTCAAATACAATGTGTTATCAGAGTGGACCTCGTTGTTTAAATTTAATGATCCGTGACCCACAAAATTTTCCTGGGCCCCTTCTTCCAATTTGTTACGAAGCTCAATCGGGATCCCTTTGTTGTAAGACGAATAGAATAATTGTATTGGATGCTCCGGAGCCAGCTGAAATTTATTACCTAAGTTGCGATCACACGCCTTATATGGATCCATTGGGTAGGGCCTGGTCAGGGTGTAGAGATGGATTTACTATTCCTTTACCGAAATCAACCAGCATCTATCACTGCGACAGCAGCATTCTATTAAATGCAGCTCAGATTGATTTTGCAACTAACAACTGGAATATAAACTGTGACAAGGGTATCATTGAACTTGAACCCTTATGGAATAATAAAAATATTTGCAGCATAGGAGAGGTTTATGAATTTGACTATAATTGGTACTTAAAAGAAAAAAATCCTATTGATAACCTCAGCAATGAGCAACGATATTATACGACTAAAAGTGGAACGTATTGCTGCAAACTTATGGTGAAAACCAGCCTTGTTAATGTTACTGCCTTTTGTGAATTTACTTCTTGCTACACCTTAAATATGGATACCATTTGGAATTCACGTAGGCTTATCGGAAAAGATTATTTATGTTTAAATGAAATTTCCAGATATAATTTAATTTTTGATGCAGCTTTTCCTATTGATGAATATCTATGGGATGTTGATGGAGGAGGATCGTTTCAAGAACCCAACCCATCCAAATTTGATTCCATATCAATCTCCTGGAATTCTACAGGCCGCAAAACTCTGTGTAGTCGATACAAATCCGGAACTTACATTTCTTGTAATTATTGTAAAGAAATTATCATAAATCAAACAGCTTATGCCGGAGAGGACCAGCAAGTATTTGGCTTAAAAACAATTTTACATGCCAAATCATCTGTTCAGGGAATCTGGAGAGTACTCTCCGGCCCTGGAAATAGTAAGCTTTCCAATCCATCCGATCCGAATTCCATTTTATCTGTAAGTCGCAAAGGTAAATATCGTATTGCCTGGGAAACCACTAAAGGTCCTTGTTTAAGTAAAGATACCGTAGATATCAATTTTTACACGATCCCAAAATCAACAAATCCTCTTATTAAGAATCGATCTAAAGTTGAACCAAATTCAATAGAAATTAATCCTTTCCTAAACTCTACTTTTTACTATACAATTCAAAATCCCATTCCAGCAAAACAAGATAAAATTACTATACAAATAATTAATTTTTTTGAATCAAATAATATTATTTACACTTGGTATGACTCAAATGGAATGATCATAACACAAGGTCCGATAAAATATCTAAATGATCAGATAGCATATGAAATAAATTTACCAAATAAAACTGGAATTTATTTATTAAAATTGGCAACCCGTTCCAGAATTTCCATTCAAAAAATAATCTTATTGTAAGTGGTTCAATTCTAAATCAAAACTTAAATATGAATGGCTCGCTTTGCACTTGCTTCGAGTGCCGCTTCCTTTAGCGCTTCTGAAAAAGTAGGATGTGGATGACACATTCTGGCCATATCCTCAGCGCTGGCACGGAATTCCATAAGTGCCGCAGCTTCCATAATTAAATCTGCAGCACGTGCACCTAAAATGTGAACACCTAATAGTTCATCGGTTTTGTCATCTACCAGCACTTTTACCATTCCATCCAGGTCCATACTGGCACGCGCACGTCCCAATGCTTTAAATGGAAATTTACCGACCCTGTAGCTTTGATTGCGTTCTTTTAACTGTTCTTCTGTGGATCCAACGTTAGCCATTTCAGGCCAGGTATAGACCACGCCTGGAATTAAATGATAATTGATATGTGGTTTTTGTCCGGCTAATATCTCAGCAACATACACAGCTTCTTCCTCTGCTTTATGCGCTAACATAGGACCTTGAATGACATCACCTATCGCATAAATATTTGCTTGCTTGGTCATTAATTGTTGATCAACAATTACTCTACCTTTTTCATCTAGGGTTATTCCTGCTTTTTCCAATTGCAATCCTTCTGTATAAGGCCTTCTTCCAATTGCAATCAAACAATAATCAGCGCTTATCGTTTGAGTATCACTTTTATCTTTTGACTGATGGTCCAATAAGATTTGATTCGAGCTCTTATCAAATACACATCGATTGACAGCACGACTTAATTTAAATTGGATTCCTGATTTAGTTAAGATCCTTTGCAACTCTTTAGCACAATCTGAATCCATACCCGGTAAGATCCGATCCATAAATTCAATGACTTCAACTTGGCTTCCTAATCGGGAATAAATAGAAGCCATTTCCAAGCCAATCACTCCGGCACCTATAATACAAATTCGTTTAGGTAATTTTTCTAAACTTAATGCTTCTGTTGAACTAATAATTCGATTCTTATCAAAGTTAAAATGAGAAGGCAATACAGGTTTTGATCCTGTAGCAATAATACAAGCATCAAAAGAAAGGATTTCCTTTGTTCCATTTGCTGATTCTATACAAATGCTATTCTTGGATTCAAATGAAGCCCGTCCGTGAAAAACCTGAATGTTATTTTTTTTCATCAGGTAGCTGATTCCCTTTACATTTTGCGAAACCACCTCCCTCTTTCTTGCCATCATTTGCAGAAAATCCAATTTTAAATTTTCCAGATGGATTCCAAGTGTTTTAAAATTAGTTTGAGCTTGATGAAAATGCTCACTGCTATCCAATAAAGCTTTTGACGGAATACAACCTACATTGAGACAGGTACCACCCAGTTGCTCATATTTTTCGATGAGGCTTACCTTCATCCCTAACTGAGCACAACGTATGGCAGCAACATATCCGCC
>CAYMGR010000192.1:0-2633 GCA_964389985.1 uncultured Saprospiraceae bacterium
CATACAAGACTAAAAGGTCTGAACCCAATTCCTGTAACTGAGCTTTCAATCGTAAGATTTGTTCATGAATAAATTGCAGTCGGGGATCCGATTTGTTGGCCAATTTATCCAGTATATCCCGGTCAAAAATAAAGATGGGTAAAACAGGCAATGGGCGATTTAACGCTTCAAAAAGCCCATGATTATCTTCCAACCGAAGGTCCCTCCGAAACCAAAATACAGTATAATCCATTTTAAACGAACAACTTACAATATCAATCGTTCAAAATAAATGTTAATCATTCTTTACAATAAACAGCATTTAAAGTCGCTGATTACCTTTGTAGTAAAGCACATATATGAAGTTTTTATATTATATAATTCCCCTCACTTTTATTGCTTGGATATCCTGTAAGCCCAACCAAAAATTTGATAAGGAGCGGATCGGTAAACTGGAAGCTGAATTTGCAGCACAAGCCAATGACACGACCTACGATAAATTAATTACTGCTTACCTTGAAGTCATGCAAGAATCAAAGGACGATGACGCATTAATTGAGGATATCTTGTCTAAATGTGCAGCGGCTAGTATCAAAATGAATAATTGCCGTCAAACTGTAATTTTCTTAAATAATTTAATCAAAAACCATTACGCCCGAAAAGATACTCCAGACAATCTTGTTAAAATGATTGAATGCTTAAGAGCAATCGGCAAAATTGATGCGGCCGATATTTTAACTCTTTGTTTTGGACAAGCTTTCCCGGGAGACAACCGCAAAGTAAACTTAGAAGCCCAACTTAAGAAACAGGAAACACCTGAAGA
This sequence comes from uncultured Saprospiraceae bacterium, assembly GCA_964389985.1. Classification (GTDB taxonomy): domain Bacteria; phylum Bacteroidota; class Bacteroidia; order Chitinophagales; family Saprospiraceae; genus Vicinibacter. Next base: position 803 of record CAYMGR010000192.1, read on the forward strand.
ATATTTAGTGGAATTAGCAAAATCCATCTTTCCCGACACGTTAAATACTTATGACAAGGAGAAGGCTTTTAATTATGTAGATGCCTGTGAAGCTTATGCATTAGTCTTACCAAATAGCGACAAATCTCCAGAGTTTTTATTCAGCGCTGCTCAAACTTCTAAATTATTGGCAACTTATGATAAATGCTTCAATCTTTTTGATTGGATCGTAGAAAAATATCCTACTCACCCTAAAGCTGAAAATGCTTGTTTTATGAAGGGGTTTATTTTTGATAACGATTTGAAAGACACGGCGACCGCGCGAAAATTTTATACAGAATTTATTGCAAAATATCCTAAAAGTGAATTTGTGGATGATGCACAAATGCTCATTCAAAATTTGGGTAAAACCGAAGAACAAATTTTAGAAGAGCTTCAGAAGAAAAATGCAAAGTAATTTAAATTAAACCGGCATTGTCTTTTTTAAGAGTCTGAGATGCCAGGAATTTTTTAAAGGCTTCAGCCAATTCTTTTGAAAATTAAATTTATCTGTAACTAAAGTATCAAAAAACAGAGTTTCATCTGTTATCTGTTTAGAATCATAAGCTGATTGCAACTCTTCACGAGAAATGCAATTGACAATATCCTGTTCCAAATAATAAAACAAATTTCGATTAAAAAAATCACATCCTAGTTCCCGGGCTAAACCCTGAATAAAATGGACTGATTTATCAATACTACATCCACCTGGCAGGTTGACGTCTTCATCAACAATTAAAACGATAAAATAGGAATGTAAGAGCCCGGCAGTGGCTCGCAAGGCTTGTTGATGACTGATCCATTCCTGCGAAAAACGGTAGATCTTATCATTCACTTCCCAAACAAATGCTTCTGGAATTTCACGATCAGATGCGTAAATCCAAACGCGAGCGTGATCCGGAAAAGAGATTAAATCCATCATCTCAACGATTTTGTATAATTAATTCGGCCAGATCATAAACCATAATCTGGTCTTGCATATTTTTTTCTTTCAAACCATCCTGCAACATCGTAATGCAAAAGGGACAATTGGCTACAACTGCTTGCGCACCGGTTTCTATTATCTCATTAGCCCGCTCCGTGTTAATCCGCAATCTCCCTTTTTCTTCTTCTTTAAACATTTGGGCACCTCCTGCACCACAACATAGGCCATTTTGCTTAGAACGTTTCATTTCCACCAGCTCATGTTGTAAGCTTTGAATGACGGAACGGGGTGCTTCATATATCCCATTTATCCGTCCCAAATAACAGGAATCATGATAGTTTATTTTTTGTCCCGGTTTAGACTGTATTTTGATTTTACCTTCATGGATAAGTTGATTCAGAAACTCTGAATAATGCACCACCTCATAATTTCCCCCAATTGCAGGATATTCATTTTTTAGCGTATTAAAACAATGCGGACAGGTACAAACGATTTTTTTAACCTGATACGCATTCAATGTTTCAATGTTTTGTTGCGCCAACATCTGAAAAAGCAATTCATTGCCTGCACGTCTGGCCGGGTCTCCGGTACATTTTTCTTCTTCCCCAAGGATCGCATAAGAATAGCCGATTTCATTTAAAATCTCACAAAATGCTCGCGTAATTTTTTGAGCTCTTGCATCGTAATTACCCGCACAGCCTACCCAAAAAAGGATATCAACTGAACGTCCTTCAGAAATAAGTTCACTGAGTATCGGTATTTTCATCGTTATTGATTATTTATCCAATTTGTTCTGGGTTCTGAAAGAGCCCATACGGATTGATTATTTTCCAAACTATTAAACATGGGTACCCATTCTGTTGGTCCAGCACTATTCATTAAAATATC
>CAYMGR010000192.1:2733-3881 GCA_964389985.1 uncultured Saprospiraceae bacterium
GTACACCGACCGCATTCTGTACAGGAAAAGGCTTGTAGCAAACTGTGTTGGCTTAGATGATTGACATCGCTGGCTCCAAAATATTCAGGTGCTTCCATTGCTGCATCATTTTGAAGGCCCAGCATTCCCTTTACTTCATTTTGAATATAAGGAATGTTTTTGATTTCCCCACGTGGTTTTAGATCTGAATAATAGCTGGAAGGAAATGCTAAAAAGATGTGTAAATGTTTTGAATATGGAAGGTAGGCTATAAATAAAAGCACTATCAGATAATGACTCCACCAAAAAAATCGTTCCACGAAAACCAACCAATCTATCGGCCAACTCTGAAGCCATTGTTTGGTCGTCCAGAATGATATTTGAAACACACTGGTTGAATGATACGTCTCAGGTTTTAATGCTTGTAAATTTTGATCCGCCCCGTTCATCATAAAAATGCTGATTACCAGGATAATTTCTCCAAACAAGATCAAATTTGCGTCTGCAAATGGCCAACCCTTGAGTTCAGGATTTTGAAATCTGGAAATTCTTAGAATATTCCGTCTCATTAAGAATATAACTGTGGCCAATAGAGCCAAAAGTGATAAGATTTCAATACTATTGATTGCCAGGGTATAGATTGGACCTAGAAATCCGGCGGCAATCCGATGGTATCCGATTAGGCCATCCACAAAAATTTCCAAAAATTCAACTTGAGTCAATAAAAAGGCAGCGTAAATGAAAAGGTGAAAAAACCCTGAAACCGGCCTTGAAAACATCTTCTTTTGGCCCAGCGCAAACAATAGCATATTTTTGGCTCGTCTCAATGTATCATTCTGGGGCCAATCAGATATTCCTAAACGGATAGCCAAAAAGACCCGTTTATAGCCTTTCCAGGCAAAGCTTAAAATGGCGCTGGTCAGGAAAATGAAGATAATGTTGTGAATCATACTAAATTATTCGTTGCAACTGATAAAATTTAGAGATTTTTACCATTAAAATGAGGTTTATATGATTATTTTAAATCAGGAACAAATTAAGCAAAAAATTAAGCGAATGGCCATAGAAATTTATGAACGCCATTCAGAAGAAAAGATCTTGTTTTTGGCAGGTATCAATAATAAAGGATTTGAAATAGCCGGTTTATTGGCAAAGGAAATCAATAAGTT
>CAYMGR010000193.1:0-3877 GCA_964389985.1 uncultured Saprospiraceae bacterium
CTTCATTTTGCCTTAATGGATCAAAAAACCAAGGGATATCCGGATAACAAAGAAGATAATAATCAGCCGGATATTGATCAAAGCATTTCTTTAATAAATCGGAATGAACGTGGAATCGCTCGTTCAACCAAATCTGATAATTTAATGCATCGGTATCACAAAAAACCAAATCATGCTTTAATGAGGCTTCATGATTCAATTCTTCTTGGTGTAAACCCATCCACTCGATAGCAGACGGATCTAAAATTCCTGGATTTTGGGCTAAATAAGCTCTGGAATATTCAGAGATCATCATACCTTTGTAAAAGCTTGATAAATAGGTACAAAGACTTGTTTTTCCACATGATTCCGGTCCCGTAACAACTATTTTATAGGGCATCTGTTAATACATTCATCCTTCCTACAAATATATGCACGATATAGAACCCTTTTATAACTGGCAAGATTTGTATAATAGCGCTGAAGATGACCGTTGTCCTTTTTACAAATCTTTTCACGACGAATTTAACTATCGGAATAAGGTCTATAATTATTATATACACCCACTTTGGGATGAAATTGGATCTGAAACCTTATACACTAAATTAATTTATGCAGATTATGAAGAAGGGTTTTGCGTTATGGAATTTATTGGGGAGTGGAATGATTGCATCAATAATGATATCATGTTTCTAAAAAGAGACGTGATCGATCAGCTTATAAATGAAGGAATTACTAACTTTATATTAATCTGGGAACATGTTTTTAATTTCCATGGTTCTGATGATTGTTATTATGAAGAGTGGTATGAAGACATTAAAGATGAATCTGGAAATTTATTTTTTATTAATTTACAAACACCCGTTTTGGATGAAATTAAATTGTTTGGCATTCAGCATTTTGCTCACCTCGGTGAAAAATTTCAAGATTTAAACTGGCGTAAGATGAATCCATTGGACCTATTGGAGCATTTAAAATCGAAAGCTTAAAATGAGTAGCGAATTTAAATCCGGCTTTGTTAATTTGATCGGTTTACCCAATAGTGGTAAATCCACCTTAATTAATGCACTGACAGGAGAAAAGATGGCCATTATCTCTTCTAAACCACAAACTACTCGACAACGAATTATCGGTTTGATCAATGCAAGTACCCATCAAATAATATTTTCCGACACACCTGGATTTATTGACAAAGCAAATTATCCTTTACAAAGCAACATGAATTTGCAGGTTTACACTGCTTTAGAAGATGCTGATTGCTTACTGCTTGTTATTGACGCAAGTAAACCTCTTGAATTTCCGGAAAGTTTTATTAAATTACTTCATCCCCTAAAGATTCCCATACTGATTTGCCTGAATAAAATAGATCGGTCAACGCCACAACAAAATGAAGCGATCAGGTTGAAATTACAAGAATATGGACTCATCGATGCTAAAATCATAAATATTTCTGCAATAAATAAATTGGGTTTAGACGAACTTTTGGATGAAATATTAGCTGTTTTACCTAAACATCCAGCTTACTATCCAGATGACATCCTAAGTAATCGGCCTATCCGATTTTTTATAAGTGAATTAATACGAGAGCAATTATTTCTTAATTATGATGCAGAAATTCCATATCATTGTTTTGTTACGATTGAAAGTTGCAAAGGTGTAGACGATCAATTAGAAATGGCTGTTATCTTAGCCAATATTTATGTCGGAAAACAATCACAAATTCCCATCCTGATTGGCAAATCAGGAAGTAAATTAAAAGAACTAGGCATTCGTTCAAGAATTGAAATTGAAAAATACCTTGGTCAAAAAGTTTATCTCAGTTTAAGTGTTAAATTGCGTAAAGACTGGAGAAATAACGAATCCTTTATCACTAAATCAAGTATTTTTCAATGAGTTTCACAGTAGCAATCGTTGGGCGTCCAAATGTAGGTAAATCTACATTTTTTAATCGATTAATCGGCCATAAGAAATCCATCGTTGATGATGTGAGCGGCGTCACACGTGATCGAATTTATGACGTGAGTGAGTGGAATGGCAAGCGATTTACACTCATTGATACGGGAGGTTTTGTGACCGGTTCAGACGATATTTTTGAAAAAGAAATACGAAAGCAGGTAGAAATTGCAATAGAAGAAGCGAGTTGCATTTTATTTATGACCGACGCCACTGCCGGTATTACTGACTTAGATAATCAAGTAGCTAAACTATTAAGGAAGGTCAACAAACGCGTATTTTTAATAGCCAATAAAGTTGATAACAACCAACGTTTTTTACAAGCACAAGAATTATGGGGTTTAGGTTTTGATGAACTTTATTGCATCTCATCACAATCAGGAAGCGGAACGGGTGAATTATTGGATGCAATTGCAAATTTAATTCCGGATGAAGTTGAAGCAGAAATAAGTTTGCCAAAATTTGCTGTGATCGGTCAGCCAAATGTTGGCAAATCCTCTTTTCTAAATGCTTTGTTGGATGAAGAGAGAAATCTGGTTACGGAAATAGCAGGCACTACACGCGACCCGGTGCACAGTATTTATCGTAAGTTTGGCAAAGAGTTTATGCTGGTTGATACTGCCGGAATTCGTAAAAAACATAAAGTATTTGAAGATCTTGAATTTTATTCTGTCATTCGGGCGATACGAGCTATTGAAGATTGTGATGTTTGTTTTCTCATCATCGATGCAACATTAGGAATTGAAGCCCAAGATATGGAACTTGTATCTATTGTAATTAAACGCAATAAAGGCCTAGTCATTCTTGTAAACAAATGGGATTTAGTTGAAAAAACAACCAACACCTCAAAAGAATTTGAAACAAAAATAAAATCGAAACTAGCACCTTTTAATGATGTTCCAATTTTATTTATTTCAGCCAAAGATAAACAGCGTATTTTTCAAGCAGTCGAAAAAGGAATTGAAGTTTATCAAAATCGAAGTCAAGAGATTAAAACATCAGATTTAAATAGTAAAATGCTTGAGGCCATTTCAAAAATTCCACCACCCTCCTATCGAAATCATTTAATCAAAATCAAGTACATTACACAAATTGAAAAACCCTACCCTGCTTTTGCATTTTTTACCAATTACCCGGATCAAATCAAAGGGAGTTATAAACAGTTTATTGAGAATCAAATGCGTGAGCTGTATAATTTTTGTGGCACTCCTATTCGTTTAATTTTTAAGGAAAAGTAACATGCAACTGATCCCAACAGAACTTGAAGATCTTTTTATCATTCAACCACAAGTTTTTCAGGATGAACGTGGATGCTTTTTTGAATCTTTTAATGCACGAGACATGGTACGCTCTAATTTAAACTACCATTTTGTGCAAGACAATTCATCAGAATCAAGTTATGGGGTTATTCGTGGACTTCATTTTCAGACAGGCAAAATGAGTCAGGCAAAATTGGTCCGGGTGAGCTACGGTGAAGCCTTAGATGTTGTCGTTGACTTACGCCCAGCCAGTAAAACTTTTGGAAAATCATTTAGCATCCTTTTATCTAAAGAAAATAAAAAACAATTACTCATACCTAGAGGTTTTGCGCACGGATATTCCGTATTGAGTAAGGAATGTGTTTTTAGCTATAAATGTGATAATTATTATAGTAAACTTTTTGAATCTGGAATTCATCCAAATGATCCCAGTTTAAATATCGACTGGAGGATTCCTAAGGAATTTCAGATTATTTCTATTAAAGATCTTCAACTTCCTTATTTTAATGCGATAGATATCAAAAAGGCATGAAAATCTTAGTCACAGGTGCTGAAGGTCAATTGGGCAAAGAACTTGGCTTATTATCCAAAGCAAGCATAGACGATTCCTTTGTTTTTTTTACTAAAAGTGATTGGGATATTACAAATGAACCGCTATCGAGAGAGATCCTCCGAGATCTGAATGG
>CAYMGR010000194.1:0-3814 GCA_964389985.1 uncultured Saprospiraceae bacterium
ATTTTGTAAAATCAATAATAATCAATATATTTGAAATAACAATTTAACTTAAAACCTTTATTATGAACCAACCAACCAACCAACCAACCAACCAACCAACCAACCAACTAGCCAGTTCTGGTTTAATTGATGTATTTTTTTTCTCTGCAGTTTTGTTATTTTCTTCATGTTCAAGTGAAGGCATACCAACTGGGATGCATTCAGATTTAATTCAAACTTCCAGTATTCAAAAAGATAATTCCGGGGCAATTCGTAATAAATATAAGGATGGCTTAAGGATTTCTGATGGATCTGTAAATGATGGTCCGGGAAGTGGTTGTTATGCTAACTGGATTACTTGGGATGAAGAAACCTGGTGTTCTGTTCAAACTACTTTGAGCGGTATAGTGCCTGATGTTTGTTGTTGTGTAAATGCAATTCACACATTTACAAATGGAAGTGAATTTGTGACTTATGTTTTTAAATTTCATATACCAGAAGCAGTTCTAACACAAGTTTATTTTGAAATGACATGGAACTCAGATAGTTCATCAGATACTGAGTTTTGGTCGTGAATATTAGATTCAGGAACTACTACTTTGCCTTCAACTGGTTGTAGCGGTTCTGGCAGAAGTGACAATAGTACACTTACTGAATTATTATCTGATTATTGTCCTGGCGATGTAAATTTGGCAGTCAGTATACGATATAAAACTTCCTTATTAGGTACCTTTTGCTATTGTAATACAAAAACGCTTGACTTTCATTGGGACGGCTATCTCAATTGTTTTTAATCTTTTTTGGGATCAAATTAAATTAATTTGAAATGTTGAAGTGTTTTTACATCTTATTTTTATTTTTTTTCGCAAGTGTTATGTTTTCGCAAAAAGGTTTAGTTTTTGTCAGAGATTTGAACACGAATGAAATTGATACTTTGAATTTTGGTTATAATGATTTAGCCACCATAGGAATTGATTCTGTTTTAAAAGAAAAAAATATTCGTAGTAAGAAATTAGAATCATTAGATGTAAGGATCTTACAAAGAGATACTCAGGACTTTTATTGCTTACATCCTTTTAAAGATAGGGTCGTTCAAGGTAATACCATTTTTGATTCTATATTTTATTCGCCTTCTTTTGACTCAAAAGTAAATTTTAGGCCTCCAAGTCAAGCCAACAGATACTTTGAATTCTATATACATAGAGAAAATCGAATTCGATTTACTTTTGATTTTGATATGAAATTTGGGAACTTCTTTGATCGAATTGTAATTTATAAACGAGATTGTCCAAATGTAACTCCAATTTTTACTTTTGGAGATTCTCTTGTAAATAACACAGAATCAATGATATTTAACATTTTTGATACAAGTCAATATCACTTAATATTTGTTTTTAAAGATACAATATCTATTCCTAACATTATTGAGGATGAAATGAATGAAACATTTATTAATTATTATCCGAACCCATTTACAAATTATTTAAATATTAATTTGTTAGGTGAGTATTCGTTTTTAGAAATAATTGATGCTTCAGGAAAACTATATTTAAAGGATACAAACCTAATTGGCAATAATATATATAGTATTGTAACAACTGATTGGCCTTATGGATTCTATTTTATTCGACTAGTTGATGTTATAAATAGGCAAGTGGTAGTAAGAAAAATAATAAAGCCAAATCAATAATTTGGATTTAAATTCTATGCTTCATTGATTCAGCCTAAAGGAACATTATGTTCATTTAATCCATTTCTTGATTTGTATTAAAGAGTCGCATCAAAGGCAATTCAATATAAAAACTGGTACCCGTTCCGGGAATTGTCTTAAAATAAATTTTACCATTTGCTGCTTCGATGATTTGCTGGCACATTGCCAATCCTAATCCGGTGCCCGAACTCTTCGATGTAAAATTGGGTAAAAACACTTTGGACTGCATTTCTTCCGGAATTCCGGTTCCATTGTCGCGGACCATGATGATTGCATTCCGGTTATTGGCATCTAATTGAATATCGATATGACCTCGCTTTGTTTCAGGTATGGCTTGAATGGCATTGTTGATTAAATTATTCAATACCCGGATTATTTGATTCTTATCGGCAAACACATACATTTCATCAATCGGAACCGAAAGTAAAATATCAATATCTTCCCGTTTTCTAAATAAGTCATGAACAGAAGACACGATTTCATTTAACATCAATTTTTCATTTTCGGCTGTTGGCATCTTGGCAAAATTGCTAAATTCTGTAGCGATTTTAGTCAGATTGTCAATTTGTTCTATTAAAGTTAAACTCACTTTTTGCGCCATGTCTTTCACATCTTCCGCTCCCGATCGAATGTGTTGCTGAAGATATTGGATGCTCAACTTCATGGGCGTTAGCGGATTTTTAATTTCATGTGCAACCTGTTTTGCCATTTCACGCCAGGCCATATCCCGTTCTGATTTTGCTAAGAGTTGTGCGCTTTCATCTAATTGACTGACCATTTGATTGTAATTGCTAATCAGCTCTCCAATTTCATCCTGTACATTCCATTCCAATTTTTCGTTGCTTTTACCCAATCGGATTTGTCTGATTTTATTTCCTAAATTGACCAGGGGCGCGGTGATGGAATTAGCCAGTAGGGTTGCTAAACTGGCGGCAATTAAAAAGAGAAAAACATAAATGTTTAATAAGGTATTGATCAAATTGGCAAGCCGGTTTCCGGATTTGCTTTGCTGCGAAGCTTTCGCTTCTACTTGAAGAATGGCTATGCGTTTATTTTTATAAAAAACATTTTGATACGCATTTAAATCGCTTTCCGCGTTTTCGGTGATGTTTATATCTTCCGAAAAACTGGGATAACTAAAAAATACCGTTGGATCCATTAAGCGAAATACAGGATCTTGTTCATCCGGATTGTTGGTATAAATTTTTTCTTCCTTACCCTTAGTATCAAAAAGATTCACATTAAAATCAACCATTTGACTGGATTGCCGGATCTGTTCTTTGAGAATCAACTTTGCCTCATCTATCGCAGGGGCATTGCGAATGGTTGATTCCAAAAATTCTCCTAGATTATTTGTCTTACTTTGAAGATTTTCCCTAAATATCTGGTCTTCTGATTGCCGGGTAAAAAACACAGTTGTTACTGCAATAATTACAAAGCTGATTACAATACCCAGGATCACATAAAATTGGATTTTATTTTTTAAAGAAGGTTTGTCTTGAAAGGTTATTTGTAATCCAAGGGGAAGAAACGGCAAGCGCTGATGAATCAAACTGATCACATAAGAAATGAGGATCAGTACAGTAAATAAATAGGAAAATAAAGAGATTCCTTTTAAGGTAGATTCTAATGGATTGCTTATTACAAAATATTGATTGGCTTTGGTTCGGGTATATAAGATGTCTTTTCCCTGCTGGATTTTATGCCGGCTACTATCTTTTTGAAGTGCTTTTTGAACCTGATCCAAACTGGGTTTATAGGTGTTGCTGGAATATTTAAGATGCCCCTCATCAAAAAAATACAAGTCATACTGATTGGTATTGCAATTTTGAATCAACTCAGGAACACAATCCTGTCTTATTTTTAAACAGGTCGAATATTGCTTGATCATTTGATCTTTGATATACCGTTTTTTCTGATTTTGAAAATGGAATATCAAACTGGCATTTAAAATACTGATTACAATAATCCAGGAGATCAACCAAAGTATATTTTTTTGATAATCCTCTGAAAAGAAATCCTGCATCCAAACGATAATTGAAATGCCAAGGAAAAGAGGGAGCAAACTGATGGGCAGATTTGAATTATAAATTAAGCCGCTGAGGATAACAAATGCCAATAGGT
>CAYMGR010000195.1:0-3780 GCA_964389985.1 uncultured Saprospiraceae bacterium
GCTGATGAGGACAATGACCGACTGTCTGAACCGCTGCCACTAAATATCAATTTAATAAAATCAAAACGATTTATTACAGGTGATCTCATTCAATTTGAGTATCTAACAAAAATTATTCAAGACAGAAAGGACATTCAATATGACTCCATTTTTTTTCTGGTAAGTTCTAACTTAAGTTTTGATACTGTTTTTACTTTAATTGAAATTGTTGATAGCAGTACGCAAATCAGGTATCAACTAAAATATCCCATTTATTCCAATTACCAATCACCTGGCGGAATTCCAAACTGTTCTTATACTATAGCTGCACGATCGGGTTATGGCCGCGGTATATTAGTACCCATTACGACTGAGCTATTGAATGAACACGGCGCCGGTTTACCTCCTGATTTTAAATTTGAATCCGGAGATAGTATTTATGCTCGTATAATTGGACATATTACAAATTATGTGGGCGAACGGATTCTAGACATTCCTATTCATTATAGAGCCTTTTTTGTGGATCGCCAGCATTTATCAGTAGATCCTTTCTCCTGTATGCATGAAATTGATACCATCCAACAGGCAAGCTTTGGAGTCAGTTTTGACCAAAATTCCAATGAGCAAATAATTTGCGAAAATTTTATCGAATTAGCTTCAGCTACCGTGAAAGGCACAAAAGAATTAGATAATTTCTTTCCATTTGAATTCAGACCATTTATTAAATTGGACTCCATTCGATTGTCCATCAACAATAACTTTATCTTAATAGATAGTGTAAGATTTCAATATTATTATACGGATTCAAACCAAAATCGACTGATCGTAGAAAAAGTATTTTTGACGACCAAGCGTAACAATTTCTGGGAAGTAAAACCAGATTCATTATCTAATTATTATTTTGATGAAGCTTACAAAATAGTCATCACACCCTATGCCCATGTTTTGGATTGTTCAAAATTTAAAAATCAGTCTAATACATTAATCAGCAGCTATTATGTCAATGGAATTGCCCAAACACTTTTCTATGAAGTTCCCAATATTGCCAAATTTCAAAACAAAATCTTATTCAGTAGGGCAAATACATTAAACATTTATAATGGAAACGACCAGATAAGTTTTCCTTCTAAACTCTTGTTTGGTTCATCCGGAAGAGTGAGTGGCAGTTTACTTATTTCCAATTTAAAAATTAAAGGGGGCTTTAACTTTTATATACAATCTCCTTCAGGGCGAATTCAAAATATCCGTCTATCCATCTTGCCCAATGCGCCGATCGAAACATTGGATTCATTTCATTTCAGATTGGACCCATTGAACGCATTACAAAATTATCAGCTTAAAATTGAGGCGGACTTCACAGGCTGTATGCCAGACAGTTTCCTATTAATCAGCGACTGGTTTTGCAATGTTTCCAGCAGCAGTGTTCATGAATTATGCAATCGGGATAGTTTTCTGTTAATTATTCTTCCAGATTTACCCGAATTAGAACTTGATCTGCATCAGGAAATAAAAGAAATCGTTCTATGCGATACGCTTCCGGAAATTCAATTAGAATTATACAATGCCGATAAGGGTCCCGCCTATTTGATTCAACTAATGAGTAATTTGCCGACCGGAATCCAATGGGCTTCTTACGAATATAGTTACCCAAAGGGAAGCCCTTTTAAACCATTGCCGCCACCTGATTTAATTCAAGCTGGTAGTTATCTTTGGCAATTTGAAACGTTTATTCCAGAACTCAAAATCAATGGATTGGCAGGAATTACAAATTCTCCCAATAATAGTTTGGTTCTAAAATTAAAATTAGTGACTGATTGTCAATCTGCAGTCAATGGGTTTCCTGAATTTATTTTTAAAGGTTTAGATGCTTGTTCGAGGGAAACAAATTCAATTTTAAAATCAGGCAATCTGATAAAAATTAAAGGGCTAGAAAATCCTACAAAATATGAAATCAATTTAAGATCTGAGGCGAAGGAGAATTGTGAAGATGAATTTAAAATCTATGCTGACATTATTCGTTCAATAGCATCACAAGAAGGCGATAGTATTATGCTGATTCTCCCAAGTGGCATTGAATACGTAGAACATTCGATGATAATTCTAAAGAATTTTATCCAACAAATTCCAACGATCCATACCGAATTAAATTACACGACTGTTTCATTTAAAATACCTGCCCAGGTGTCCGCACTGGACAGCATCCGTTTTTCTCTGAATTTAAAAGTCAAGAGACCTCTTTTTTGTGAAGCCTTTCAAGTGCAAATCCTGTGTTTTCGAAGAATTGAGAGTATTTGTAAAACGACACAGGATAGTTGTCAGGTAATGGTTGAATCCGGAATGAATAAAATAAATATTCAATTCAATCGACCTGATTTAATTTTAGATTCCTTTAAAATATATCCATCTTCTGATCCAAAAATAAAATTAACAGAAATTAATTTTAAGCTGAATGGTAACAATCTTTTTAATACTCCTCAAATTTGTTTTAATTTATTTGCCGATACAAATGAAAACGGGAAACTAGACCCGACGGATTTGTTTATCAAAAAAATTTGTTTTGATACAAGTTTGTTTAAGACAAATTCAAGTTACAGCTTTGACAGTATTCCCTTTGATCAATTTACAGATTATTGTCAATTTATTTTAACAAGCGATCTTTGTCTATGTCAAAAGGATACACTAAGTACCCAACTAATTCAAACCACTAATTTCTCATTTACAAAATCAATTTGCTGGGGGGACAGCCTTCTAATAGGAACATCCAATGAGCCACATGCGAGTTATAAATGGATCAATGGGATGCCATCATGTGATACTTGTAATTATAATTTGGTTAAACTAGATCTTCCAATTTCGAGTGACACCAGTTTATATTATGAGTTATTAGAATCGTTCCCAAATCAATGCAACAAATTATATCAATTTAAAATAATCGTACATCCTTTACCACCTGGAAATAAGTACGAGTTTGAAAACTGCCCAGGCGAAACGGTACTCATTCAAGCAGGCACACATAACAAATTTTTTTGGGAGGGGTCTCAAATATCGGATCCGAATGCATATCAGCAGTTGATTCAATTCATTGATCCGGAAGTCATCACCCTTCATTTTAGGGATAGCTTTAATTGTCCGGGGATAGATAGTTTCTTTTTTAAACCCCTTCGCGATAGCCAGCTAATTGAGTTTGTCGGAGATACGCTGATCCCAGGAAGCAAGCGAGTAAAATACTGCATTAAAGGTGGTCAACGCTATTTATGGGAATCTACAGAATCGATAGCTTGCAATACCTGTCCTTGTATTGAGTTGACTGCACAATCCGATTTTAAACTCAAGGTTACGGTCTGGGATTCATTTGACTGTCCGCATGTATTTATTTATCAAATTAAAGTTGTCTTTACGAATTGCGATTCCAGCAGCATCTTCATTCCAAATGCATTTTCCCCAAATGATGATAACCACAATGACATCCTATACGTACGCAGTAATTCCATCAGTGAAATGCAATGGTTCATTTACAACCGTTGGGGACAAAAAGTTTTTGAATCCAGAAATATAAATTCCGGTTGGGACGGAAATTATTTGGGGAAAAAATTAAGTCCAGATGTATTTGCTTATTATCTGGAAGCGAAATGTATTGGAGGTAAAAGCTTTTCTAAAAAAGGAAATATCAGTTTATTAAAATAAGCTGATTTAAATTCCATAGGTTTTTAACCAGGAAATTAATCCTGGAAAATAAACTGCCTGATCATCCCACATACACATATGGCTCCCGTTTGGACAAAGCAGAAATTGCCCCTTTTG
>CAYMGR010000196.1:0-3763 GCA_964389985.1 uncultured Saprospiraceae bacterium
TATGCTATATAATGACATTACTGTTTCTGGGGTGCCTGATAACTACGATCCTGCAAAGGAAGTAGCCCATGTAAAAGTGGAACCGGAATTAATAGCTTATACGTTTGAAACTTTCATGATTGACATTAATGATATTCGAAATGAAAGTGCAATTCTGACTTTATTCTGGGAAACAACTCTTGTTGCCATAAAGTTGAAATTTGATACCGACAGCAAGGTCATGAAAAATATTGAAAAAGTCATGGCTGGTCCATCAAGCAATGATTATTATCAAGCAGCAAGATATTATTATGATAATAATAAAGATATGACTTTAGCACTCAAGTGGATCCAAATCGCCAATCAATTAGATCCTCAATTTTGGAAATTAAGAGTTGAAGCATTAATTCTTGCTAAATTGGATCGCAAAACGGAAGCGATAGAAGCTGCTCAAAAATCAAAAGCAAAAGCGATTGAGGCTAAAAATGATGAATATGTTAAAATGAATGATGATTCCATAAAAGAGTGGAGTAAGTAATTACAAAAAAATATAATTAAAGCCTGGAATATTAATTTTATTCCGGGCTTTATTATTTAATATATTGAGTCTTAAGGTATTGAAAAATACTTCCCAGAATCATGACTGTCAGACACGCAATAACATTATACCACAAGAATCCCAGTTCTGTGTATTTAAATAAGATCAGATTCAGTAGTTGTGCGATTACAGCTGCATAAAAAACCGGACTTCCGCTAAGCTTTTTTAAATAAAAGCCACTTAGAAAAATTCCCAATATCGTACCGTAAAATAAGGATCCAATAATATTAATAAATTGGATTAAGTTTTCAAATAAGCTGGCATATAATGCAAAGCCAATGGCCACGATGCCCCAAATAAAAGCAAAACATTTAGACCAAAACAAGGGTCTGTTTCTTAAATCAGAAAATGGAAACAGACGCAAGGCAATATCAACAATGCTGGTTCCGGAAAGCGCATTAATCTCAGCTGAAATAGAAGACATTGCTGCGCAAAGAATGACGGCGATCATAAGACCGATAAATCCTTTGGGTAAATAATGGAGTATATAATATAAAAAAATATAATCCCGGTCATTCGATTCCTGCTTTGGTAAATTTTGAGCGACGTAATTTCTTACTTCAGTTTGTAAAGAAGATCTGCTTTGATTCAGTTGATGTAAAGCATGTTTTAATTCAGGATGGATACCAGGTTTATTGAGGTTTTGAAAGGCTGTATGGATGGTATCATTGCTAAATTGCCAAGAATTGAATTGAGCTTTATGGTTCTGTTCTAAAGCTTCGACGACTTTATCATTAAAATGAATGGGCGTTTTTTGAAATTGGAATACAACAAATAGCAGGACTCCACAGAGTAAAATAAATACCTGCATAGGAATTTTAAGAATGCCATTCATGATTAAACCCATTCTGCTTTCCCGGATATTCTTGCCGCTAATGTATCGCTGTACCTGTGATTGATCGGTGCCAAAATAGGCCAGGGCCAGGAAAAAACCTCCTGTAAGACCGGCCCATAGGTTATACCGATTGCTAAAGTCCAAATTCAAATTAATAGCTTGTGTTCGGCCTTCCCATGCAGCGATTTGCAATGCATCCATAAATTGAATATCCTGAGGTAAGGCATTCAGCATAAAAAAGAAAATAAATAGCATTCCAATCAGAATGACGGCTAATTGTTGCAACTGGGTCTGGGTTACAGCTCGCGCTCCACCGGAAACCGTGTACAGGATCACCAATATTCCTGAAATCACATGAGTCCATTGTAAATTCCAATCAAAGAGTGCCGAGAGAATGATACTGGGTGCATACAAAGTTATGCCAGCAGCTAGTCCTCTTTGAATTAAAAAAATGACTGCTGCAAACGTTCTTGTTTTTAAATCAAAACGGGTTTCCAAATATTCATAGGCTGTCAAAACTTTTAGCTGGTAAAATTTTGGTATAAATGTTATACAGATCACCAACATGGCTAATGGTAAACCAAAATAAAATTGGACAAACTGCATGCCATCCGAATATCCCTGGCCGGTGGTGGAAATAAAAGTGATTGCACTTGCTTGCGTCGCCATAACAGCAAATCCAACTTTCCACCATTGTGTGTCTTGATTTCCGAGCAAATACTCATTTAAGTTTTCTTGCTTTTTGCTTTTATACATGCCATATAAAACAATGAAGCCGATACTTCCGGTCAATACCAACCAATCAATCCAACTCATTTTTGTGAATTAGTTTTGGAAATAAAAAGAAAACCAAGCCAATGCAATAATATAAAATACCAATAGGACAATGACCAACCCATACATCCTATTCCATTGAGGTTCTGCTTGCATCTTATTCGAAGCTGATTAAGTTTGAAAACAACCTATATGCACCGGGAACGCCTGCTTTTAATTGTCTGAACCAAGCCAGGGGGCTATAAACAAACCAACCTTTTCCCACTGCTTCCACTAATATTCCTGAACGCAATTCTTTTTCCTTAGGATCTGACATTCCCAATAATTCTTCATACTGTTTGCTATAGTTGGCAGGAAAATATAAGCCACGTTCTTGTACCCAGTTCTCAAAATCTTCTGTTGTAATTTTATTGAATTGCGTAAAAACTTTATGATCTGGTTTTAAAAAACTTACCGGAGCGGACTCGTCTGTAACCCGGTCTCTTGATAAGTTAAGTGTATCCGGCGCAAAATCACTGGTGATTAATTCTGCTGTTGTATTGTATTGAAAAATAACCTTGCCTCCAGCTTTCATATAGCGCATTAAATCCGCCTTGCAATTTATCAGATCTGCATTTGTATTTAAGGCACGAATTCCAAAAACTAAGACGTTATAAATGGATGGGTCTAAATCACGTAGCATTGAGGGCTTTATCTTAGTAACGGGATAATGCATTTTTTGTAAAGCTTCATCGATATAATCACCTGCGCCCTCTAAATAAGCAATTCGTTTTTTCTTGTTAATTACAATTGGTTTATTGATAATTTTGACCTGCGTTGGTAAGAGTATATTTTGCCAGGGTATGTGTGGATAGGTAATGGTTTCATGTGTGAATGCCGGTTGGTCATTCAATAAAATCTTCAACTCTACCGCAGGCTCGCAGGTTGAATTTAATTCCACTTCAATCATAATAATTTTTTCATCTCCTTTTTTTTCCAATTGAAAAGGAGTTGATATAGGCATAGATTTTATACAGGAAGGACCTTGGAGACTGAGATAGCCTGATTGTTGATCTGCATTGGATTTAACCGTGAGTTGAATTTTGGCTTTGTTATTTTCGGCTAAAATAAGATGATCGGAAACCTTGAGGCAAACATTTGGCAATACATCAAGATTTTGTCTGAGTTCGCCTAAAACCGGGTCATCATTTTTATATATAAGATCTCTTTTGAGAATATATGTTTTGTTGGATATTTTTAGTTTGAATTCGGCTTGTAAAATTTTATCTGCTAATGGCTTATTATAATTTTCAGTTACATCAACTTTATAGTATGCTTCCCGACGACCATTCCATAGCCAAAATGGGCTTGTAAGAGGAATTGCAGATGAAATGTGTGTTTGGTATTTCCATTGAAGGAGCTGATTTGGATTAAGTTTTACCTGAATTAAACTGTCTTTGTGTTCATATGGAAGATGAAAGCTTACAAGTTGGGCATCAACCGGATTGCGAACGATGCATTCCAGATTAAGATTTAATACATCACCGCCACTTGTTGTGTTTTTATCTGTCTATCTTTATATTAACTGTGTGCTACCA
>CAYMGR010000197.1:0-3759 GCA_964389985.1 uncultured Saprospiraceae bacterium
ATATAACTCATGGATAGTTGGGATTCCAGAGTTTTTAATTTCATCTCCAGTTGTTCCTTCTGGTTTTTTGCTTGTAAGTATTGGGCTTCGCTACCGATGTTTTGTTCCCATAGACGCTTTTGTTTTTCATACATTGTATTCGCCAAACCTAATCCGGTTTTAACTTCATCCATTCCTTTGCGAATCGTAGCCGCATCGAGGATAGCAAGAATTTTACCGGGACTCACTGCATCGCCTTCTTTTACTAAAATGGAACTCACCACACCGGGCATTTGTGGAGCTGCTAAAATATTATTATCAGCATCGATGATTCCCTGTAATTCGATATAATGTTTAAAATCTCTTTTCTGAGGGGTATCCACCTTAACCATTTTGGATTTTGAAAAGGAAAAGCTGGTGTCAGTGCTGGCAATTTGCAATTCCAACTCTTTTATTTGGGTATTTAGAGTTTTAAGCTGCGTTTTCAATTCAGCTAAATGGGCTTTGGGATCGACTGATTCGCTGGGTTTGCCACAGGCATTTAAAATCAATAGAATCGCACTGATACAAAATACTTGGATTGTCTTCATCTGGGAATAAAAATTAGAAAATTGGAGTTTCAGAATTACGTAAAATTAACGATGAAACGTAGAAATAGTTTTCGCCCTAAACCAAATAACATATTCTTTAAATATTATGTTTATATTGTATTTATAAATACCTATATACCAATTAATTAACATGTTATTTTAAATAGGCAATGACCTTAGCCGATGATTGGATTCTGCGAAATTTTAAATTAAAAGGGATAGTCGGGTAATTCTTGAATAAAGTCGTGCCTGGCCAGCTGAAAATCAAGCTTACACACGATACTTTGATATCCATTGCTTACGATCAGATAAGGGGCTTTAAGTTGGATGTTGTAACGAGCAGCCTGATCCATTACTTCCTGTAATAGATTGATGCTCGGGCTTTTACATTCTATCAAAATATAAGGGGTTGCTGTTTTATTATAAACAACCAAATCAAAGCGTTTTTTTAGACTGTAAACGGCCACCTGTTTTTCAACCGCCATTCTGCTAAAGGGGATCTGGTGGGCCGCATGTAGGTATTGAATCAGACTTTGTCGAACCCATTCTTCAGGAGTTTCCGATACCCACTTTTTGCGAACAGGGTCAAATAATTGATTGAAACCTGCTCCGGATTTCTTGATATTCGCCACATAGGATTCTAAACGATATTCAAATGGTGACATATAGGGTAGGCGTCATTTTAAACGGCTAATGTAAGCCAAATCACTCATTTCATATTAATCTATTTTATATGTATAGAAAATTGATATATTTGCAGGGAAGCATGCTGCTCGAATTGCTTTCTGCTTATTTTTTGGGTCTTGAGGTTTAATCACAGTAACAAATTTGAATTCAACATCACATTCCTTAGGAAACCTGCTTACGAAAGTGAGTGTGAGTATTTGTGCTTTTATTATTTTTTTATTTGTACCCAAATTGCTGGGACCGGAGCAATTTGGAGTATATAGTTTCCTGACTGCTTTCGTAAGTTTACTCTTGCCCTTGAGTTCCATTGGAATTGGAAGTGGAATTATTTATTTATTGGGAAGTCACAAATTTCAATTTTCACAGGTAAACGGATCTATTTATAAAATGGCGTTTATTCTCGCTATCTGTAATGCTTTGTTGGTGTTTTTGATTTATTGGACTGGATGGATAAATTTTTTTGAAATCACTTTTTACCCCGGCCAATTGATTTTGTTTTTAATAACTTGTTTTTGTCAAACAATCAGTTTTATTATCGGTCGTGTTTTTTTTGGAAATTCAGAATTTAAACTCTTAAATAAACTGGATCTGTTTACTGTATTTTTAAATCCGCTTGCTTTGCTTGGCTGTTTTACTCTATTTGGAAATGAAAATTTAAATTTTATTTATATCGCTTATTGCTTCAGCGCAGGGATCGTTTGTATCTTACATCTATACTCAATTTATTTACCGGGTACTCAATGTAAATCGGATTCAAATTTTACCAGACAAACGATTCAATACGGCCTCAAGTCCTGGCCGGGAGATCTGGCCGTGCGTGCAAATTTGAGATTGGATCAACTGCTCTTAATTTCTTATGTATCTGCGGGTGCACTGGGTATCTACAATTTGGCAGTCAAATGTGCCGAAATGATTTGGATGCTGCCGGACGCCATAGGACCGGTTTTATTTAATGTCATTGCAAAAAATCAGGATCCTTCGCATTCTGTAGAATTGATTGCGCGCCTGCACCGAATCCTTTTTTATCTATCGTTTGTATTATTGGCAGGCTTAGCAGGAGTGTTATTAATCATTGTGATTCCCTATTTTTTGGGGCAAAATTATCAAGAAATGTTATGGCCATTTTTGCTATTGATCCCGGGGACTCTGTTCTTAATTTCTTCCAAAATAGTTAGCAAATTATTTTCGGCAAGTGGAGATGTCCATCGCACCAGTCAAATCAGTATATTGGG
The DNA here is from genome assembly GCA_964389985.1 of uncultured Saprospiraceae bacterium. Classification (GTDB taxonomy): domain Bacteria; phylum Bacteroidota; class Bacteroidia; order Chitinophagales; family Saprospiraceae; genus Vicinibacter. The sequence continues at coordinate 2,489 of CAYMGR010000197.1, forward strand.
TGCGCTGATTAGTTTGGTAGCCTATCTCATTTGTATCCCATTGTATGGAATGGCCGGAGCCGCATTGGCCTCCTCACTAGGATACAGTTGCATGGCTTTGGCCGGACTCTATCTTGTCAAAGTTCAATTTAAGATTCGATTGATGGATTTTTATGCGTTTCGAAAAGCAGATTGGATTTGGTTGAAATTTAAATTTAATTCTTTGGTCATTTCTTCTGCGGCTTCGGGTAGTCAAATACATCCAGATGAAGGGGATTGACCGTTGGATAGTAAATCTTTTTTATGTATATGTTTTCATGTTGCCTTTTGAAAACATAACGAAAGTCTTATGGCAGATTGAAAGTCCTTTCAGGCCTTATCGCGTATTAGCTTTGTTTATCGGTTTTTTGATCCTTTTGAGTCGAAAACCCAATGCGATTAAATTGTATAAAAATGATTTGAATTTACTTTGGTTATATGTTTTTGGACTCATACCTACTGCAATAGCCTGGGCTAAAGGTTTGTTGCTTGCCGAAAGTTTTTATCTGACATCTCTACAGTATTTTATCGTGTTGTGGATTTTTATTTTAATTAAGTCAGTTGATATTAAATTTACTGAACTCATTCGTTGCATGAATTTGTTTTGTCTGGGCGTTTTGATTAACTGCATTTACATGATATACTTGTTTTTTTATCAGGATATCGGACGACAAAGTGGTTGGATGGATAACCCAAATTTTGCGGCATTTGCCTGTAATATAGCCTTTAGTTATTTTTTTTATTTATTTTTTCATGCAGAGGCAGTCTCTTGGAAGAAACTCATTTGGTTAGTTGCATCTATGATCTTGTTGATGGGCTTGATGGTGACCGGGTCGCGAAGTGCTTTAATTTCTTTTGCCCTTTCAGTAGCAATGATCCTCTTTTATCAGTTTAATTGGAAGCAACTTTTGCCTAAACTTGTAGTAGTTGCTATCCCATTTTTTGTTGTTTCTTTTTTTATTGATTATGACAAACTGCTGGATGCGATCCCGGCCTGGAATCGACTTTTGGTACTGGCTGGAAAAGAGGAAGCCAGGTCAACCCTTTGGTTAAAAGGGCTCGAAGCTTTCCGGGATTCAGATTTTATAGGGATCGGAATCGAACAATTTAAAAACCCTGCCAACTTCAGCCGATATGTGGGTACTACAGAAAATACAAGCGTCGCTACTCAAACGGGTCTTGTCCTTCATAATGATTATCTGACTGTATTGGTGGAATATGGTTTGTTGGCTTTTTTATGTTTTGTAGTGTTT
>CAYMGR010000198.1:0-1635 GCA_964389985.1 uncultured Saprospiraceae bacterium
TGACAGACTACTACATTCAAGATGGAGATACGCGTACCTATATATTTAGAAGCGAATCCACTTTAAGCTTGGATTCCTATACAGTTCCTAAAGGCACCAAAATTGCTGCACGGCCTACACAACCATCACCAGAAAACAAAGAGTGTATAAATGGTTGCATTGCTGTTGGTGAATTATGCAACAGAAACTGCGGAAACAATACTCTGTGCTTATCTGAATGTAAAAAAAGTAGATTGGCATGTGCACGAATATGCAACAAATTTGTTCCAAAATCCACCATAAGTATTTCTTTAAAAGGTGCAGGTGGTCTCAGCACATTAAATGTATTTGATTAATTAAACCAATTTTAAAATCATGATAATTAAATTTAAAACTTGCATACCTATTTTAGTGCTTTTAACGATCGCATTCAACTGTCTTTCCCAAAAGAGCATGCAAATCAACGGATCCAAAGCTTTTTTAAAAAGCAATATTAAACTCTCACCGGATGTTGCATACATTACTGCTTGTAGCGATATCAAATTAAGTAAAAATTGTAAATCCTATTTTTCAACTGGAAATAGTGACTTCCAGGAAACTGTTCTTACCAGTACTGAAGCAAATAGCATAGCTAAATTTAAAGGCATATCTGGTTTAAAAAATATTAACACTGAGAAAGTTAATAACAAAGTTAGTTTATCTTTTATTGATAAATCCAATGCGAGGGTATACTTTTTTGGTCATGGCAAAAATCTAAACATCGTTGAATTTTCAAACCCACCTGGAACTATTGCCAAAAGACCTAATTCAGCTCAAAATATTTCTTGTCGCAATGCTTGTCAAGATGCAAAAAGTAAATGCTATACAGATTGTTTGATAGGCGGTAATGAATCATCATTTCAAGATTGCTATGATGGCTGCGCAATAAGTTTTTTAGGATGTACGGGCATTTGTGATAAGTATGTAAAAAAAGTCCACATTACACTAAACAACATATTAGTTAAACCAATATCTTTTCAAAAATAAAACCATGAAAATAATTAGAATGATCATTACCCTTTGTGCTTTTACATTTTACTCACATGCTCAAAAAGATGTAAGTATAGATGGCAAAAAATATTATATCAAAACATCTGAAAATATTTCAAAGGATTTTAAGTTATTTAGCATTTGCCAAAATCAAAAACTGAGCAAAAACTGCACAGATTATTATTCCTATATGGAAGGAAATTATAAAATACTTCCAATCACAAAAACACAATTAACAAGCGCATTAAAATCTTCCAATTTTAGTACAATTAAGGGAATTAAAAAGTTGAGCATTGCTAATAGTACAGTATATTTTTTTCAAAACTCATCAGGAAATACCTACATTGCAAGTGATGAAATGGCGAATCTGGTTTTGTATCCGGTTATTCCATCAAATGATGTGATCGCAATTGGGAGAAAAGCTGGACAAGCCCCCGAAACATTAGAAGACAAGTGTAACAAAGCTTGTCCCTTGGTATTGCCTCCAGGATGTGCAAAAATAGTAAATGGGAACATGTCAGATTGCTTTTTGAGGAAAATTGAGGACCAAGAAAGATGCAGACTCAAATGCAAAGGTAAAATCAGAATGACCAGCATTGCTCCTTTTGATGGTATTGTAATCAATAC
>CAYMGR010000198.1:1735-3727 GCA_964389985.1 uncultured Saprospiraceae bacterium
GCAAACCGGCCAAACTCAAACTGAAAGCATACTTGAGGAACAAACGGAAAATTATATTAACCATGCGCCCGAGTTTTCCATACCGGTCTCCCCTGCTTTTGATCTTCTAGGTGTCAATCCATGCCTGGTACCAAAACCATCCAATTTGCGCAATTTTAAAGTGGATTGGTCATTCAAAAGTTATGGTTTGACTCCTAATCTGGCAATCCAAACACAACCGATCAATGAAATTTATTTCAACACTCCAAAAAAACTTAAAAACTATTACAAACGATCTGCATTTCTGAAACGGTTATCCAGCCTTGATCTCTCTGCCGGAACGGTTGACGGAAATAACGAAATTCAAACCAAAACCGTGCATCTAACAAATGTCGAAGGCAATGACTCGATTGTAATTCTTGAAAACAATTGGCGTATCCGCAGCTTTTCCTATGCTGCTAAGATCAATTTGTATAAGCAATTTGAGCCTCTGGATGACAAAAGTATTTTCCGCAATATCATGAAGGAGTATGATGAAAACAAAGCAGGCATCAAAGAACAAATAAAAGAGAAGAAAAAATCTTTAAGCGAAACAAAAGACCTGGAAGAAAAATATCAGATCAAAGAATCCATCCAATCATTGGAAGCAGAATTCAATGCTTTAGATTACACTTACATCGATCGGATGAAGAAAATTGCAGATTTATACAAAGCGGAACGATGGAATTCCAGTTATATTGATTTAGCTTTTGGGCAAGCCTTAGATTTTGATAGCAGGGACAGTAGCTTGCTCAAATTTAAAAATCTGCGCAAGGTCCGATCCATCTGGGGAGTCTGGTTAAATGGAAGCAAGGGCTTTGGCAAAAACATTTTATTAAGTGCAGTTGCGCGGGTTACCGCAGACCGCAACATTCTGATAAACGACCAATACTATCAATTAGATTGTGGCATTAACTTTAGATATGGAAATTACCGCTATAATTTCTTCACTGAAATATTTAGTCCGATTCACTTTAATGGACCGGTGTTTCAAGGCAGTAATTTTATTTCATTTGGAGGAGACTGGCGATTTAGCCGCAATGTCATCTTAAATTATGCCATGCGCGCTTCTTTTGATGATTCAGCTCAACTTGAAAATATTGTACCTGTTGTAAGTGTATCTTGTATCATGCGTTAACCAGAAGGAAATAACTATCTTAACCCCATGCTTAAAAAATTCACATCTATCCTAACGATTAGCCTCTTACTAATCCATTGCTCTGACGATAAAACTCATTTATTAGAAACTCCCATCTTTGATTTTCTATCCATCCCCAATACAAAAATCGATACCGTCAAACAAGCGGCTTCTGTCTGGGAATACGGCTTTAGGTTTAAATCAAAGGTGGATGGAAACCTGAGCAAATTGGGATTGCTATTGCCGGATACCGGTTCTTTTAAAGTCCGACTTTATAATTTAACTACAAATAGCTTATTGGTTGAAAAGACGATTCAATCTCAAATTGTAAATACGGAAAATTACATTGACATCAGTCCAATAGAAATAAAAGCCGGAAATGAATTTGGTGTCAGCCTGATTGCAGACGTTTTTTTCAACGTTAGAAACTTAAACGGCGAGTCTTTTAATTTTCCAATTACAAAAGGAAATATCAGCATCCTTTCTTTTAATGAAGAACCCTGCGGCGTAAATGGCTGCCCATTTTTCCCCAGCACTTCCGTCAGTTCGCTCATTGCACCTTGCGTTAATATCGGCTTTACAGCAAATTAAAACCGGACATTCTCTGATCTGGTTGGCGAATGATTGAGATCATCGGCTCCAATAAATTAAGATCTGTATCTTAGTGGTTGCTATTCTAATCCACGAAGAAAATGAACTTAATCCTTAATTACTTATACATTAGTCTTTTTGTAGTATTGAGTGTCCAATTGAGTTATTCTCAATGCACCGGGCTCTCTGCCGATGCAGGACCCGATTTGTTTACCTGCGATCCCAACATGCCGGTTCAGCTAATG
>CAYMGR010000199.1:0-1942 GCA_964389985.1 uncultured Saprospiraceae bacterium
TTTACAAGTGTACGATGGCCATACTTTTTATTCGATCCCTACAGGTAATGGTCCACGAAAAATATTCGGTTCAAAAATATACTGTTTAAATCAACTAGACAGTAATTTTATATTAGCCGGTACTGATAAGGGCATTTCCAAAATCAACACACGTACTTTTGAAATACAAAATTTACAATTCCCATGTAGTCCCGAAAAGTTTAATATTACCAACAGGACTCAGGATATATTCGTATCCAGTAAAAATTACATTTGGGTCGTCACATCCGGGGGAATCTTTCAAGTGAACAAGGACTTCAATTTGATTCATTCATATTATTTTCCTGATGAATATGCCCAAATCAGTTCTCCTATTCACCCTAACAGAATTCTTGGATTCCCAGATGGCAACATTTGGGTTACCGGACCCCGCTTAAATTCAATCCTTAATGCTGATCAGACTAGCCTTTTTGAAATCAATCCATTAACACATTCCTATCGTGAAATCAAGCCTTTACCGTTTAAAGAATTCAATCGGTTTCTTTCGTTTCAACAAGTAAATGATACGGTAGCGATTATCCTTTATGAAGATTTTTGTAAAAATGTTCAAATCATCCATTTCAATCTTAAATTAAATAGCTTTACAACGATCCAACACAAACCATATCAATACTATGAAATGACCCCTTTCATGTGTAAAATATCAGAAGATGAAGTTGGAATCACCAGCGGAACAGGTAAAGAATATCAAATATACAATGCAAAAAATAGAAAAATTGACAATCATCGATTGCGCCCTGAGATTCTTATTAAAAATCTAATCAAGCTAAATTCCAATTACTTTGCTGCAACCGATAAAGGCTTATTAAGAGCTACACCTATTAACAAACTTTTTTCATATAGTGAATGCAGGGATATTTTTATAAATGAATCGCATTACCCTACCAGCGTCCAGGAAAATGATAGCTTGATTATTTCAACCTATCTATACTCTGGAGTGATTATTTATGATAAAAGAAATCAAACCTGTAGTTTGATTAAACCGGTTTCTCCACTTGAGCCTCGTACCCAGATTCGAAAAATCTTTGTAATAGACAGCTCCCGGTGGTTAATTTGTGGAAACGTCTGCTTTTGGTATAATCCCATCTCAAATACATCCAAAAGTATCAGTAAAAGTGTAAAAGATGCCTATCCATTTGAATTATATTCAAGTATCGTTCGAAAAGACTCGAGAAATAATATTTGGTTTGGAACCATTAATCGAAATGGAATTTACAGGTATAATTTGGATTCAAATATAGTGACCCATTTTGCACTTAAAGAATTAGACAAGGATCAATCTTTTAGTACATTCAGTACTATATGTGAAGATAAATATTCTGACTTATGGTTTGGATCTGTTTCAGGTACAGGCCTTCTCCATTGGAAACGGAATAAAAATCAATTTGAAATCATTTATCCAAAACTAAATTCAGAATATTATTTTAATCCCAATATTTCTTCTTCTGCCCTGGATCCAGATGGTTCCATTTGGTTTGGAACTCAAGGTTATGGAATATTCAAATTCAATGTTGACGATCTTAAAATTAAAGATTATAAGGATAAATTTAATCTATCAGAAAATTATATCAATTCGTTGACTTGTGATAAAAATGGAATCTTATGGTCAACCAATATTAATAAATTAATGCGACTAGACCCTAATACGTTGCAATGTTATGAATTTAATACGAATCATGGTTTACCTAGTAGTGGCATAACTACCCACCAATTAGCAGGCAATCCCAATCTACAGTACTTAATTAATCCGGCAGGACTCATCTACTTGCATCAAACTATTTTTCAATACCCAATACCTGATACCACTCTAATTATCCGTTCCATTAAAGCAAATAACAAAGACCTATTCAATGATCAGTTATCTTCCTTAACTTATGATCAAAATAATCTGGAAATTCAATTT
>CAYMGR010000199.1:2042-3684 GCA_964389985.1 uncultured Saprospiraceae bacterium
CAATGATCAGTTATCTTCCTTAACTTATGATCAAAATAATCTGGAAATTCAATTTGCTATTCCCAATTTATTAGATGGTAATTTAAATACTTATTATTTCAGATTTGCAGGCAAGGACAGTAATTGGGTTTCTATTGGGAAAATACCCGTCTTAAGACTATCCGGTATTGGCTATGGTAAATATACCATTCAATTAAAAATATGCGAAAATGGTTCGATCTGTTTTATTAAAAATTTAATTTCTTTTAAGATCAATAGACCCTTTTGGAAAAGTCCTTGGTATTATGGTATTATAATTTCCATACTGGTCATACTATTAGCATTTGTATTCATTTATGACTACCGCCTCCAAATTTCTGAAATTGAAAAAGATCGTGACAAGGAAATTCTAAGAAACAAAATTGCTCAAGATATTCATGATGAAGTAGGCTCGCGACTTACCAAAATAAATTTGGCTTCTCAGATAGCAAGCCGAATTTCAAATTTGAGTACGGATGAATTAAAAACAAGAATCAATCAAATTGCCCATGATGCCAAACTCGCATCATCACAGTTGCGCGAATTGGTATTTTCTATCAACCCGGATTTTGACCATTTCGAAGATATGCAAGCTTATTTTCAGGAACATGCCCGCAATTATTTAGAAGATTCTAAAATCAAGCTCAGTTTTGATCTACCTAAAGCCAAGATAAATGACTCATTACATCCAGATATTAAAAGACAATTGTTATTGATTTTCAAGGAATTATTGAATAATATCATCAAACATTCAGAGGCAAAACAAGTTTGGATTAGTTTAAGAGAACTTTCAAATCGCGAATATCAACTTGAATTAAAAGATGACGGGATTGGATTTGATCCAAATCAGGATAGGAAAGCCAGTAATGGTTTGAGAGGGATGATTCGCCGAGCTGAATCGATTGGAGCACATCTCCGAATCCATAGCGAACTAAACAAAGGAAGTGTGTTTAGCTTAACCGGACCATTTAAAATAGACTAATTACTTTTGATTTAGATTCCTTTCATACGATTGTGGTATTGGTCAATTAAGAATAAATCCTGAATATTGCGGTGTGAGTTCGAACCAAAAGATTATAAGAATTGCTATTGTAGAGGATGATTTGGATATCAGACGACTGACTTCCAGCTTAATCAATATTTATCCGGACCTGGAATGTGTTGGGTCATTTGGCAGTGCCGAAGAATTTGAAATCAATCTAAACTCTTTAAAACCGGACATCGTCTTAATGGACCTTGGTTTACCGGGTATGGGCGGTATCGAATGCATCCGCCAGTGCAGTGCACTTAATCATCAGACTCAATATCTGGTATATTCAGACCATCAGGATTCCCGTGAGGTGTATGAGGCATTGGCTGCAGGCGCAAATGGTTATGTACTCAAAGGTTGCACACCTGAAAAACTGGCTGAAGCTATCCGTGAATTACATGAAGGAGGCTCACCGATGTCTCGGCAAATATCCCGGATGGTTGCCAGCTCATTTAAATCCAATGAAAAAAAACATCCCGATTTTGAAAAATTAAGTCCCCAAGAATGGGAAGTGCTGATCCGACTAGAACGAGGATTGGCTTACAAAGAAATTGCAGCAGAACGATTTGTATCAGAACATACCGTCCGATCTCA
>CAYMGR010000200.1:0-1744 GCA_964389985.1 uncultured Saprospiraceae bacterium
TCCTGATTCCTGACTCCTGACTCCTGACTACTGATTCCTGACTCCTGACTCCTGATTCCTGACCTCTGATTTCTGATTCCTTGCTCTTAGTTTTTTAAACCAAAAAAACGATTTACAAATTGGACTTTCAAATTCTGATTTCAAATCTTACAAATCCTACACTTTTATTTTTTGTACTGGGTATTCTGGCCACACTGGTTAAAAGTGATTTGGAGATACCTGCTTCCTCCAGTAAATTCATAGCGCTTTATCTTTTATTCTCCATCGGATTTAAAGGAGGACAAGAATTAGCACACAGTGGAATTAATGATATTAGGCAGTTTATTAATTGGTTTAATTGCCGATACGAAACAAGCCGAAGGGATCAAACCCTTTACAACCGACATCTTTAAAGGGTTTTTGGCTATCTTTCTTTTAGAAATGGGCATGGTTACCGCAAAAAGATTTTCCGCATTTAAAAAATATGGTTGGTTCGCTTCTTTGTTTGCAATTATAATCCCCGCTCTAAATGGTTGTATCGTCGCTTTTGTAAGTCAATATGTTACAGAGGATCCAGGCAACCGATTTATTTTTGCGATTCTTGCAGCCAGTGCTTCTTACATTGCTGTACCCGCGGCCATGCAATTGGCCGCTCCCAAAGCAGATCCCGGACTTTATATTCCAATGGCTCTGGGTGTTAGCTTTCCATTTAATATTACGGTTGGAATGCCCCTGTATTATTTAATTGTCACCAATTCATAATAGTAGAAATTAAATCAAGGCTGATTTTTGTGTGAATCTGAATGCAACCTTTGCCCATCATGTTGGTTAGTATTTCAAAATCTTTCATCTATTTAAAAAACCAAATGATGTTACAGATTTAAAACTATTTATTAAGATGTTCCAGCTTATTGGGGCTTCAATAAGATCAATGGCGTGGTATGGTTTTTATGAATAAAATTCATGTCGTTTAATGAAGTTTTTAATGCAAGAACCAAATACTCATTTTAACTGATAATAATCGAATTCCAAATGTTATAAGAAATGAAGAAGAATATTTTTTTAACAGCAGTTTTACTTGCATTTTGTTTGCTCAGCATCCGAACGCAGATTCAAGCGCAGTCATTTTTTGACATAGAGTCTGGTTTTGTTTTTACAGGCTATAATAAAGTACGGATTCCGGGTGATGCCGGAAGTTTGTTTTCTCTAAAAGACGATTTGAGTTCCAAAACCAATGCGTTTCTTCGTTTAAGAATAGGATATCAAATAAATTCCAGACATACGCTTTCTGTTTTATATGCTCCATTAAAGGTCAAATCCAGTAGCCTCACTAAAAAGGCAATAGATTTTGAAGGTGTAAGCTTTCCTTCAAATACCCAATTAAACGGAAGCTATACGTTTAATTCATACCGATTAAGCTATCGATATGATTTTGTCAGACGTTCAAAATTTGAATTCGGCTTAGGTTTCACAGCCAAAATAAGAGATGCTGAAATTGCCTTAAATAGTCCGCAATCAGACGCTTCAAAATCAAATGTTGGTTTTGTACCGATCATTAATTTTAGGCTCAACTGGCAAATGAATAATAAATATGGACTCCTCTTAGAAGGCGATGCCCTGGCTGCAAAGCAAGGTCGAGCGGAAGATGTTTTACTTGCCGGCAGCTATCAATTTTCAGATCATTTAAAGGCCCGCATTGGATATCGCTTTCTGGAAGGAGGAGCGGATAACGATGAAGTTTACAATTTTGCATTATTCCATTATG
>CAYMGR010000200.1:1844-3680 GCA_964389985.1 uncultured Saprospiraceae bacterium
CTGAATTGAAAGATTAAAATTATTTTTTCTATTGAGTACATGAAAAAGAATAAATGAATAAATATTATAACACCCAACTGTAATTTATCTTCTGCATGTAACAACAAATTGGACTAGTGATGGCTTCGAGTTGGGATGAATATTTTTTGTATTTTTGAACGAATTTATTTGGTAATAACCAATATTTAACCTGAATGAAATTGCCAGATATTCTGAATCCATTGTATTTAAGACCGGTTGATGTTCTTAAAAAAAAGTCTATATATCCATATCAAAATAAGGATCTAGAATTACTTAAAACATATGATAAAGCAGCTGCAATTGAAGTTAAACTAGGAAATACAAAACTTGCTCTGGAACATTGCGAACAGGCTATCTATTATTTAAAATGCACTCGCATTAAAATTGAGGACCAATTAAAATCTGACCTTTTGTATAGATATGCTAAATTATTAGTGATAGAGAAGCAAATTGAAAATGGGTTTAATGCATTAAAGAATTATCTTGAATTTCAAGCCAGTTTGAACGATTATCTTAAGTATTTTATAGCGAAAGAGCACTGTAAATTTATCATTAAACTTGGGATATCGAATATTCCGGATTTCGATTTCCAGAACTACTGTTTACAAGTAAAAACTTGGTTCGTTGAATTGTTTCCGAAATTTTGCAACAAGGAAAGTGTAGAATTATTTTCAAGTAACGAACAGGATAGTGAACAGCCATCTAATCCAAAACGTAAAACCAGTAATCGAAAAAAAAATAAATTAGATAAATGGACCCTTTACTTTATTTTAGACTGCTATCCAAAATTAATTGTATTGAACCAAGGCGCCGGACAAACCCATAGAATTCCGAATTATTTACTTAGACACAAGGAATTGTTGAAGACCTACTTTTCAGATAATACAAATTTGGAAAGAGATTTAATATGCGGATTCTATAATTTCTACCTGCACACTAGGAACTATTCCAAAGTTTACGAAACACTAATCGATTTAAAAAATAGTATCGATCAACATTGTCCTGATGATCTAAACTGGCAAGTTAACTATCAACTTAAATTAGGGTATTATTATTCGAAAATTGGTGAATTTCATTCTTCAAATTCCTCCTATACAAACGCCTTAGAACGATTGGATAGAATGTCCAAAGATGTCATGCGCTTTAGAATTAATCTGTATTGGCACCAAGCATTATTAGAATGGGAATGGGAGCATTTGGATATTGCCTATGGATACTTTGAAAAGATCTTTAGACTTTACAAGGAACATTCAATCAGACCAAATGAATGGCAAGATGGCATCCTTGAGGACTGGGCCGTTTTATCTGCATTACTTGGAAAGGAAAAACTGGCTAAGGAGTATTTATTTAATTGTATCCTGGATGCATTTGAACTTTTCCCAAATTATAAATTGATCTCCAGCTGCTTTATGATTTTGGCTAAGCTCGAACAAAAGTCAGGATCGGAAGATTTATTTAATCGTTATCGGTTAAAACAATATGAATTTCAGCCCATAGATGAATCGTGTATAGGTTTGCTTCTAATCAAAAACTATTTAAACAGAGTCGAATGTCTATTGAATTTAAAGGCTTTTGAACTTGCAGAATCCTATCTAGAAAATTGTTTGAAACAATTTCAACTTGGTGAATTTGAGGATCCTAAAACAGAGGCTATTGTTTATTTTTATTTTGCTAAGTTACATTTTTTGACACATCGAGAAGAAGAATATCTTAAATTTTCCGAACAAGCTCTACAAAAGGATCCAAATATCCAGTTAGCCTGGTATGAATTAGCCCTGTGTTATAATAAAAGGAATCTGGAAAAAGAAAAGGAGC
>CAYMGR010000201.1:0-3676 GCA_964389985.1 uncultured Saprospiraceae bacterium
AATGTCTAATTGCAGGACCAATGTTAGATAGTAAAGCCTTGATGTGCTAATTATCTATAGTGGCAAAGTCTTTACAGGCTTTCAGAAGTTATTTTCCATATTTTTCAAATTCTTACCACTTAAATTTTAAGACAAATCTACTCTGTGAGTTTAGGCATGATTTTCGGACATTGTGTGCAAATCATTTTATGAAAGTAATTACAGATCATGTTCGATACAATTTAATTTTTCTTTTTAGTATTATTTTTTTAATTTCTTTGACTGCTCAAAAGCAAGTCGTTCTTGTTGGTGACACTTTGGTGTTAAACATAGAGACCGGGCTGGCATATTCCATTCAATGGCAGGAGCGCAACGACAGTTTTGAAATCTGGCAAAACATTATTGGCGCTAATACAAATCGTTATTCCATAGGTATAAGCTCAGGATTTACGACTGTAAAATATTACAGACCCATATGGAAGCAAACCAATGATCCCTGTTACTTATACGGTTCGATTTTGGAAGTGCATATTAAAAAAGATGTTTCAGAATTGGAACACGGAGATTTGTATGCCGGCGGATTGTACTACCATAGCTGGAAGGATACCTTGCTCATCGTATCCTATCAAAATATTGGCCATCAGATATTTGGGTGTAAAGGAAGGAATTTAAATGGAAAAACAAAGACAGGCTTAGGAACCGGAAAGGATAATACACAAATCATTCTTCAAAACTGTATGGATAAAAGCATAGCAGCATATGCTTGCGATACCTTCACAGGAAGTGGATATATTGACTGGTTTTTGCCATCAGTGGAAGAACTATATGAACTAAACAATGTACGTGGGCAACTTAATCTTTCTGAAATTTATTTAAGTTCTACAGAAGAAAATGCAGAATATGCCGCTGGTGTTAATTTTAAAGACTATTATAAAACAGTTATTTATAAAGACGTAGCAAGACTGGTTCATCCTGTACGTTATCAGAAGGCGAATACTAAGAATGTTGTCATATTGACTTCTCATGCAATAGACTACGCCAATGTCAATGATATTTCTTACCGATTGATACCTAGTGAACCCACTATAGCAGAATTATTGTACACGGGAGTAGGAGCAAAAAACGATACTTATGAATGGAATTTTGGAGAGGGAAAAGTGTTAAGTGGAAGTGGTCGGGGTCCTTATAAAGTCCATTTTAACTTTGGTGGATATATTAACGTTAGTCTAAAAAATCGCAGCGATTCTTGTGTTGATCGGATTGCATCTTCAAATTATTTTCGTATAAAATTATTTGAGGATATTAAGCCGGGATTACCCGCATTTTACAATGGTGTAACCGAATGGGGAGATATCAATCAGGATGGATTACCCGATATTTTAGTCAGTGGGGAGGGAAACTCCAATCTATACAAGAATCTTGGAAATGACAAATTTCAAAAATTGACTTTGACTTTACCTTCGCTAAGCAAGTCTTGTGTTTCATTTTCTGATTATAACAATGATGGATTTCTAGATTTTACGCTTTGTGGATTGAACATTGTGGATTCCATCCCAGCGTGCTATGTATTTAAGAATGTAGGTCAAGATTCTTTTGTCAATGTACCACATACCTTGCCTGGTATTTTCAATGGTTTTATCGCATGGTCGGATATTGATTGCAATGGGAGTCAGGAATTATACCTTTCAGGAGAAACAAAAGACGGAGAACCCTTTGGTGGATTTTTCAAGTATTTGCCGGATAGTGGATTTATATCACTTGAACAACCTGTTCGCAAACTGAAAAACAGCGAAGGTAGATTTGCAGATTACAATAAAGATGGTTTTCCAGATCTCTTGATTACAGGTTCAGACACAACCGGTCGCTACACACTTATTTATACAAATGTAAAAGGTAGGTTTAACGAGCATCCACAAAAATTTGTAGGGGTCAACTGGGGATCTGCAGACTGGGGAGATTACAATGGCGATGGTTGGTTGGACTTTGCTTATTCCGGTTGCAAAGAAGATGTTCAAGTTTGGATCGATCAAATTTTAAAAGTGGAGACCAGACCAGCCTCAACTTTATTTATTTTTTCAGGTGATGAGTCTGGTAGGTTTACTGAAAAGCGAAATTATGAAGGCCAGAATTTCTGGCGATATTGCTTTAGTACGAATCGTTGGGGTGATTACGACAATGACGGTGACCTGGATTTAATCATTACTGGAGTTCCTGGTTTTATGGCAGCAATTGGTGGTACGGGTGGGGGTACCCCTGGATTAGTTTTTGACCCACGATCAGCGCCTCGTATTTTCCGGAATGACGGAAACGATATTTTATTGCCAAATGAAGCCAATATACCTGCCGAGTTTTTGTATGGCATTATTCCTCCTAGATTCAATTTACCCCTTGATTTTTTCTCTTCTTATTGTTCGCTTGCAGATTATAACGATGATGGAAAATTGGACATACTTATGGAGGGGAATGGTGGAGTGGTTGCAAATGAAATAAAGCCTACTACAGTTTATAAAAATGCAACACCTACAAGCAATTCAGCTCCATCAGTTCCAACAGCGTTAAATACTAGGGCTTTTTGCGATCAGGTAGAATTTTTCTGGAATCAATCTGATGATGATTTTACAAAAGTTAATAGTCTTGTTTATGAATTTGCACTTGGGACAAAGCCTGGAAACACCGATATCATTTCAAAAGTTAGCCACTATAAAGTATATCAAAATAAATTTGTATTGTTTGATTTAACCCCCGGAAATTATTTCTGGAGTGTTCGTGCGGTCGACCAGGCATTCAGCAAAAGTGAATTTTCGGAAGAGCAAAGTTTTACCATCAGTGCAAAACCGGAAAAACCTACAATAAATCGCGTTGGCGACATGCTGCATTCCAGCGCTGCAAATGGCAATCAATGGTACGATGAGATTGGTCTGTTGCAAGGCGAAATAAATCAAGACTTTACGCCTGTAAAAAATGGCAAGTATTATTGCATAGTTACTTTAAATGGATGTATGTCTGATACTTCAGAAAGGATAGAATTTGTGCTAAGTAATTTATCTGATATTCATTCAAAAAGTGATATTTATATCCATCCTAATCCCACGCTGGATGTGTTGCATGTTGAATCCAAAGTTCCATTACTAAATGGTAAGTATGTTATTTATAATACGTTTGGTAAAATGCTTTTAAAAGACAATTTAAATTCAAACCAAATGATATCATTGGAATCTTTAACTGCTGGTTGTTATCAACTGCTCTTTTTTTATAATAATAAATGTGAAACGCTAAGAATTATAAAACAATAATTGCAATTAATCCCTGCATAATTTTATGCGATAAGCTATATAGATTTCAATAATTGTTTTGTATTCAATCAAGGCATATATTCAATCAGGAAATCTAATCGGTTCCCATTCCTGCTAAACCCAACCCCGAAGGGGTAACATTATATTATTCCCCTACCTCGTCAAATACATATACCTCCTGGAATCTATTTCCCGGAAATAAGGATCGTATAAATCTTTTATAAAATGAATGGCTTCGCCGGTAGATTTCATTTCGGGACCTAAACTGATATCCACTCCAGGAAATTTATTGAAAGAGAATACGGGAACTTTAATGGCATAACCATCGAGTTTGTTTTCCATTTTGAAGTCTTTCAATTTCTTAGTACCCAACATCACTTTTGTAGCAATATTTAAATACGGTA
>CAYMGR010000202.1:0-3623 GCA_964389985.1 uncultured Saprospiraceae bacterium
CTTCAGAAGTATCGGCCCCGCCATTACTTCCGGCAGGATTGCAGACCTTGCTGTCAATCCCAATAATATCAGTGAATACTATGTGGCTGCCGCTTCTGGCGGTGTGTGGAAAACGACCAATGCCGGCATCACATTCAACCCGGTTTTTGATGGGGAAGGTTCTTATTCCATTGGATGTCTGGCTATCGATCCAAAAAATACCAATGTTATTTGGGTAGGTACAGGAGAAAATAATAACCAACGCAGCGTAGCCTACGGAGATGGCATTTACAAATCAGAAGATGGAGGTAAATCCTGGAAAAACATGGGTTTAAAACAATCTGAACATATCGGCCGGATTTCTATTGATCCTGTCAATCCGGATATTGTTTATGTTGCCGCTTACGGTCCACTGTGGTCAAATGGAGGTGAACGTGGAATATATAAGACCACCGATGGCGGAGCTACCTGGAAACAGGTATTAAAAATAAGTGACTATACCGGCTGCAATGAAGTTTTTGTAGATCCTCGTTATCCCAATATTGTGTATGCCGCCGCGCATCAAAGACAACGCAAAGTGTATAGTTATATAGGTGGCGGACCCGAATCTGCTCTTTATAAAAGTACGGATGCCGGAGCAAGTTGGAATAAAATTATGAATGGATTGCCCGGTGGCGATCTGGGTAGAATCGGATTAAATTATTCACCGGTTAATCCGGATGTGCTCTATGCGGTGGTAGAAGCAACAGAAAACAACGGAGGCGTTTATAAAAGTAAAGACCGTGGCGCAAGTTGGGAAAAGCAAAGTGGCTATTCCACTTCAGGAAATTATTATCAAAAAATATATTGCGATCCAAAAGACATCAATAAAATTTTTGTTATCAATACTTATTTCGGTGTGAGTAAAGACGGAGGAAAAAATTTCTCCATACTTGGTGAAAAAAGTAAACATATAGATAATCACGTGATCTGGATTAATCCAAATAATACGGATCATTATTTGGTAGGTTGTGATGGAGGTTTGTATGAAAGTTTTGATGGCGCTGAAAATTGGTGTTTTAAACCCAATTTGCCCATCACGCAATTCTATAAAGTTGCAACAGATAATGCGTTTCCATTTTATAATATCCATGGTGGCACACAAGATAATTTTAGTTTGGGTGGACCCTCCAGAACGACGAGTATCAATGGCATTGTAAACTCTGATTGGTTTTTTACCAGCATCGGCGATGGATTTGAATCTCAGGTAGACCCTACCGATCCAAATATCATCTATGCCCAATCGCAATATGGTGGTCTGATTCGCTACGATAAAAAAAATGGTGAATTTGTTGATATTAAACCAACTGAACGATCCGGCGATGCTGCCTATCGCTGGAATTGGGATGCCCCTCTTTTGATTTCTAAATTCAATTCCAAACGACTGTATTTTGCAGCAAACCGCTTGTTTAAAACTGAAAATTATGGAAGCAGCTGGTCTACTATTTCTCCTGACTTAAGCCGGAATATAGATCGCAACAAATTAATGGTCATGGATCGTATCTGGAGTGTGGATGCGATTGCCAAAAATGGTTCAACAGATATTTATGGTAACTGCACGGCCATTGCAGAAAATCAGTTTGATGAAAATATTTTATATGTAGGCACAGATGATGGTTTGATCCAAATCACTAAAGATGGTGGCAAATCCTGGAAATCAATTGATCAATTACCCGGCGTACCGGAACGAAGCTATGTCAACCAGATTATCGCATCCCAACACGATAAAAATACTTTATTTGTACTCTTTAATCATCATCGATATGGTGATTTTCATCCTTATATTTTAAAATCTACTGATGGCGGAGTCAGCTGGAAAGCCATACAAAACAATTTACCGGAGCGTGGTTCTTCGTATTGCTTAGCTGAAGATCATATCAACAAAAATCTGTTGTTTGCCGGAACGGAATTTGGTGTTTTTTGCAGTTTAGATGGTGGCATGAAATGGATTGCTCTCAAATCCGGATTGCCAACAGTAGCTGTTCGCGATATGGAAATTCAAAAAAGAGAAAATGATTTAGTACTTGCCACTTTTGGAAGAGGGTTTTATGTGTTAGATGACTACAGTCCATTGCAACATATTAGAAAAGAAGATTCTGCTACAATCGCTAAAATTTATCCTGTAAAAGATTCCTGGATGTATGTGCCGTCTATCCCACTAGGTGTAAGAGGTAAAGGATTTCAAGGAGAAAGTTATTATACGGCTTCCAATCTTAAACCTGCAGCTGTTTTTAGTTATTATTTGCGGGATGATTTAAAAACCATTAAAGAAAAACGCCGCGAACTAGAAAAAGAAAAAATAAAAAACAAAGAAACCATTTATTATCCAAGCCTGGATTCATTGCGTTTGGAAGACGAACAAGCAGCACCACATCTTGTTTTTACAATAAGCGATGAATCCGGATTTGTTGTCCGCAAATTGAAAGTTGCAGCCAAAAAAGGCTTACACCGGATGTCCTGGGATTATCGCTATGCTCCATTCGGGCCTATTGATTTAGGAAGCTTTGATGATGCCTTTGTATTTAATGCACAAGAAACAGGATATATGGCTTTGCCCGGTACTTACAAGCTCAGTATCAGCAAATTTGAAGACGGTATTTACACGGATCTCGGTGTACAGACCAGCTTCAAAATTCAAGCCCTCAACCAATCGAGTTTACCGGCTACCGATAAAAAATCCATAGATGAATTTAGTAAGAAAATTGCCAGTCTGCGCAGAGTGGTGGGTGCAACGGATGCTTATCGTTATGAGTTAATTGAAAAATTAAAATATATAAAACGGGCATTAATTGATGCACCGGCATTGCCTTTGTCGATTTCAAGTACTATAAAAGATCTTGAAACCAAATTAAACAAGATCCATGTTCAACTCAATGGAGACGGCAGTTTGGCGAAGCGTGAATTTGAAACGATGCCGTCTGTTAATGGCCGGATTGGAAACATTGTCGGTGGCTTATGGTCAACCACGGCCGCTCCAAGTGAAACTTACATGCAATCTTATCTGCAAGCCCTGTTGGAATTTAATCAGATTTATAAAGAGGTCGTCCTTGCAGATTCCGAACTTAAAAAACTTGAAAAAACCCTGGATATGCATGCCACACCATTTACTCCAGGTCGATTACCGGAATGGAAAGGAGAATAATTGAATTTTATTGGATATAATTTTCCAATATAGATTTTGACTTCTATGAACGAAGCCATAAAAATTATTGATTTTCGTGAAGGACTGGAAGCTCCTATTAGAGAATTAAATTACGAATGGCTTGAAAAATATTTTAAGTTGGAAGCTTCTGATATCCTTTCCTTATCAGATCCTAAAACACATATAATCGATAAAGGCGGCTTTATTTATTATGCTAGCTTAAATGGAGAAATG
The DNA here is from genome assembly GCA_964389985.1 of uncultured Saprospiraceae bacterium. Taxonomy (GTDB): domain Bacteria; phylum Bacteroidota; class Bacteroidia; order Chitinophagales; family Saprospiraceae; genus Vicinibacter. The sequence goes on from CAYMGR010000202.1 coordinate 3,395, forward strand.
ATTGGTACGGCATCTTTATTAAAAAAATCAAAAGATGTTTTTGAACTGGGTAAAATGGCGGTGAGCAGCAAAACACAAGGCTTAGGCATCGGCACACTTTTATTGGAACACTGCATCTATATGGCTCGGAAAAAGGGGATTAAACAATTAATCCTTTACTCCAACAAAAAATTACTACCTGCCATTCACCTTTATACGAAATACGGTTTTAAAGAAATTGAATTGGAAG
>CAYMGR010000203.1:0-3618 GCA_964389985.1 uncultured Saprospiraceae bacterium
AGGCTTAAGCTCATGAATAAAAAGCTGGAAAGTACTAGTTTTAATTTCATAAATATTTAGTTTCTCTAAATACGGATTGAAATCAGAATTTGGATTTCAAATACTGCAATTTCTTTTTATAATTTATCTTAGCCCATCAAATTGGCTACATCAGAACAAATATTATCCCGTTTTTTAGAGCTGCGAAAGCAGTCCGGGCAAGAGTCTATAAAATTTTTGATGGACCACTATGGAGATACTTTGTATGGAATTACATTAAAAATCGTTCAGGAAACTGAATTGGCTGACGACGCTTTACAGGAAGGATTCGTAAAAGTTTGGAAAAACAGTATGGAATTTAATCCAGAGAAAGCTTCCCTTTTTACTTGGTTACTAACGATCATTAGAAACACAGCCATTGATATTTTACGTCAGGAAAAACGACATAAAAACCAAAATCTCGATCCGGGCGTATATAATACTATAAATTATAGTGTGGAATCTCAAATTCAGGATGTTGGTTTGGTTAATCAAATCAATAAACTGGAATCGAAATATAAAGAATTGATAGAACTAATCTATATAAAAGGATTTACCCAACAGGAGGCTTCTGATTTGCTGAATATTCCTTTAGGCACTGTAAAAACCAGAGTCAATGCAGCTATTAAAATTCTTCGATCGCTTTTATCAACTTTTTTCCTGATGTTAATGAATCTATTCCGATGAGTAAAAAACCAAACATACAGGAACTAATTGATTCAGGAATACTCGAGCAGTATGCATTGGGTTTAACCACTGCGCAACAAAACAAAGAATTGAATTCCTGGTTGAAAGACTCTGTGGAATTACAAAATGAATTGCACCGGATTCAGGATGGTCTGGAACTCTTTGCTAAACAGTATGCGGTGCCCGTTCCTGAAACTTTAAAGTCAAAAATTATTCAGCAAATTGGGTTTGAAACAAGCTTGTTGAATGTAAAAAAGAAGTTTAGGACCATTTCCTTTGTTTCCATTGGTTTATTAGGTTTGTTGAGTGTTTTAGTTGCTTACTATTGGTTTGCTGAAAGAAAACAAAGCCGTTTGGAATTGGAACATTTAACAAAAAACCTACAATCTATTGCCGACTTAAGAATACAGGATAGTCTTGAATTAGCAGATTGCAACAAACGATTAGAAGTTTTACGAGCAAAACATTCCAGAAAAATTTTATTGAATGGTACGGCTGTTTCTCCACAGTCCTTTGCTGCTGTTTATTACGATACGACCGCACGAAAAATTTATTTGGATGTTTTGGATTTACCTCAAACACCGAGTCAGAAACAATATCAGTTATGGGCTATTGTAGATGGGAAGCCGATGGATTTAGGTGTATTTGATTTGGAAAACAATCAAACGGCATTTAAAGAAATTCAATTTGTAAACCATCCGCAAGCTTTTGCCATTACCCTTGAAAATTTTGGTGGGGTTGCATCACCTACTATGGATCAGATGTATGTGATTGGTTCATTGTAATCTTTTTTCCTAAAATTGCTGAATCATTTCAATAATTATTGATTACAGTTCATATAGAATAATCAAACAGACTTAAGATTATAGGCTTTTAATAAATCCTTTTTCTCGAAATTTGTAAGATTCAAATTATTTTATGATATTTTGAATTCCCAATCTAAAACAACCATTGCACGCTATCTATGTAATGGATAAAATGAAGCGCTGCAATATTGTGGAACGGATCCCTCGAATTCGATTACATTATTTTGGGGGAATAAAATCATCATGCAAATGCTGAATCTGTTTTGCAAAATGGATTAACCGTTCCTCTGAATACATAGGTCCTATTAGTTGAATACTAATAGGTAGGCCGTTTTGATTCAAACCTAAAGGAATCGCTAATGACGGATGACCCGTTAAATTTGTACACATACAATAATGGAAATAATCATAATATAAATAGGATTGACCTTCTACTTGAATTTTGTGATGATCCGGATTATGTGAAATCGCTTCTCCAGGCGTTACAGGCATGATTAAAAAATCATACCGATCAAAAAAATGCGTAAATTCCTGTTTAATACTATCTGTTCTTAAGCAAATATTTTTATAAGCTCCTTCACTTAAATTTCCAATTCGGTCCACTCCTTCCATTAGATTTAGAGAAGTAACTTCCGTTTTGTTTGATTTAATTTGATGTTTTATTAATTGTCTGATCAACCAGGATTGCTTATGAAAAATCATATACACCATTTTAAGCCAATGCAATTGCCTCATTTCTTCTAAATGAGCCGGTTCCTCATGAGTCAGCTGGATCTTGTTCTTTTGTAATTGCGTAACCAGACTTGCCATTTTTTCTTTTAATGAAGCAGTGGCAGGAATTAAACCACCTTTAAAATGCATTTCATCAAACCAGGCCACTTTATAGGCACTTAAAGGTTTGCTGGTATCTGCATGAACCCAGTTAAATTTTGCATACCAAGGCTTAATCATCGCTTTCCAGGAAAGTTCAATGTCTTCAATTGTTCTTGCCTGAGGACCATTTACTGTCATGGTTACATATTTTCTTTGATGCGCCGTATCGGGAAAGGTGCCATAATTGTCAATGGTATTTTCAGTCGTTTTCAAACCATAAATTCCACAGAAACCAGCAGGTATTCGAATACTTCCTCCCATATCCCCTCCAAGACTCAATGGACAAAAGCCTGAAGCTACTGCTGCTGCTCCACCACCGGTACTTCCTCCACAGGTACGGCTGGTATCATAGGGATTACAGGCTCTAGGATAAATGTCACCCTTTGTCTGCATATCAATCAACAGATAAGGTACATTCGTTGTACCAAGTATAATGGCCCCTTCATCTAACCAAGCTTTCACTACCGGAGCATCTTCTTTAGCAATAAAATTTTGGAAAGAAGCTGCATTGATCGTACAAGGTTTACCCGCTACCCAAATTTGCTCTTTGATACATACCGGAACTCCATGCAATAAACCCAATGGTCCACCATTGGCCACCTGTTCGTCTGCTCTTTTGGCTGCCTGAATGGCTTCTTCTTCAAAGAGCCATACGACAGCATTGGTTTTATAATTGTTATTCTTAATATAGTTGATTAATTCCTGTGTAATTTCTAAAGAACTCGCTTCCCTGGTTCTTATTTTTAATGCTAATTCCGTTGCAGACAGAAATATAAATTTACCGCTTACCGGATATTCCTCTTTCGGTTTTTCAAATAAAAAGCTTTGCAATGTAGGTGGCTCTCCTTTAGCTTTTGGCATTTGAGAGTTTAAATAGATTGCTAAAATAATTCCAATCAGAATAATTACTCCGATTCCAATTGCGATCCCTTTTAAATATTTTTTGGTTTTGGTTTTCATTTTTTAATTGTATGAAGCTAAAAATTATTTGAAATAAAATGGTTTTGTTAAATTGACAGTCAAGGCATCTTCTAGCAGGATAAAAAAATCCCCAATAGAAATCTCATTTTCCATCGGGGATTTACATAATTCTTGAAGCGGAATCAAATCCTGTTTAAAACAGATTGATCCCTTACAAATCATTCGTATTACTTTCCTTCCATCGCTGGGGCAGGAGCTGCCTCAGGCATAGGCATAGTCATTACAGGAGTCAACTGATCATGTTGAATTTGCC
>CAYMGR010000204.1:0-3600 GCA_964389985.1 uncultured Saprospiraceae bacterium
GCCTCAGGCATAGGCATAGTCATTACAGGAGTCAACTGATCATGTTGAATTTGCCAGCCGTTTCCTTTTTTCTTTAAGACAGCCATTCCAGTTGCTTTACCTCCCACCTGTTGTCCTTTAATTTTAATGTCTGCATCAGAATCCCAGGTTACGATGGCAATTTCTGGAGTAATCATTCTGGATGAAGTCAATTGATAAGTGAACTTAGGTGTAGGATCAACCATTTGATCAAATAATTTCCAGGATGCTTCCAGGTTTTTTAAACCTAAAATTAAAACACCGTCCGGACCAATTTCAGATGCCTGACGCTCGTACATATTTTTCAAGGCCTTGTAATCATGTTTATCATACATCGTATAAACATCTTTTAAAAAGGTTTCAAAAGTGGCCTTGTTTTCCATGGGCAATTTTGCTGGTTTTCCTTGAGCCGAAACCAGGTTTGTCGCAGATAAAAATCCTGCAAGAATTAAAACGAAAGAGATTAAATTTTTCATGTTTCTAGAAATTTTATTTGAATGTTTTTAATATTGTTTTAAGAAATGTAAGGTTAACTAGTTCGTGCTGCAAATTGCGTTCCAATTATTGAATTTGAACAGCCCATTCGGAATATGACTTTTCGCTTCGGAGCAACTCTTGACACAAGTCTGTCATCATACTATAAAAAGGTCCGGAGATTTGAATCAGGATATAGCAACCGCAAGCCATAAATCCGGCCAAAATCAAGGCCTGAATTAAAATTTGTTTTGTTTTCATATTTTTGTTTTTTGATAGGACAAAGATCGGCTGAGGGCTAAAAGCCTGCAATCCGCAAAAATTCGTAAATTGCCTACGCAGATTTACTGATTTTGAATGATTCAGGATCTGGCCATAGGCATGATATCCAAATTATGATAAAGAGATTCCTATATAATCAGATCTTCATCTCAATTAGAAAGCGTCCGTATTCCTATTATTTACTATTTATGAAACATTGGATACGTCTTAAGCTTACTTTTATAAATTGTCCCTTTAAAACTTTGAATTCCGGTTTCCAATGGCTCGTCTATTTCTTTTTTGGTTTGGTCAGTACTCTTCTTTTGTCGGCTAGCTGTTACAGTCAATCTGCCTTACAAGACAGTCTACGCAAAGCACTTAACCAGACTAATGATGCGGGGATGAAGGTGAAGCTTTATCATAGTATTTCAAAGGATTTACTGGATAAGCATTTTGGTCAGGCGCAACAATATGTGGATACCTTGACTTCATTGGTTGAAAAAAGCTCCACTCCATCCAGCAAAGCCTATTTATTAAATCTAAAAGGATTAATCGCTAAGGAATCCGGAAAATTATCAGATGCGCTCTATGAATTTAGTTTAGAATATCAAATTCGTTTGAATGAAAAAGAACCTGGCTTGCTGGCTAAAACCTGCAATCATCTCGGAGGTACCTATGCCGAATTATACAAAACGGATTCTGCCATTCTCTACTATTTAAAAGCATTAAAGATTTTTGAGGAGTTGAAAGATTACAGCAATCTGGCTTCATCGTATAGCAATATTGGAAATTTATACAATGATCAGAAATTACACGACAAAGCCATACAGAATTTAGAGAAAGCATTGGCCATAAGACTGGAGCATGGCGAAGAAAAAAAATGCATGTTTACCTATAATAATCTGGCGGTGGCATATGGAACCAAAGCAGACAATAGCGAAGAGGATTTAAATAAAGCCATCGAATATTCTAATAAAGGCATTGCGATTGCACTCAAATATAATAATCAATATGTTGCAGGTGTCATTGACGGTGGTATTTGTCATATCCTTATCGAAAAAGGTAAATATCAAGAAGCCATTCCTCATTGTGAGCAATCAGTAAAAGTTTTGACGGAGGCCAAACGGGATGTCAATTTAGTTTTTCCACTGGTCAACCTGACCACTATTTATAACCGTCTGAATCAACCCAAGAAATCATTAGAATATGGCCTTAAAGGTTATACGATTATGGAAACCAATCATTTAATAGATCCCATGGAGGTCTATCTGGAAGAAATTGGGAAAGCCTATGAGCAACTGGGAAATCATCAGGAAGCGCTCATTTGGTTTAAAAAATTTATGAAACTGGATGACTCGCTGTTTCGGGCTGAAAATGTAAAATCTTTAGCAGATGTTGAAACCAAATATCAAACGGAGAAAAAAGAAAAAGAACTCATCGTTGAACGGGAAAATAATTTTAAGAAAACTGCCTGGTTAATAGGTTTAATCATCACATTTAGCGCGTTTAGTCTAATTGGGTTTTTAATGTACAAACGCTACCAATACAAGCAAGAAGAAAAATTAAAAAATGCCGTCATCGCGGAGCAACAATTGGGTCTGAATGCAGTCATTGAAGCCCAGGAAGCAGAACGAAAACGGATCGCCAAAGATTTGCATGATGGCATTGTTCAGGAACTGGTTGCCACTAAACTGGGTTTGGAAAGTTTACAACAGCAGGTTTCAGAAACTGAAAAGTTTAGTAAAATGAATCAATTGACCCATCAATTAAATGATGCTTGCACCGAACTTAGAAATATTTCTCATCTCATGATGCCTCCAAGTCTGGAAACCAAAGGATTGGTACCCAGTCTTGAATTACTTTTACGCAATTCCATCCATCAGGATACCATACAAACTGAATTTGAATATTTTAATCTTCAACATCCAATGGATGAAAAAGTAGAACTAAGTTTGTATCGAATTGCACAAGAATTATTAAACAATATTTTAAAACACGCAAACGCTTCGAAGATTATCATGCAATTATATCAAGCAGGAAATTATATCATCCTCCGGATTGAAGATAATGGCATTGGATTTGATTTTAATGAAGCTAAACGATCCGGAAGTATGGGATTACTTAATATATTAAGCAGAGTTAGTACGATGGGAGGTAATTATTTTTCAGAACAAGCTGACAGCTCCGGTACCGTTTCCACCATTCGAATTCCAATTTAATGCCTGTGAAGCTTATATTAGTTGATGATCACCATTTGGTGCGACAAGGATTCCGATCGCTCTTGTCCACCCAACATGAAATTGAAATATGTGCTGAAGCGGCTTCCGGCAAAGAATTATTGGATTGCTTACAACAAGGGATACGACCCGATCTGATTTTAATGGATGTCGAAATGCCCGTGATGAATGGTTTACAAGCTTGCAAAATAGTGAGTACGGATTATCCTGAAATAAAAATAATTATGATCAGCATGTTGAATGATAAGGATATTATTCAGGAAGCTGTCGATTCAGGTGCAAAATCCTATTTATTTAAAAATACCTCATTGGATGAATTACTCAAAGCGATTCACACAGTCATGGCAGGACAAAATTATTTTGGAACGGAAGTCGCTTTGACATTAATGGGAAAAAGTAAAAAGGAAGAAGCTAAAGTATTAGAGCAATTAAGCGATCGGGAACTCGAAATTCTAAAACTAATTGCAGAAGGCTTTTCAAGTACGGAAATAGGAACCAAATTATTTATCAGCCCACGTACGGTGGACACGCATCGCAATAACCTCATCCAAAAATTACAAGTAAATGGAATTGCCGGATTGATCCGTTTGGCTATTCAGAATAAAATTAT
>CAYMGR010000205.1:0-3593 GCA_964389985.1 uncultured Saprospiraceae bacterium
GGTTATGCCCTGATGAAAATTAATTCAACCAATGCAATTGTTGAACAATTTAAATATTTTAAGGAGCAGTTAAATAATTCCAGTATTGCCACCAGTTCTGCCATCGGATATGATCGTGGGAATGATAAAACATGGACCATGGTTAAGCCAAATGGTTCTCCTGAAAATTATATGGTGCTCATTGAAAATACCGGATTGATTGAGCATAAATGCAGCGAAGATTTAACGTATACAGTTGCTAAAGATCCTGTCATCCTCAAAGATCAAACGTTTAATTCAAAAGATTTATCCTTACAACTTACGGACTTGGATTGCAACATCAATGAAATAGACTGGATGGTTACTGAAAAATGTGATTTGACAAAGGTAAACAGCTTGAGTCAATCAGATGTTGATATCATTCCAAATCCAAGTCATGGTCTATTTTCAATACGGACTGATGGGAAAGTGGATCGGATTGAAATCTATAATATGAATGGGGAAGTAGTTCATGTAAACCCAATCCAAACTTCTAATAAAATAGAGATAACTACAGCTTTACAAGCAGGCATCTATTATTTAAAATTAAGTTTTGGAAAACAGCTAATTTCTATAAAAAAACTGGTTGTTGTTAATTAGGAAAATAGTTTACTGCCGATACGTACCATCGTAGACCCTTCTTTTAAGGCTAAAGGATAATCCCCGGACATTCCCATTGAGACTTCACTCATAAATGCAAGTTGAGGAATGGTAGTTTTGATTTTTATAAACAAGTTATACAGTTGTTTAAACTCTATTTGAATTTGTTCTGAATTTGAACTCAAGCTTGCCATGCCCATGAGGCCATCAATTCGAATGTTTTGTAGATCCGTCCATGGATCCTTTGTAAGAGATTTTAAAAGAGATTCAGGTTCGAAACCATATTTTGTTGCTTCAGAACTGATTTTTACTTCTAATAAAACAGGTAAAATTCTGCCACAGACTTGTGCTTCCTGATTGACATATGCTGCAAGTTCAAACGTATCAATGGATTGGATCATATGTACCCAACTTATAATTTTTTTGACTTTATTCTTTTGTAAATGACCGATGAGATGCCATTCAATATCTGATGGCAGTAAACTTTTTCGCTCAACGAGATTTTGGACCCTGTTTTCAGCGAATATTCTTTGGCCGGCTTGGTAGAGTTGTAACAAGTCCTCCATGCTTTGGTTTTTGCTTACGGCTATTAATTGTGCATGATATGGTTTAAGCTCTTCAAGTATTTGTTTATAGATCATCAAATTCATTTCATTGAATTTATTGAATTAAGTGGATAGCATATTCCGGACTAAGCTCCAGTGAATTTAAAGCATTGATCAGTTTAAATTTACTGAATAATTCAAGATGACTGGGCTTAATATGTTCTTCGTGAATTTTTAATTCCGCGAGTAAAGATTCCCGCATGGTTCCTTTTAGTAAGGGGAGGGTAGGTGTAATCCACTTGTAGCCATCAAAAAAGGCTAAATTGCTAAAACTGGAATCCGTTAGTAGCTTGTTTTTTACAATAAGAATTTGATGATCATTTGGAATTGTCCGATTTAAACTGTCAAATATTTTTCGATCAATAAATTTGTAATTGTAATTAATCTGGTCATTATAAACCAGGTGAAATTTCTTGAATGTTTTAGGGATATATTGTAAAAATAAAAATTGAAAAGTGTTCTCGTTGTAGCTGAATTTGCATTTAACCTGATTGATGCTTGGTTTGATTTCTTTCGATAATAAGTATTCTAAATAGGGAGATTCCAATTTGGGATAAAATTGTTTGAATGTATGATCTATTCTGGCCTGGTGGTAGAATAAATTTTGTGCGATTCCATTGACTATGGAAATGCTTTCAAAAAATCGGAACATAAACTTTTTGAATTAATTCCTTGTATTCATTCATCGCTTGTGAGTGAAATGTAATTCCGCCTCCGCTTTTAAACCATAATTCGTGATCAACTTGTTCAATATATCGAATCATGACCGCACTATTTAAAGCCTGTCCATTATAAAGTCCAAAGACACCCGTGTAAAAACCTCTGTCATATTGTTCGGTTTCGTCAATAATGGACAAAGTTTTATGTTTCGGTGCACCGCTAATTGAACCTGCAGGGCAAAGTTTATCAAACAGGAAGCCGGGGTGCGCGTCATAATAATCATTTAAATAGCCGCTTATTTCTGAACTCATTTGCCAGAGTTCACTATTATGTGTTTTTATTTTTTCCAGTTTTTTATATTCTTTTAAGTTTACCCGGTCTGCTACCATGCTGATATCATTTCGCATCAAATCAATGATGGTGTTGTGCTCTGCGGTTTCTTTTGGATCTGATTTAAGCAATGCCCCTAGAGGATCTTCAGAAACGGGTTTGGTTCCTTTTATAGGAAAGGTACTGATTTGTTGATTTTCAATTTTAATAAACGACTCCGGTGAAAAAACTACAAATTGATTTTTTATATATAATTTATAGGCTGCTTTGCTTAATTTATAAATGGATTCTAAGCTTAAATTGGTCTCGATTTTACTCGCTTGGGTTAAATTACACAAATAGGTATTTCCTTTTTGAATATGCTCATAGACCTGGTTAAATTTTTTTTCATAGGCTTTAAAATCTATTGCTTCACAGGTAAAATTAAATTGGGGTATATAATTTGAAGATGGCTCTTTTGACTGGATTGAAAAGCGGATCAGATCGGGATTTATTTCATCTAATGTCAGGCAAATTCCTTGAGTTTTCTTAAAATTTATTACAAAGAGATAGGGTTTTTCCTGCTGTTTGAAGAAATTCATTTTTAATATGACATCCTGATATGGAATAAAGAGGTTCGGCAAGGAATCTTTTATAATTTCGCCCGAAAGTTATCAGGTTTTGTGGGTTATTCAAAAGCAGAAATATTATTAATTGACAACAGGGATTCGTTTACCCATAATTTAGTCCATGTTTTAAAATCAATTGGCGCCCAGGTTTGGATTCAAGATGCATGTAAAGTCCTTGAATATGAACCGGTTAATTTTAAAAACATCCTGTTTTCACCGGGCCCTGGTTTGCCTAAAGATTTTCCTCTGATGTTTGAAATATTGCAACAATTCCAACCAACTCAAGCTATTTTGGGGATCTGCCTGGGGCATCAGGCGATAGCACAATTTTTTGGTGCGGAGCTTTTTCAAATGGAAGAAGTGCAACATGGGCAGCAAAAAACTGTCTTTAAAACGCAAATAACAGGAAAATCTATTTTAAATACCTTGCCAGAATCATTTGAAGTTGGATTGTACCACTCTTGGGCCGTAAATCGATATACGCTGCCTGATTGTCTTCAAATAAGCTGTATTTCAGATGAGGATATCATTATGGGAATTACACATCAAAAGCTGAATATTGAAGGACTTCAATTTCATCCGGAATCCTTTATGACCAAACTGGGTATTCAGCTTTTACATAATTGGATATTCCAATGAAGGGTATAATTTTTAGTATCCTCCTATTGTGTAGCGGTCAAGTGATTTTTGCACAACTAGTTGGCAAAGTCACTGATGAAAATGGCAACCCGTTGTCATTTGCTTCTATTTATATTAAAAACTCCAGCAAAGG
>CAYMGR010000206.1:0-3589 GCA_964389985.1 uncultured Saprospiraceae bacterium
GTCGCTTATAATTTTTCAGAATCTAAGGACATTATGACCGCTGGTTCAATAGCATTTAGCTCTTGGAGAGACCAGGTAACTGTGAATGGAAATAATCTTCCCGATTTGGCCTACTCTGATTTTGACCAAAGGCATCGCTTTATCGCAGCCATGTCATATAAATTAAAATACCTCAAATCCGTTTCTTCCCAAATTTCATTATTCTTGCAATCCAGCAACCAACCCCGGTTTAACCTGGTGACAGCCGGAGATCTGAATAACGATGGTCAATCTGCGAATGACCTCTTATATATTCCAAATGATGGCAGTGAAATTCATTTTAAAGATGCAGCAACAGAACAAGAACAACGTACTGCATTCATGAAATTTGTCAATGAAAATGAAGAGTTGTCTAAGTATAAAGGATCTTATTTCGAACGCAATGGTGGCATTATGCCTTTTTTAACCACTTTAGATCTATCTTTCGTACAGGAGTTTGGAATTACTGTTGGACAAAATAAAAATCGCCTGCAAATTCGTGCGGATATTTACAATTTCTTGAATCTTTTGGATGCTTCTTTGGGTGTTGGAGATCAATTAATATCATCTTCCCCTCTGAAATTCGAAAGCAGAGACGCAAATAATATCCCTTATTATACATTTACTAAAGTAAATGGTAAGTATCCTGAAAAGCTGATTGTGAAGCGTGCAGGATTGGCAGACGTTTATCAAATCCAATTAGGATTGAGATATATCTTTAATTAAGACCATTTAAACAGAATAAAAAGGGTTGGATTGAAATTAATCCGACCCTTTTTATTTTTAGACCAAATAATAGAATATATTTGTAAAAAAACAATTATGAAAAATCTAATTCTATTGATGTGCCTTGTTGGATTAAGCAATTGGGCAAAAGGTCAGATTGTCATAAATGAAATTATGTTTAACCCACCGGAAAGTGGCACTGATTTTTTGGAATATATTGAGTTTTATAATTCAGGAAATCAAGCAGTTAATCTTAAGAATTATTCTATTAGTGATGCTGTTGTTTTTACCTTCCCGGATACTGTATTAGAAGCTAATTCTTATATCGTAATATGTGTGGATGCATTTAAATTTGATTCTATTTTTGGGGTCCAGGCATTAGAATGGACCAGCGGTGGTTTGCGAAATACTGATGAAGTAATCACCTTGCTGGATTCAACAAAAACTGTAGTGGATAGCGTTCATTATTATAGCAGTTGGAGCCCGGAGACAAATGGAAATGGCGCAAGCTTAGAATTGTGCAGATCAGATGTGGATAATAATAATGAAACGTATTGGCATGCGTCCATTAACAATTTAACGCTTCAGGTAAATGGTAAAGCATTGATGGCAAGCCCAGGATCCAAAAACAGTGGTAATTGTGCCGATCGAAGCATCAATGTTTCAGATTTTAAGTTTGACCCGGCAGATATTGAAATTTATATTGGAGAAAAAATTGAATGGATCAATAAAGGTGGTCATCATAATGTGAATGGCTCTAAAACTACATTTCCAACAAATCCTGAATCTTTTTCTAGTGGATCACCCTCAACAGATCCCTGGTCTTTTATTTATAAATTTAATCAGGCAGGTATTTATAATTATCAATGCGATGTTCATGCTAGTAATGGAATGAAAGGGATCGTGCGCGTTAAAGTTCGGGATAATTTATATCCGGATCTTCCTATAGGGACAGTATCTTCAACTGATTTTAATGGGGTTGCGGATAGTTTAAATAAACGCTTTAGTATTGAAGGGGTCGTCTATGGGGTCAATCTTCGTCCTACTGGTTTGCAATTTACCATGATTGATCGATTTAATGATGGGATAGCCGTTTTTCTAACTTCAGGAAACTTAAATTATACTGTAACAGAAGGTGATTTAATCCGGGTTAAGGGTTTGATTTCCCAATTTAATGGATTGGTTCAAATTTTACCAGATTCAATCATCAAACTATCAACAGGAAATACCTTGTTTCAGCCAACGATTGTTAATTACCTAAATGAAAGCACGGAATCCCAACTCGTCCATATGAAAAAAGTGGAATTGGTGGATCCAATGACTTGGTCCAATAATCCACTTGGATTTACAGTAAAAGTTACAGATGGGGTCAATAATTTTGATATGCGAATTGATAATGATGTCAATATTCATGGTACTCCAGCTCCTTTGGGTCCATTTGAACTAACTGGATTAGGTTCGCAGTTTGATGCGATCAATCCATTTTTAGAGGGATATCAAATTCAACCCCGATATTTGACTGATATTAAATTAATTGTAGATGCGGATAATCCCAATAATGACAAACCAATTATTTATCCTAATCCGGTTTTAGATAAATTGTATATTTCAAATTTACCACAAAATCCCGGCCTGGTGGATCTATTCACAATTCAAGGTAAATTCATAGAATCCTTTGAATATAAAAATCCATTAGTGCTCCATTTACTACCCGGTATTTATTTACTTAAATTAAAGAACGATCCTGAAACAAACTTCCGCTTTGTGAAGTTATAAAATAATGCGGATCGGCTTATGTTTGTCTGGGGGAGGAGCTCGAGGGATTTACCATATCGGTGTACTCCATTACCTAAAACAATCTGGAATAAAACTTTCAGTCATTTCTGGATGTAGTGCGGGTGCTCTAGTAGGAGTTTTATATGCCGGTGGGGTCAGTCCTGAAAAATTATTACAAATTGCTATTAATACAAAATGGTTTAACTTTTTAAGTCCATCTCTGCCAAATAAGGGATTAATGGATTTAAATTATTTGGAAACTATTTTAATGGAACATCTTGACGCGCGTAACTTTGAAGAACTTCAATTACCTGTTAAAATAATAGCGACCAACTTGATTTCTGGAAAACTTAGGGTATTTGACTCTGGTCCATTAATCAAACCGGTCTTAGCCTCATGCAGTATTCCCCTGTTATTTAAACCGATAGAAATTGATCAGCAAATTTATTTAGATGGGGGAGTATTGATGAATTTTCCAGCTACAATCATCCGAGACGATTGTGATCAATTGATTGGAGTGAGCCTCATGCCTGTTCAGGAAATTGATTCGAAGGATATCAACAATAGTCTAAAATTGTTAACCCGTGTTTTGGAACTTTCCGTTCAGAATAATTCAAAAAAACAAATGGAATATTGTGATGTATTAATAGAATCTCCAGAAGTCAGTCAATTTTCAAAATTTGACCTTACGATGGCTGAACATTTGTTTGAACTCGGTTATAAGGCAGCCCAAAATATTTTAAAAAACTATTTTGAGGCCTCTTAATTTAAGCTAACCTGCCAATTGGTTTCAGCACCTAATTGGACTTCGATATTGTCTTTCAAGGTAGTAGCCAATCGCATTCCTACAAAATCTACATGAATCGGAAATGCTTTATGAGTGCGCTCAATTAAAACAGCTACTTCTAATTTTTTAGGCAAAATGTCCATCAGCGTTTTAAAAGAATAAAATAAGGTTCTTCCTGTATTTGCAACGTCATCTGTAATAATAATGGAGGTGTTTTTTGAAAATTTTGTCTCAGGCTTTAAAGTAATGGGGTGTTCCGTAGGATGGGCGGGATTGATGTGT
>CAYMGR010000207.1:0-3581 GCA_964389985.1 uncultured Saprospiraceae bacterium
AATGAGAATTCTAATTTCAGGATCTCCTATACGCGACTGGATCAAACGGGCATTTATCCAAATTCAAAATTAGAACGCAATACCTTATCATTGAATGGAAATTCCAAATTGTCAAAGAAACTGGAGCTTGGTTATGGAGTGAATTACATGAATTCAGCAAACCGGGGGCGTTCAGCAGTTACTTATGATTTTCGCGGAGGATTTAATCCTGCCCAGAATTTTAGCCAGTGGTGGCAAACGCAACTACGCTTTTCAGATCTGATGTCATATCAAAACCCTGATGGAACCATGCGTACCTGGAATCGGCAAAGCGCCGACAATCCAAGACCGCAATATTGGGACAATCCATACTGGTCTAGATATAAAAATTTTGAAACAGATGGCCGCGATAGAGTATTCGGAAATGCAGGACTAAACTGGACTATTAATAACTGGTTGAAACTTAACGGAAGAGTGTTGACTGATTTTTATACAGAAGAACGTGAAGAAAGGATCGCATTTGGTAGTTTGCTAAGTCCCCAGTATACACAGGATTTGTATCGTGTCTCTGAAACGAATCTTGATCTGGTGCTTCGCGCGGAAAGAGCATTGCGAAATAATTTTAATTTAAGTGCTTTTATCGGTACCAATAAATTGTGGAAATCATTCAATCATGATTTTGGTACTACCATTGGTGGAATGAATGTCCCTGAAATTTACAGACTCCAGAATTCAAAAGAGCGACCTTTGATTATTAATACGCTTTCGAGAAAGCAAATCGAAAGTTTTTACGGAGGGGCATCGCTGAGTTGGAACAATCTATTGTATCTGGATATCACAGGTAGACAAGATTGGTCCAGTACGTTACCGGATAATGCCAATGGATATTTCTATCCTTCCGCTTCACTCAGTTATGTATTTAGTGAGATGTTGAAGATTCCGGATCTTTCATTCGGCAAACTGCGTCTTGGCTGGGCCAGAGTAGGAGCAGATGGAGATCCATATAGTATTTATCAGACCTATGTTGGTAATCCAAATTTCGGATCCTTTGCAAATTTCACGGTAAACAATACCTTAAACAACATTAGATTAAAACCGGAACAAACAAGTTCATTCGAAACAGGATTGGATCTTCGGTTTTTGCAAGACAGGATTGGAATTGATATTACGTATTATTCAGGAAAAACAAAGAATCAGATCATCCCTTTAGCTACCTCGGCTGCCAGTGGATTTGACAGGCAGTTTATCAATGGTGGAGAAATTAAAAACAAAGGAGTTGAGTTGGCATTACATGCCACACCTGTTCAGTATAATCATTTTACCTGGAACCTTGCCGTAAACTGGGGAAAGAATACCAATGAAATTGTAAGTCTGGTACCGGAAGATCCATCAATTACAAATCTCCCGCTTGCCTCACCGGGAGGCGTGACGATAAATGCATTTATTGGTCAACCCTACGGAACTATTTTAGGAACAAATTATATCTATGGAAAAAGTGGTAAACGATTAATCAATCCAAATGATGGAGGATATCTCGTTTCCCCTGGAGTCATGCCAATTGGTAATACAACTCCAGATTTTACAGGCGGTTTGATGAATACATTTAATTGGAAAAATCTCAGTATGAGTGTATTTATTGATTTCAGAAAAGGAGGTGATATCTTTTCTATTACCAATGCTTTCGGTCGCTATTCTGGTCTGAATCTGGAATCTGTGGAAAATGACATCCGGGAAAACGGAGTGATCTATGATGGTGAATTGGCAGAGCTCGACAGTGATGGCAATCCAATTTTGGAATCAGGTGGTGATACACCTGACTTATCGGACGACATCTATAAGAGCAGTGGTAGTCAGAATAACATTTCAGTTAGTTATGAGAATAATAAATATTTTGATGGCAACTTCTATATTAATAAACGCGATGTGTACGATGGCTCTTTTATTAAATTGCGGGAAATTCTTTTGAACTATAAATTTCCCAACCACTGGTTGAATCATATTGGTATTGTGGATGCTTCTGTTAGTTTGATTGGACGCAATCTCGCTATACTCCATAAAAACATTCCCAATATTGATCCGGAAATGTCTATTAGTACAAATAATATTTATGGCAATGAAGGTGGAGCTGTGCCATCAACCCGTTCGATTGGTTTTGCTATTAATTTTAAATTTTAATTCATTCAACTGCTATGAAATCAAATGCAATTTATAAGATAGGAATTTGTTTGTTCCTAATCATGTCTTGTGGAAAAGACTTTGAAGATCTCAATTACGATCCTAATAATCCGCAATCAGTCCCTTCGGAAGCTTTATTTACAGGAGTTGAGAAGGTGCTCGCTGAACATGTTTTTGTAGGATTGGGGGCAGCATTATGTTCTGAACTTTTAGCTCAATCCTGGGTCCAGAATAATTATACCGGAATTAGCCGGTATGACATAAATGAAACATTTACCAATCCAATCTATCAAACATTGTATTCAGGTGTTTTGGAAGACCTGGTCGAGATTCCAAAAATTATTTCCAAACGACCGGGACTTGATTCAACTGTTGATAAAAATAAAATTGCAATAGCAACAGTACTTAAAGTTTATACCTTTCAGCTTGTCACTGATCTTTTTGGTCCGGTTCCTTATCGCGAAGCATTACAGGGTGCCACTAACAGAACCCCAAAGTATAACAGTCAAAAGGAAATTTATTTTGGAATTCTCGATGAATTGCATGCTACCATCCTTTTAATGGATGAATCCAAAGAAAGCTATGGAGCAGCAGACATCATTTTTGGGGGAGATGTTTCTAAATGGAAAAAATTTGCCTATGCCCTTCAAATGCGTATTGCTATGCGAATGAGCGATGCAGAGCCGGATAAATCGAAAAGCGAATTTGAGGCTGCATTTTCAAATTCCATGAATTCAGTTTCTGATAATGCCAGTTTTCGTTTTCTGAATGCAGCCCCAAACAATAATCCCTTGCATCAGCAGCGGGTGGAGCGCGGTGACGCTGATCTCGGTTTATCAAACATCTTAATTGATAAAACATTGAAACCACTCAATGATCCGAGGCTCTTCGTATGGGCCGATGAAAGGGAAAGTGGCGGTGGTTATTTTGGAAGACCTTATGGACAGGACGACGGGAATGCAGCCAGTGAGTCTCCGGATTTGTATTCTCAACCCAGCGGATCAAGCCTTGCAAAAGTCAGTGCCTCTGGTTTTAAACCTTATGATGTGCTCAAGCCCGATGCATTTTCCTGTCTTTTGGGATATGCAGAAGTATGTTTTCTGATGGCGGAAGCTAAAGAACGTGGATGGAATGTTCCTGGTACTGCAAATGAATGGTATAATAGAGGTATAGAAGCATCTATGCAGGAATGGGGAGTCAGTCAAAATGATATCAATATTTATTTACAGCAACCATCTGTAAATTATATCCTTGCAGCCGGAGACTGGAAACAAAAAATAGGCGTGCAAAAATGGATTGCATTTTTTATGCAGGGCTTCCAGGCCTGGATTGAATGGCGAAGACTCGATTTTAATAAATTGGAATTGCCGGTGGATGGAACTATCAGAGATGTTGGTAGTTATGTCGCACCCGTCCGACTGGTTTAT
>CAYMGR010000208.1:0-2305 GCA_964389985.1 uncultured Saprospiraceae bacterium
GATTAGAGAAATATTATAATACAAACTATCTTGCAGCCCAAATTTATTCTTAGGGCAGCCCATGCAAATATTTAGAAAATTCAGTTTCGATTCAGCTCATTTTCTTCCCAATGTGCCTGAAGGTCATAAATGTAGAAACATCCATGGCCATACCTATAAAATGATTGTATTTATTGAAGATGATCTGGACCCAAAGTTAAATTGGGTAATGGACTTTGCAGCTATTAACCAGGCCATTGATCCGATCATCAAATCAATTGATCATAAATTGATGAATGATATCCCGGGTCTTGAAAATCCAACCTGTGAACAAATAGCTATTTGGTTATGGAATCAAATTAAAGAAAAGATTCCCCAATTAGTAAAAATTGAATTGAATGAAACACCAACTTCTGGTGTCATCTATGCGGGAGTTAAGAAATACAAATAGTACCGTAAAATAATATTTGTAAAACACAATACTTTTTTACTAAAAATATTGAAATTAATTAGCAACACAGAATTCAATATTAAGTGTTGAAAGTAAGATCGGTTCTTTCAAAAGAATCCATTTAACGTTTTGACTCTTAAACTAAAAATTATTATTACCTTCCGTCGTGTTCATTTATTATTGGGCAATCAATTAATAGATCTGATCCTATCATGTATACCATCCGCTTATTTCAGGAATCCGACAGTTCACAAATGCTTGAAATTTATAAACCCTTTGTAACTGAAAGCTCCATTACATTTGATTATAAGCTTCCTGACCTTGAAGGATTTCAAACTAAACTAAATGAGCAGAGTATCCAATATCCTTGTTTGGTATGTTTGTCAGGAGAGAAAATAATCGGATATGCATATGCTTCCCTGCATCGCTATAAAAAAGCCTATCAGTGGTCTGTTGAATCCACTATTTATTTATCCAGTGACCATCAAGGAAAAGGAATTGGGTATATACTGTATGACTCATTAATTGCTATTCTAAACTTACAAGGTTATTTCAATGTCTTTGCCGGCGTTACTGTTCCAAATATTGGCAGCGAACAACTCCATCTAAAATCAGGTTTTGTTGAAATTGGACTCTTTAAAAAAATTGGTTACAAGCAAGCAGCATGGCATGATGTAAAATGGTTTCAGCTGAAGATACGGCCGTATGAACCCGATCCACCTGAACCCCGTGCATTAGCTGAAATAATAAATTCGGAGCGTTTCAAGAAAATATTATTTCTGATGAATACTAAACTTATCCATATTTAGTTATATTTTAGTATCTCATTTTAACCATTTAAACTTCTTTATGGACCCCGCACATATCCATTTATTGATTACTCATCTTCCTGTTTTTGGCTGTTTTTTAGGAGCTGTTGTATTATCCTATGGTCTTTTCACAAAAAGCCAGGAAACACAATCTGCTGCCTATCTGGTCTTGTTAATTTCTGCAATAGGGGCTCTTATAGCTTATTTTACAGGAGAATCTGCTGAAGAAGTTGTTGAAAACATTCAAGGCACTTTACATGATCGAATTGAAGAGCATGAAGATGCCGCAATTTTTGCTTTAGTTAGCCTATGCTTAACCGGTTTAGTGTCCCTTTTTGGATGGTATTCCAATTTTATAAAATTAACAAAAGCCACACTGGTTGCTAAAACCACTCTATTGATCTGTTTATTTAGTTTAACCGTGGTTATCCGTGTAGCTTATTTGGGCGGTCAAATCCGTCATACAGAAATCTATCCGACGAATGGAATGAATCCACCCGTTGAATTACATGAAAAACACGAATAATACCAGTTGGTTTCCTGTTGTTTCTAGTATTAGATCAAAACAGAAATTGCATCTTCTTTTAGGTCTAATCGTTCTATTATTTTTTTATACTTCTGTCAATTCTAAGGCCCAATCATTAGATTCCACTATCAAACCCAGAGTTTTAAATAATATTGGACTCAATTTTGGGCAAGGCTCTATTCTTTCATTAAATTATGAACGCATCTTATACCTGCAAACTGATTACTTTTTTACCGGCAAGCTAGGATTTGGAATAAATGAGGAATTTCAATTCATTTGTTTTGGAGGTTGTCCACCTAAAAAACAATATATTACCATCCCCATTTTAATGACTTGTAACTTAGGTCAACATAAAAGTTTTTTTGAATTTGGCCTTGGACTGACTCTACTTCATAATAAATCCTCAACCTACAAAATCCCTCATATAATTGCAGGTTATCGGTTTCAACCATTCGTTAAAGACAAATTTAATTTCAGAATTTATGGTAATTTGCCTATTGCCAAAGAAAATGATTCAGATATTTTAAACTTTCCTTTTGG
>CAYMGR010000208.1:2405-3536 GCA_964389985.1 uncultured Saprospiraceae bacterium
AAACCAGCACGCATCATTTCCTTTAATGGAATTTTTCCACTAGAATAAACAATTGCATTTGGAGGGGTTCCCATTGGCAACATACCAGCGCAACTGGCAGCAAGAGCCATTGGCAAGCCTAATAATAAAGGGGATAATCCCATAGCAACAGCCACGGAACTTAAGATGGGCGCCATCACGATAACTTGAGCGATATTGCTCATGATTTCGCTTAAAAAAATAGAAATTGTTGCTACTAATAAAATCAATAAAAATAAATTTGAAGGAGCCACCTGAGAAATCCCTTCTCCGATCATTTTCATGACCCCTGAAGATTCCATTGATTTAGCTAATGTAAGTCCGCCTCCAAACATTAATAAAATTCCCCAGGCCATTTTATGAGTATCTTTCCACTCGAGCAGCCGTGTTTTTAGAAAACTATCCGATTCCACCTCATCATCTACGATTGAAATTTCTTTAGTTGGTTTCATTCCGGATGGAATAATGAATAATGCGATTGCTCCAAAAAGTGCAATTTGCGCATCATGCAGTTGCAAACCTATTTTGGGTAATAAAAAATCCTTGACGATCCATAAAAACGCTGTCATTAAAAAAACAATTGAGACACGTTTTTCTGCAGAGGTCCATGATTTTAACTTTTGATATTCCGAAATGATAAAATTTTGAGTCAATACATTGCGCTCAATTTTATTTACAAACAGTACTTTGGAAAAGACCAGATACATCATCACCATAATACTCAAAGCGAGAGGGAAACATCTAATAAACCAATCAAAAAATGAAATATTCAACTGATATTCTTCATTTAAATATCCGACCAATGCTGTATTAGGCGGTGTCCCAATAATAGTTGAAAGTCCACCGATGTTGGATGCATAGGAAATACTCAACAAGATGGATATGGAAAATTTATGAAACTGAGGGCCTTTATAATTTTGGCTCATAACGTTTAAGACAGAGAGCGCAATGGGAAACATCATCATAGTAGTAGCTGTATTACTCAACCACATGCTTATACTAAAACTAGCAATAATAAATCCTAAAAGGATATGATTTCCTTTACCGCCAGATTTTTTGAGAATACCTAATGCAATTCGTTGGTGCAGATTCCACTTTTCAATTGCCAGGGCA
>CAYMGR010000209.1:0-1594 GCA_964389985.1 uncultured Saprospiraceae bacterium
CTAATTCCACTAATTGCCCGTGACCTCCGATTTGCGATTGTTTTATAACAGGCATCCATATAAGCTGTTACTTCTTTTGCAATATAGGTTTCAAACTTTCTAGGCCTTCCTTGTGGGTCATCAAGATACCAACTATCATAATCGCCATCCGGGCAAACGATAATGAGTTGATAGTGGTCTACCCAATCCCGAATTTCCGGAATCACAAAATACCAACTCGTAGGATCGCTACTATGACCATGTAATAAATACAAAACGGGATAGGTTTTCCCTGAGGTATAATAATCAGAGGGCAAGAATACAAGAGCTTTAAAGGATTTACCCATGGAAGGACTCGGAATCGATATCGTGTCTACCTTGCCTCCAAACAGGCGGATATAGCTAAAACTCAAAAAAACGAGTACAGAAAAAACCTGTTTTTTAAGCTGATCAGTTAAATTTCGCATCAAGCCCTAAAAATAAGCTACAATTGGATATGAAATTCCCTTTTATCTTTAGGACGCTATGCAAAAAAGGCATCTGGACTCTATTGATATGCTCCGTGGTATTGTGGCATTATTGGTTTGCCTTTATCATTTTACCGGAGGTTTTCTTCCAGAAACCAGTCTGTTCCGATATGTTTTTTCAAAAGGATATTTAGGTGTAGAGATTTTCTTTGTCATCAGTGGTTTTGTGATCCCTTATACCATGTATAAAAGTCATTACGACTGGAAGCAATTTGGGCGGTTTTTACTCAAACGTCTGGCTCGGATCGAACCACCCTATTGGTGTAGTATCCTATTAATATTTATCATCGATTATTTTTCTACTTTTTTCCGGCACTACAAGGATAAGGTTATTCATGTGGATGCAAAAGATCTTTTGTATCATTTTTTTCATCTAAATGATTTTGTCAATCAACCCTGGATGAAAGGGATTTATTGGAGTCTGGCAATCGAAATTCAATATTATATTTTGATGGCCTTGTTGTATCCATTGATTTGTTTTAAAAATAAATGGATGAGCATCACTGTTTTAATTGTGTTCATTTTAGGTCGCTGGTTAGAATGGGATCACACTGTCTTTTATTATGGATGCCATTTTGCAATTGGTATCGTATTATTTAATTCACACATCGGCACCGTATCGGATAAATTGATCTGGCCAATGATCCTTATCTTATTTGGATTCACGTATTGGTGCTTTGATATCTATCATCTATCCGCAGTTGTGTTTGCCGTACTTTTTATCCGATTTTTTAATCTGGCTATTCAGCCATTAAAATTTTTAGGCAAAATATCATACTCCTTTTATCTAATCCATCTTCAAGTTGGATGGTCTATGATCGATGCCTGCCTGAGATCCTACCCTAATGAAGATCCACTCCAATTAATCCTGTTATCCATTCCATGTGTAGTCATAGCTTCTTATTTCTTTTTTATACTGATTGAAAAACCCAGCCATCTGTTAGCAAGAAGAGTTTGAAATGTAATAGTTAATGGGTAAAATGTTTTAATGCTGCAATTCTAAAATTCTACAATGAATTGTAAAATTAATATGTGAACTATGTCCCTATGTTCCTATGTGTTTCAAAAAACTATTATTAATGGTTAAT
>CAYMGR010000209.1:1694-3529 GCA_964389985.1 uncultured Saprospiraceae bacterium
AATGAATTGTGATAGAACTATGTGAACTATGTTCACAAATGTTTCAAAAAATTGAACTATTAATGAAATAATTACTCCAGAACATTAGACCATTAGACCATTAGAACATTGGAACATTGGAACATTGGAACATTAAAATTACATCACTTCCTCTCCTGGTATTCCTTCACCATTCGTTTGATGGTAGCCATTTCTTTCATCATCGATCGGGCTTCTTCACACGGAGCGCCGAAATAAGTTTTATTGGATTCGAGATCTTTACCAACGCCGGCGCGAGCAAGTAATACAACATGATCACCAATTTCCAGATTTTGAGCAATTCCTACCTGACCATAAATGGTCACCTGATTTCCGATCCGCGTTTTACCAGCTATCCCAACTTGCGCGGCAATCAAACAGTGCTTTCCTATGACCACACCATGACCAATATGCACCTGGCAATCCAATTTTGTACCTTCTCCGATAATGGTATCACCGGAAACTCCTTTATTAATTGTGCAACCTGCCCCGATTTCTACATCATCTTGAATTATAACCCGACCGCAAGATCTCCATTTTCGATATCCCTGGGCTGTTTTCTTAAAATAAAAAGCATCGGTCCCAATGATAGCTCCTGCTTGAACATTTACATGGCTCCCTATTACTGTATATTCACCAATCACTGCATTGCTTTGAATGTGACTGTGCGCACCAACTACTGCATAATGACCGATGCTGACATTGGCTTCGATGATAGCTGTTGGATGTATACGGGCAGTTTCTGAAATGGATTGCGTTTGAGGAATAAGAGGTCTTGCTTCAAGGACCAATTGATTATAAATTTCAAAAGGTTCTGTGGTTACTAATAAAGTTTTTCCGGGAGGGCAATCAACTTCTTTATTGATTAAAATGATTGTGGCATTGGACTGTATAGATTTTGCGTAATATTTTTCAACATCCACAAATGTAAGATCGCCTGAAACCACTTTATGTATTTCATTGATTCCATAAACCAATTGATTCGGATTTCCGATCAGCTTCATTTGGAAGCGCTCAGCAAGATGTTTTACAGCGATTGGATTACTTAATTTCATAATTTAAATTAATGTGCTTCTAACCAATTCAGTCCTGAATCAATACCGACTTCAATGGGAACCTTAAGATGCGGTAAGGCATGTTTCATTTCGTATTGAACCAATTCTTTTATCGTATTCAATTCATTCTTAGGAACATCGAAAACCAATTCATCATGAACCTGTAAAATCATTTTTGTTTGCAACTTTTCCTGATGAAGTCGTTGATGAATATGAATCATTGCAATTTTAATCATATCCGCTGCGGTTCCCTGAATAGGTGTATTAATTGCGACCCGTTCTGAATTCGTCCGGGACAGTCCGTTTTTAGAATTGATATCGCGTAAGATTCTCTTTCGTCCTAACAAGGTTTTTACATATCCTAAAGATCGGGCATCCTCAACTACCTTAGCCATATAAGATTTTAAATCTTTATAGGTATTAAAATATTGGTCAATTAAATCTTTAGCTTCTGCACGTGAAATAGCTAACTGCCTTGAAATATTCGTAGACCCTGCTCCATACAAAATAGAAAAATTGACGGTCTTGGCATTTCTTCTTTGATCAGCCGTAACGGCATCGTAATCTACCTGATAAACTTTTGCAGCGGTTGCCTTATGAATATCCTGGCCTTTAATAAATGCATCGAGCATCATTTCTTCCTGTGCGATTTCAGCGATCAAACGCAATTCAATTTGTGAATAATCTGCTGATACCAACAAGTGGTTTTCATCACGTGGGACAAAGGCTTTTCGTATTTCACGACCGGCTTCATCTTTAATG
>CAYMGR010000210.1:0-3480 GCA_964389985.1 uncultured Saprospiraceae bacterium
GTTCCTCCACCCAGGGTAGGTTGCGGATATGGGTCTGTATTCCCATCAGTATAAATCAGGCGGTCATTACCTGCAATCAGATTAAGGTGAACGGCAAAATCCTTTTCGTACACAGCATTGATATAGGACAGCGAAGCGACCATTTTATCTAAAGCTGTTGCTACCGTACCTCCACCCAGATCCCCGCGGCCTCCCCAGTCTCCTGTGCAGGTTAAGGCTAACCGGTAGGTACGCAAATCAACCGGATTCCCCAAAATACCACCTGTCCTGGATTGCATTTTTTGTTGTGCTTCAGGATTTACCGGATTTTTAACCTTCGCCAAATCAACCGTGCCACAACTTAATTGGACCGGATCATTGAGTTTCAAATCAGTGGCATTAAAGACCCCATAAACATTTAGATTTTTGCGATTTGGAGCCTCTATAACGATATCTCCCTGATCCGTCAGAATATAAGCTTGAAAACTATAAGGAGAAATCGACATGCGCATGGTGTAAGCGCCATTACTCCCCCGATAGGTCTTAATTTCCGGGTATTTGTCGGCGAGGCCTTGCTCCATCACGGGTGATTCTACAACATAAAAAACCTGCTTGCTGCCGTCCGGAAAGGGCAAAGTAATAGCAACCGGATGTGCTTTACCAGATTCCATCGGCACATTTTTTAAAAGAAAATCTCTAAAACCAGCATGATCCATTTCAAAGAACTGGACGCGTTCCAATTTATTCCAATCGCTGGAACTTGAAATAGCGGGCTTTTGAGAGGATAGATTCCAAAATGCTTGTTGAGCCTGAATAAAGAAGGCCATGGCTAATAAGCCGAAGGTGAATGTAAATCTTATTTTCATTGTTTGAGGATTACCTACTGTATGGAATAATATAACGAACAAATTGCTAAAACGTTGGTTGACACGATCAAATTCACCCAAAATTACGACGCTTCGTTCTGGATCTTCTCTAAAAACTCAGTTTCTGTCAGAATTTCTACCGTTCCGAGTGCTTTGGCTTTAGCTAATTTGGAACCCGCTGATTCACCTACAACCAGGATATTCAGATTGGAACTGACGGCAGACAGGTTTTTAGCGCCAGCTTTCTCTGCCATTTCCTGGGCTTCTTTCCGATCCAACTGGCTTAATGTACCTGTAAACAAGATGGTCTTGCCAGCAAAGGCTGAATTGGCAGAAAATTGTCTGGGGCGATCTTCTTCAGTTTGGTACATATTGAGACCCAATCGCTCCATTTCAGCCAGCATTTCTACATTTTTCTTGTTTTGAAAAAAAGCAATGATATTTTGTCCGACGACCGGACCCACGTCTTTGATTGAGGTATAATTTTCCAGGGTCCATTTAGACAAATCGGGTACATATTGCAGATGTTCTGCAATGAGTTTGCTGACTTTTTTACCCAGGTGGTGAATGCAAAGGCTGTGCAATAATCGGTGAATCGGATTTTTTTTAGCTGCCTCGATAGACAATCGAAGTTTTTCAGCTGATTTTTCACCTAAACCATCTAATTGGGCAATTGCAGAATAATCTAATTTATAAATATCATCCATTTGATGCAACCATCCCAACTCGTAAAATCGCTCGATGAGAGATTTACCCAAACCATCAATATCCATTGCATCTTTTGATACATGGTGAATGAGTCTTTGTACGATCTGTGCTTCACAAAAAAAGTTGGGACAACGCCAGGCTGCTTCATCTTCTTCCCGTTGCAATACCGTATTACAGGACGGACAATTTTTTGGAAATTGAATAGGCTTTTCGGTTCCTGTTCTGAGTTCTGGGAATGCCTTGACGATATAGGGAATCACGTCACCCGCCCGTTCGACGAGAACCTGATCACCATAGCGAATATCGCGCGCTTTAATGAAATCTTCATTGTGCAAAGAAATGGATGTCACCGTTACACCAGCCAATTGGACCGGTTCGATTTTAGCGACCGGTGTAATACTTCCAATTTTTCCAACCTGAAATTCTACATTCAATAATTTGGAACTTGCTTGTTTTGCCTGAAACTTATGTGCTACAGCCCAACGCGGATGATGAGAGGTAGACCCACATATATCCTGCAAACTCAATTCATTTACTTTGACAACCACTCCATCAATATCATAGGCATAAGCATCCCGTTTTTCAACCCAATGATTGATATATTGAATGACATCATCTATGTGTTTACAGATTTTTCGTTCGTGCAATGAAACTTTAAAACCCAAACCGTCGAGAATTTTCATCCAATCGGAATGTTGCTTTTGAAGATGCAGAACATTTTGGTTTTGCTGATCTACTGCGTAGGCCATTTGAAAAATAAAAACATCCAAACCACGTTGCGCGGTTTCAGAAGCATCTTTTACGCGCAGTACTCCGGTTGCTGCATTGCGGGAATTTGCGAGCAGTGCTAAACCTTCCGTTTCACGGTTTGCATTTAATTTTTCGAATTGCTTTTTACTGATTACTGCTTCGCCTCTTAATTCTACTTTATAAATTCCAAATTTTGAAAAAGCCGCTTTGAGTGGAACGGATTTAATGGTTCTGGCATTCTGTGTAATTTCCTCCCCACGGATGCCATCTCCCCGGGTAGCAGCACGAACCAGGAAATCATTTTCATAAATCAAGGCAATGCTCCCACCATCAAATTTAGGTTCGGCGAAATAGTTCAAGGAAGCCTCTGCTTCCAGTCCTGTCAATTTTCTGACCCGTTTATCAAATTCATTGAGGTCTTCTGCATTGTAAGAATTTTCAAGAGAAAGCATTGGGTTCAAATGCTCCACAGATTGAAACTGACTAATCAAATCACTGGATACCCTTTGCGTTGGAGAGTCGGAAGTCAGCCAATCCGGATGTAGAGACTCTGTGTGTTCCAATAATTTATAAAGCAGATCGTATTCATAATCAGAAATCAGCGGATTATCCTGCACATAATACTGCCATTCATGAAAGCGAATGACATTGCGGAGGGATTCCAGTACTTTAAAATCAGTTATTGATTTTGATTGCAAGAATTGCTTGGTTTTTTGACCCAGGCTTTGTATTTCTTCAGTTGAATAATGCATAGGAGGATTTGCGGGATCAAATATAACAAGTTAAAAGAAAAACAAACTTCAAATGGATCGTTCTACAAAAATTCGAAATGAAATTATAAATTAATAAGAAAATATATTAGAAATTAAATTGCTATTTCATATTACAATTTTTTATATAATCAGGGTAAACCCTGACTCAGCAATCAGGGTTTACCCTGATTTTTCATTTGAAATTAATAATTTAACTTAAATAATTTGGAGTTTAATTGTTGTTTGTTATATTTTTGTAAACAATCGCACCCATTTCATAGCTGTATTTAGATTTTTCAAATTGACTAAATTTGGTTTGCACCGATACATTAAATTGGTTTACCTGATGTAAGTTGCATTTCAAATTATAAATTTGTTCTTTTATCAAAGTTCTTTTTTATGAATGTTCAAATGGCAATATCATC
>CAYMGR010000211.1:0-1878 GCA_964389985.1 uncultured Saprospiraceae bacterium
CGGTACGTATCTGGACACTCTTCAAACAAGCTGGTCCTGTGACAGTATTATACAAACGGAACTTCAAGTTTTTCCAGTTTACCTCCAAAACCTGAGCTATACCATTTGTGATGGTGAATTTATACAGATTGCACAAAACAAATATACCAAGACTGGTTTTTATACCGATCCATTACAATCAATGAATGGCTGTGATAGCATCATTCAGACAAATTTAATTGTAAACCCGACTCATATTGACCGGTTGAGTTTTCATAAATGCCAGGGGGACCATATTCAAATAGGAAATCGGATGTATAGCCAAAGTGGAAATTACATTGACAGCCTCAATAATCAATACGGATGCGATAGTGTCATTTTTACACAGTTAATCATTGACACTGTTAAAGCAAGCTTCGCCATCGATTCAATTGCCTGCTTTGGAGAAGACAACGGCGCCATACGAATCCGGGTTGATCAAGGTATTAAGCCCTATTTATTTGCTTTAAATGATACGAGTCAATACCATGCTCAAGATAGTTATGATAACCTTAAACCCGGAGTCTATCAAGTATTCGTTAAAGACTCTTTGGCTTGCGAAAAAGTGTATCAAATCATTTTATTGCAAGCACAACAATTAACAGCCAGCTTACCAGTAGAAATTCATTTAACCTTGGGTGATAAAATCAGTTTACAGCCTTTATTAAATTTTATACCATCAAAAATCGAATGGTTTCCTTCTGATGGATTAAGTTGTTCAGACTGTTTAAGTCCGAATGTACAGGCTTTAAAAGATATTGAGTATTCTGTAAAATTTACGGATAAAAATGGTTGCGAAATCACAGCCCAAATCAAACTAATCGTCAATAATCAAACGGATATTTATATTCCCAATGTATTTACACCTAATGGTGACCAAATAAACGATCAAGTTACGGTATTTGGAGGTGAGAGTATCCGGGAAGTCGAAGTGTTCAGGCTTTTCGACCGATGGGGAAATATGGTATTTGAGCATCGAAATTTTCAAGTCAATGATTTGTCTGCAGGTTGGGATGGCAATTTCAAAGGACAGCGTTCAAATCCTGCCGTCTATGTTTATTATGCGAAAGCCATCAGATTGGATGGAAGCACCATCACTAAACATGGAGATATAACTCTTATTCGGTAAAGCAATCAGCTATATTTCAATTTCCTGCATGGTCCGCATAGAAATCGCCTTTTGATACAGGTCTTTATGTTCGGCATCTAATTGTTCTGGATCTGCCTTGAGTTCTGGCAATAATTCCAACAGACAATTCATCCGGCCTTCAATATCAAAGAATTTGTTGATGACAATGATGTTTTTTGAGGAGACTATACAGTAACCGGATTGAAAATGACCTTGCTCATATCGAACTTTATAAGTCATTGCTGCACAGAGGTCTTCGAGTTTTTTGAGATTGTTTCGGGTATATTTCATGATTTCAATAAATATTCCGAGGGGTAAAGCTATACTTTTTTAATGAATTAAATATATAAATTTCTAATAATGTAATATTCTTAAAATCAAGGTTTTGAGCTCAAAATGACTAAACAACATACAGGTTAAAAATGATATCAACGTTTAATTTAACTCTAGTACATTCCACCCTGTTATCCGATCCTTTTAAGGCAAATATTAAGGTGGCAGCACAGAGTATACTGTAAACATTTCCTGATTTTCATCAATTTGATAACTTAGCTCCCTTAAATCAATAAACGTTTTAAATATTCATATGAAAGCAAATGGTAATACGGTTAAAGAAATTCTTGAAAATATTCCACCGGATAGAACTGAAGCATTTACCAAACTTCACGAAGTCATAGTGCAAAACCTGCCTAAAGGGTTTGAGGCTGCCATCAGCTATGGTGGTTTAGGCT
>CAYMGR010000211.1:1978-3474 GCA_964389985.1 uncultured Saprospiraceae bacterium
ATCAACAGTCAAGTAGATTCAAAGCAGCAGGATCTGCACAATCTACATCAGCTGATTCTTCGCATCATGCCAGATTGCCAGTTGTGGTTTTTGGATGGGAAAGACGCAAATGGCAAAGTGGTTACAAATCCTAATATAGGATATGGCCATCAGATAATGAACTACGCAGATGGATCCAGCAGGGCATTTTATCAAATTGGCATCAGTGCAAACAAATCGGGAATCTCCATCTATGTCATTGGATTAAAGGACAAGGCCTATCTTTCGCAAACGTTTGAAAAAACACTTGGAAAAGCAAGTATCAGTGGGTATTGTATTAAGTTTAAATCACTACAGGAATTATCCCAGGGTCCACTCGAAGAACTTATTCGATACAGTTTTCACGACCGGAATCATTAAATCATAAGAACTTAAAAATCAAATGCATTTTTAGATTTGGTTATCACATTAAAATGAAAATTTAATTCTCTTAACGATTATAATTCCAGATACATTAGTGTTTGTAAGCAATCTGGTTTAAATAAAAAATAATATGGAAAAATTATACTCCAAAAACCAGGATGGATCACTATCTGAATTCTTAACAGGAAAAGCTTATGTAGCCATACCTTTAAAACAAAATATTGCAGGACTCCTTTTGGTTGATGCAGCAATAAATGGAGTCAAGGGCACTTATATTCTGGATACTGGAGCCGGACAAACCGTTGTAGATCGTAATCAAATTGCAAACTTAAAACTGGAACTCAAACATGACGAAACCGCACAAACAGGTGGCGGCGTTGGAGCCAGTGGCATTGAAAATATCCCATCCTATAACAATAATCTTGAAATCAATACATTTAAATTGGAGCCCTTCACGGTAGCAGTCATGAGTTTGGAAACTGCATGGCAATCCTTAGCGAATGTAGGTGCGAATGAGATTCTATATGGCATCATTGGTTATGATGTGCTGAAACCAGGAAAAGCCATTATCGATTATGGGACCATGACCCTGTATTTAATTAATTGATACCACCCCGGTAAGTACCGAATCCAATTTGAAATACAAACAAAATTAGTTGTACAGAAAGCACATTCCCCATCTCAATACCTTATACTATAACTGTTGTATAAATTCAATTCGTAGCTAGATTGTTATATGATTAAATTGGCTAAAATTATCTTAACATTAACGCAGGACGTTTTAAATGAAATACCCCTTGAATCAAGAACTAAATTTAAAGCCGGGTATAAATCTGGATTTAATTCTATTTTTGAAACATGATTAAAACGATCAACGTATTCATTTTCCTATTGGGAATCAGTATTTTGGATGTATCGGGACAACGATTTGGTGGCGGAATACAATTTTCAGGCTGTTTATCCCAAATTGATGGCGATAAAATTTTTGGATTTCATAAACCGGGTTTTCAAGTTGGTTTATATGGCAATGCCCAGTTATCTAAAATTGCAGATTTAGAGGTTCATTTCAGTTTTAATCAACGTGGTAGCAGGAG
>CAYMGR010000212.1:0-1550 GCA_964389985.1 uncultured Saprospiraceae bacterium
ATGAGTTCTTCTATTGGTTATGTCTACACATTAGTGTGTAATCAAGTTGGCAGTTTTACAATTCAGCCAGCATCGATTTCAGTACAGGGTAAGATCCTTCGTACTAAACCCGTCACAATTAAAGTGGTTAAAGCACAGGCTCATTCGGATAAAGAGGCTGAGATTTTGGTGCGCGCTATAATCGATAAACCGGAAGTCTATGTCGGTGAACAAATTTGCCTGACCTATAAATTGTATACTTTAGTCAATATTGAAAATATGGAGACGGGTACAAGAGCTAATCTCGATGCATTTCAGACGCAGCCTGTAAATATGTTAAACAATCCAACATTACGGGAAGTATATAATGGCAAGGAATACACCACTAAAATTTTATCCAAAACAGTATTGTTTCCATTAAAAAGTGGTCGGATCCATATCGATCCGACGGTCTACCGGGTCATCAAAGGAAATCGGGATCCTTTTGGATTTGGGATGTCCTCCTTGTTTCAGTCGGAAGTTGTCAATATAACTACCAATTCAAATGTTCTCATCGTAAACGATTTACCCACTCCTGTGCCGGAAAATTTTAGTGGCGCAGTGGGTTCGATGTCCATTCAATTTGAACCGGTGAATAAAAACTATTCCTTAAATGATGCCATTCATTTGGGAATTCAATTACAGGGGGAAGCCAACTTTAATACATTGAATCCAGAATTTATTAAACTGGATTCAAGTTTTGAAATTTCTGATTCTAAAAATGGTGAACTTATTAAAGTTACTGACGAACCTAAGCTTACTTACACCCGAAAATTTGATTTTCTTTTACTACCCAAAAAAGCTGGAGATTTTATTTTAAGCCCGGAATTTGTATATTTTAATACAGAGGAAAAAAAATATATCCACCTTACGGATCGTTTTCCTATTCAGATAGGAACAGGGACTGTTCGTCTCAATGATTCAACTCAAATCACAGCTCCTGCAGGCATTATTGAAGATCCGGAAATAATTTATGGCTATGACAATTTTTATAGGGATCCAAAAAGCTGGATATCTTTAGCAATTCCCTTTTTTGTTTTGCTGCTCGGCATTTACAAATCCCAGCAGGCAAAGAAAAATCAATTGGACATTGATACGCCTCAGTTAAGCGATGTAGATTCCGATTTGCTATCTATCGAAAGCCTTGAACGACTGCTTCTGCAGAAGATTCATCAGTCTCAATCAGAATCCGTTCCATTCAAGACCATGCATTCCCTCAAAAATTATCTAAAAGAAATCCCATCTCCCAGCCATCCGATTACAACTTATCTTGAAATCATCCGGGAAATAGAGCAATTAAAATTCAGCGCTGACAATGAACCCGAAAAACGAAGTAATTTAAAAGTTCGAATTCAAAATCTTTAGCATCTATCTTCTTAAAATTCAGGGGATTAAGGCGTAATTTATTCTCTTTTTCATTTAAAAGCTTATCTTTGCCGCTTAATTTTAACCATGTTGGCCAGTTCAATTAAAACCATATTAGTTTCTGAAGATTTCGGAAAAGAAATTAAAGTACAAGGATGGGTTCGCGC
>CAYMGR010000212.1:1650-3428 GCA_964389985.1 uncultured Saprospiraceae bacterium
GAACAAGAAGAAGAAAAGCAGAAGCCGCAGAATGAGCGAAATGAACTCAGCTTGTTGCAGCGTTTGCAATTTTGTTTAGAACATAAATTCGAACGTGTTAGTTATACTGATGCAATCACCATTTTAAAAAATTCGAATCCAAACAAAAAGGGGAAATTTCAATTTCCGGTTGAACATTGGGGAACCGATTTACAGTCTGAACATGAACGCTATTTGGTAGAAAAACATTTTAAGAAACCGGTCATTTTGTTTGATTATCCTAAAGACATCAAAGCATTTTATATGCGTCAAAATGAAGATGGCAAAACCGTGGCGGCAATGGATATTTTATTTCCTGGAATTGGCGAAATTGTTGGCGGATCCCAACGTGAAGAACGCTTAGAAAAATTAGAAAAGCGCATGCATGAAATGCATATCCCTACCGATGAAATGTATTGGTACCTTGATACCCGTAAATTTGGAACCTGTCCTCATGCAGGATTTGGTTTAGGATTTGAACGCTTGGTTTTATTTGTTACCGGTATGACAAATATTCGGGATGTAATCCCTTTCCCTCGTTTTCCGGGAAATGCAGAATTTTAAATAATTAAACATGAAAAATATTAATTGGATCTTACATGGTATTTCCATATTGGCCATACTCTTTCTCTATTTCAAACAACACAATTGCAATGGTTCGTGTCACAGCATGAGTGGTGCAACATCCAATATACATCAAGATTCAAGCTCAGGAAATTTTCCGGCAGCCTATTTCTATTCAGATAGTTTACTGGCTCAACTAAAATTCTTTAAAGATAGTGAAGTTGATTTCAAAAAGAAACAGGAGAACATGATGAAAGAACTGCAAGCCAAAGAAGAAGGATTTCAACGTGAAGTTCAAAAGCTTCAGAAAAATGCAGAAAATATGACGCGTAATGAAATGGAAAATGCCCAAAAAAGACTTGCTGGGATGGAGCGTGATTTAATGGAACGCAAAGAAAAATTATCCGCTCAATTTGCACAGGAAACATCCGAGTTTAATGAAGCCCTTCATAAAAAAGTGATCAGCTACCTGGAAGAATACAATGCTGATAAACGGTTTAAATTTATTTTTTCTGTTGCGCGGGAAGGAAATATTTTTTATTCTGATCCAGGCCTGGACATTACACCAGAAATGGTCAAAGCATTAAATGAAAAGTACAGCACACAATAATTTCAATGAATAAATCAAGACTGGAAGCATTTAGCGATGGCGTCATTGCAATTATCATTACCATTATGGTATTGGAAATCAAAGTACCTCATGAGGCTGATTTAAATAGCTTGATTCAATTAGCTCCGATCTTCCTATCCTATTTATTGAGTTTCTTATACCTTGGAATTTATTGGGGGAACCATCATCATTTATTTCACGCGATTTCTAAAATTACCAGTGGCGTCCTTTGGGCTAATTTAAATTTATTGTTTTGGTTGTCTCTTATCCCATTTGCAACCGGGTGGATGGGTGAAAATCACTTTGCTCCGATTACAGTAGCATTATATGGTTTGGCATTGCTGATGCCGGCATTTGCTTATTATATCTTACAAACACTAGTCGTTAAACATCATTTACACCCAGAAGCATTTGAACATGCTCACCAACAGCAAAATTTAAAAGGTAAAATTTCATTGGTTTGTTATATAGTGGCTATTGTTTCCGCATTTTATTATACACCTATTTCCGGATTACTTTTTATCCTGGTTGCCCTAATGTGGATTATTCCGGATAAAAATATTGAACGGGTCTTTGATGACAAACC
>CAYMGR010000213.1:0-3376 GCA_964389985.1 uncultured Saprospiraceae bacterium
CACATCATGTCGGGCTGCTGTTAAGCCATTCGATCCAATTCCACTTGTATATTTGGTTTCATAAACGGCTTGACCTGAAGAGGATAATCCCACGATTAAATTTCCCGATTCAATATGATTTACAAATAATTCCGACTTTGGCAATCTGCCAAAAGCAGTAATTCCAACATCAATCGTCCTGACTATGTCACCCACATCTGCTGTCTCACCTCCTCCGGAATAAATTTGAATCCCCATCGAACGCATATTCTGAATAAACTCTTCAGTTCCTTTGATAATATGCTCAATAATTTTACCTGAAATCAAATGTTTATTCCGACCGATCGTAGAGGAAACGATGATTTGATCGCAACATCCTACACAAGCCAAGTCATCCAAATTCATTACAAGCGCATCTTGGGCAATACCTTCCCAAATGCTATCGTCTAATGATTCCAACCAATACAAATAGGCTAAACTTGTTTTAGTGCCTGCTGTATCCGCATGAATTAAATTAATGAAATCAGGGTTGGAGCCAACATAATCAGGTAATACCTTACAAAAGGCTTGTTCAAACAGGCCTTTATCTAAATTTCGAATGGCGTGGTGCACATCCTCTTTACCTGCTGAAACCCCTAAAGCCTGATAACGCTTTGACATATTTTCATCAAAGGTAAATGGAAGTTTAAGCCTGTCCAAATTCCAAAAAAAATACAGCAAATTATTAACATATCATACTGAATTTCTATATTATATACATAATAAATTTATCATATATTAAAAATTGATTTTTAATTGAACGATCCAAATACTTCTATGTTAAATTTGTGAAGGTTTTGCCAAATCATGATTTTATGAATTTAAAGCCTATTTCGAAACTAGCCGGACTCAACAGGGAATCATTTAAAAAAGAATTTCTGGATCCTTTATTACCTGTTGTGTTTACTGATTTGATTCAAGATTGGCCCGCTAAAGATTTATGGACCTTTGATTTTTTCAAGAAAAATTATGGCCACCTCAATGTACCTATCTATGATGAGAGTTTTAGTGAGGGAGGCAAAAATTATATGAGTGCTACGGGTACCATGAAATTTGGAGATTACCTCAGCTTAATTGAAAGTGGACCTACCTCATTGAGAATTTTTTTGTGGAATATATTCAAGGATGCCCCTTCATTAGTTCATGATATTAAAATTCCAACCATCATGGATGGTTTTTATAATGAATTTCCGTTTATGTTTTTTGGCGGACAAGGGTCTTATACAAAAATTCATTATGACATTGATTGCTCACATGTATTCTTAAGTCAGTTACAAAACCGAAAACGTATTATTTTATTTGACCGGGAGCAATCCAGGAATTTATATCACGTACCATTTACCGTTTCATGCTTGGTCAATCCGATTAATCTGGATGAGAAAAAATACCCTGGAATTAAGCATTTACAAGGATACGAAACAGTCCTTGAACCTGGCGAAACTTTGTTTATTCCCAGTATGTATTGGCACCATATTGAATACACAGATAGCGGTTACTCTCTATCCTTAAGGGCTTCCAATTCATTTGGCTTAAAAGCTAAAGGCGTCTATAATATTGCAAGGCATTATGCCATTGATCGAGGAATGAATCTATTGATGGGAAGCCGCTGGATGGATTTAAAAATAAAAATGGCAAAAAGAAATGCTCATTTAGTTTAAAGCTTGGCATAGCTTTTGCACTTCTCTAATTTACGAAACCTATTAGTATCTGTTAAAACCAAATTGAGAATCCTTTCCTTCCGGAAGGGATTTTTTATTTATTCATTTTTTTACTTTGGTGTTGTATGGATTCAATATGAATGGCTTCAATGAGTGATCCAATAAATTCTTCACTTAAATTAAGCGAACTTCCATTTTCATTAAACCGCTTAATAATTTCTTCCCATCGATCTGGCTGAAAAATTGAAATATTGATTCCTTTTTTAATGGACCCAATTTGCTCGGCCAATAGCATTCGCTCGGAAGCGTATTTCAAAATTTGTTCGTCGATCCGATCTATTTCTTGCCTGATTTTGGTAATACTTTGATTAAATTCAGGATCTTTTGAATGCTGGGTTCTCAGTACAAGTTTATTCAATACAGCCGTCCTGAAAAATTCAGGAGTAACTTGTTGATCCGCATCACTTAAAGCATTTGATGGATCCGGATGAAGTTCTGCCATTAATCCATTATAATTTAGATCGTAAGCAATTTGGGCTATCTCCAGTAAATGATCGGGTTTTCCACTAATATGAGAAATATCGGCAAGTAGTTTTATATGTGGCAATCTCCGTTTGAGTTCTATTGGAATTTGCCATCTGGGAATATTTCTATAAATTGAATTTCCATAAAAACTAAACCCTCGATGGATGGCAGCAACCGATTGAATGCCTGCTTGCTGGATCCTTTCAATAGCCCCCAACCAAAGGAACAAATCAGGGTTGATAGGGTTTTTAACAAATACCTCCATACTGCTCCCTTTTAAGGCTTCAGCGATTTCCTGAACATAAAATGGGTTTACCGTAGTTCTAGCACCAATCCACACTGCATCAAATCCATATTTGGAAACGAGCTCCACATGGGATGCCGTTGCAACCTCCGTACACAATTTATATCCACAGGATTTTTTTAACTCAAGCATCCATTCTAAGGCTTGTTCTCCATAACCTTGAAAATGACCCGGACGCGTGCGTGGTTTCCATACACCTGCCCGAATATAATCAGGCTTCAAGTCTTTTACAGCCTCGCCAAGCTCTAATAATTGCTTCGCCGATTCTGCGCTACATGGCCCTAAAATCAATGTTTTATTAATTTCCTCGTTTGGTTTGCCTGTTTCAACTAATTCCATACCATTGAATAACAAATGTAAATGAAATTTGATGGTTGGAAAGTCTATATATTCTCATCTTTGTGCTCTCAAGACACCATTTTAATTAGCAGACCACATTATGATTAACATTAAGTCATTTTATTTAGCCTTTTTCTTCTTAATCAGTCTATTCGCATTTGGGCA
This sequence comes from uncultured Saprospiraceae bacterium, assembly GCA_964389985.1. Taxonomy (GTDB): domain Bacteria; phylum Bacteroidota; class Bacteroidia; order Chitinophagales; family Saprospiraceae; genus Vicinibacter. The sequence continues at coordinate 3,010 of CAYMGR010000213.1, forward strand.
AAAAGCAAAAACAAGTGCTGAAATTCTTGATGGATTTAAAAAATTAAACGTTTTGGGTTCGGTTTTATATATCGCAGCACACCCCGATGACGAAAATACCCGACTCATAAGTTATTTATCGAAAGATCTGAAAATGAATACGGCATATCTTTCGCTGACTCGCGGTGATGGTGGTCAAAATCTCATTGGTTCTTATTTAGACGAACGTTTAGGTGTTATCCGTACGAATGAATTACTTGAAGCGCGTAAAATTGATGGTGGAGCTCAATTTTTTACACGAGCAAATGATTTTGGGTATTCCAAAAATGCCGAAGAAACGTTTGAACATTGGAATTATGACACCATTATGTGTGATGTTATCAGGCTG
>CAYMGR010000214.1:0-1302 GCA_964389985.1 uncultured Saprospiraceae bacterium
TAGGTTAATTCAGATTGATCGACGACGCATTCTAAAATGTCTGACATGGAATAGGGCTTAGCCGTAGCGAATGAATAAATACCTAATAAATCTGAAGCGCTCCGTTTAGGTGGAATAGAATGTGTTAAATCAAAGCTTTCTTTAGTTTTAAGATTGATTTTATCCACCAAATTTCGAATGGTGTCCAGGCAAGATTGATCGTCTTTTGACTTGTAATCGGTAACCCCTGAAATTTCACAATGGGTACGGGCACCTCCTAACGTTTCCTGATCCACCTCTTCCCCGATTGCTGCTTTGACTAAATAAGGTCCCGCTAAAAATATACTTCCACTTTTTTCTACGATCAGGGCTTCATCCGACATTATGGGTAGATAAGCTCCACCCGCAACACAACTTCCCATTACTGCTGCAATTTGAGGAATTCCTTTTGAAGATAGGATTGCATTGTTTCTAAAAATTCTCCCGAAGTGCTCTTTGTCTGGAAAAATTTCATCCTGCATGGGTAGAAAAACACCCGCACTATCAACAAGATATATTATCGGTATGTGATTTTCAAGGGCAATTTCCTGTGCCCGTAAATTTTTCTTGCCGGTAATCGGAAACCAGGCACCTGCTTTTACTGTGGCATCATTGGCCACTACAATGCATAGCTTTTTGTGAATATACCCTAAAACAACAATGACCCCTCCGGCTGGACAGCCTCCATATTCTTCGTACATTTCATAGCCGGCAAAAGCACCCATTTCAAATTGAGGAGTATTGGGATCGAGTAAATATTGAATCCGCTCCCGAGCTGTTAATTTGCCATCCGAACGCTGTGCTTCCAATTTGGCTTTTCCACCTCCTAGTTCTATGATTTCTAATAATTTATTGATCCGGGAAAGCTCCAGTTTTGCGTGGTCTTCATTTTGATTAAAGCTAATATCGATAGGTTGTGGATTCATTCCTCAATAATCTAATAAATGGATTAAGCTGTTAAGATAAGCGCTATTGCTTTTTGTTGAAGCGGTAAGGAAATTTTCCTTTATATTTTTCATAATAACCATTCAACAAAATATTTGATTCAGCGGATTTTATATGGTGGATAAGTTCATCAACATTTTGAACTTTTTGGCCATTTACAGTCGTTATAATATAACCGGGTGCCATATTGGTCTGTTCAATAATACTGCCTTGATAAATACTTAATACTTTAACCCCGTTTTGAGGCAATTGATCCTTTTCTTCTGCACTTAAGTCGCGAACTTCAAAACCTAAATCCAATAAGAGTGGATCTCGGCGGGTACTGATCAATTCTGTGGT
>CAYMGR010000214.1:1402-3331 GCA_964389985.1 uncultured Saprospiraceae bacterium
CTATTAACTTCTTCAATGACGACACCTAATAAGCCTCGTTGTACCGTGCCATATTCTTTCAAATCTGAAAAAACTTTTTTGACCAAATTCGATGGTATTGAAAATGAATATCCTTCATAACTACCTGTTTTACTCATGATAGCGGTATTGATACCAATGAGCTCGCCATGAATATTGACTAAGGCCCCTCCACTGTTTCCCGGATTGACTGCGGCGTCCGTTTGAATAAAGGATTCAATTCTATATTGCTGATTGTTTAGAATATTAATATTTCGCGCTTTTGCGGAAATAATCCCTGCCGTTACCGTTGATTGTAATCGAAATGGATTTCCGACTGCCAACACCCATTCTCCGACTTGACTTGAATCTGAATTTCCAAATTCTACATAGGGTAAACTGGAGTCTTCAATTTTAATTAATGCAATATCAGTTGTTGGATCCGTTCCAATGACCCGGGCTTCATATTCGCGGTTATTATTTAATAGAACTTGTATCTTTTCAGCATTTTCGACCACATGATTATTGGTAATGATATAACCATCCGGTGAAATGATGACTCCGGATCCTGTTGACAATTCCTTATTAGGCAAAGAAAAAAGATTCTCACGGTTGTCGGTGATAGATTCAATAAATACGACTGCAGGGGTACTTTTTGAGGCAGCAAAGACAAAATCAACCTGGCCAAAATTCCCAAATTTGATGGGAGTGCTTTCCGGAAGACTTGAAACCGGACTTGGATTGTGGTTTATTTCATGTACAAATTTACTTTCAACCAGTGGTTTTGACTGATCCAAATAGAATTTGGTGAACAAAGCGCTTGATAAAATGCTAATTATCAAGCAGGTAGCTATCAGATAGATATTTAATTTACCGGGCATCATTAATAATATTATAAAAATATTTAATATGTAAATAGTTACAAAAAGTATGCCTTAATCTCAATTTAGCTTAATCTTGTAGTATGAAACGAAAAATTCCATTTGAAAAATACGAAGCAACAGGAAATGATTTTATCATTCTCGATTTTTTTGAATTCGAATGGCTAGATTTAAAAGACGTTGAACTCATTAAAAAAATGTGCGACCGGCATTTTGGGATCGGTGCAGATGGTTTAATTGCTGTTTGTCCGGAATCTGGCATTGATTTTTATATGAAATATTTTAACAGTGATGGAAATCCTTCCAGTTTTTGCGGTAATGGTAGTCGGGCATCAATTAAATACATGGAATCTAAACAAGGAAACAATACGTTTAGTTTTAAAGCATTTGATGGATTACATGAAGGTCGGGTGTATGAGGGTGGAATTGCAGTAAAAATGATCGATATTGATAGCTCACAAATCACTAAATATGGTAGTTTAATCCAAAGTGGCTCTCCTCATTTAATTGTTGAAGCTCAAAATCCCTGGGAATTGCCCATAAATGAAAAAGGAAAAGAGCTAAGAAATCATTTTAATCCGAATGGGGTCAATGTAAACTTTATTGAAATTTTAGGGGATGTTTTAAAAATAGCTACATATGAAAGGGGCGTAGAGGCTGAAACCCTGGCTTGTGGAACAGGCGTTACAGCTGCAGCATACTATGCCGCCATTCAAGCCCATGCTCATGGAAAATTTTCACAAAAAGTTCTGTCTAAAGGTGGCGCGTTAGAAGTTGAAATGCACATTGAAGACCAGCAAGCGAGTCATATATGGCTTTCTGGGCCTGCAAATCATGTGTTTAGTGGATTTTATTAATCAATATCCATTTCTGTTTCAACCAGTAAGTTTTGTAACTCATTCCGGGCGTGCGTGTCATTGCATGATTTTGCAACTTCAATTCCTTTTTGAAGTATTTTGATAGCTTCTGATTTTTCGTTTAGCTTTAAGTAAAGTTTCCCAAGTTGATAATAGCTGCCAATATAATTAGGATGAAGTTCCAACAGTTTTAG
>CAYMGR010000215.1:0-3321 GCA_964389985.1 uncultured Saprospiraceae bacterium
AACTTAGGTGAATACTTAATTTCTGTCTTTGAATGCTTGTTTTGTACGTCAACCAGTTTGTTCGTGTAGTTAAAATGAAATAAATCCAATCGATTCTGGAGGGACAAATCCAATTGATTCCAATTGTAACTTGCTTTTAAATACGCATAACTATTACTTTCCTGAATCGTTCCATAAGCTAATCTTTCCAATAAAATTTTTCGATCCTTAGTATGAGATAATTCAAGATCATTTACAAGGTCCAATCTGTTACCCAAACTTGCATTTAAATAGAGACCTGCCCAGGTTGAATTCCATTCACCTTCAATCCCAAGAATGTTGCGATGCTCTTTTTGTTTAATTTGGTCACCATTGATAGAATCTTTTAAAAAGAAAGTAAAATTGGAGTATAATTCAAAATTATAATTCGAGTAATAGGCGCTTAGTTTTAAGCTTTGGTTAGTCGAAAATGGTTTTATAAAATTCAACACCAAATTACTCCTATCTGTTTGTCCGCCTTCGTTTGAGTCAATGGCACCAAACCGACTGATCAAGCCTTGATCAACCGCTCGTTGTGGAATTTGTCCGGATGCATTCCAGCTGCTGTTAAAATGGCTGCCTGTAACCTTTAGTTCCGTTGTATGTAAGAATTTATAATGGTATTTAAACAGGCCATTTATTCGTTTAAAATTTTGGGGAGCTTCAAAATAGCCATCCGTACGAACATACTCCGCAGCCACATAGGCATCTTGTTGATTTGTATGAAGCACCTTGAATAAACCTGCAAGGCGGTGTGCCTCAAATTTACCGGTTTCAAAAATAACTGAATTGTCTTGAAGCCGATCTTGTAAAATGAAATCCACATATCCCGCATTCGAAAAATTTCCTTTCGAAACATTGTAGGAACCCTTGTCAAAATTGATTCGTTTGATACTTTCCGGAATGATGAAATGCAGGTCAGCATACCCTTGTCCATGTGCATGGGAAACCATGTTAACAGGCAATACATGATCAACAGAAAGATTTAGATCCGTACCATGGTCAATGTCAAATCCTCTTAGGAAAATTTGTTCTGCTTTTCCCCCTCCAGCATGTTGCGCAATGAATAATCCCGGGACCATGCGCAATAATTCCTGACTACTTTGTACCGGTCGTAACAAATTATCAATTCGCTGCAGGTTCAGCTGCAAGTCCCCAGTAATATTAATTTGTTCTAACAAGACAGCTGAAGTTTTCAATTCAACTCGTATGATTTTTGAAAGGTCATTCTCAGCTACTCTGTATATTAAATTCTCAAATCCTATCATAGAAAACTGCAATTGGTCTCCTATAGCTACATTTAAAAATTCAAAATATCCGTTGACATCGGTATGCGTGTGTAGTTTTTGTTCTAAATTAAACACGGTTAAATCCTGAATGGGTTGTTTATCACAATCAACTACAATTCCCTTAATTTGAGCCGATAGAATATAAAAAAAAAGACTAAAGAAAAGAAATATTAACAGACGTTTCATTCACAAATCACTTTGAAGATATACTAACCAATAATTGATCTTTCAAATCTTGAATGGCAGGATTTTTTGAATTTGTCCGTTGTGCTCGTTCCAAATATTTTTCCACATTTTCTGGATCTTTTTTCAATAAATAGATTTTAGCTAAACATAAATTGACATCAATATTTTCAGGACGCATTTTTTGATCTTCGCGAATAGCATCCAATGCTTTGTCTGCCTGATTTAAAAAATCTGTATAAACCCTTGCATATTCCAAACTCATATTATGGCCATTCTTCTGATCATCATCCATCATGGTCAATATTGTTTCAACCAGTTGATTACATTCTGTTGCGCGGCCATTGTCTTTATAAATTTGTGCGAGTTGAATATAAAATCCTACTTCAGGAATAATCGAACATGCCTTTTTCAATATATCTTCAGCTTGAACCAGATTTCCTTGTTTAGCATAAACCTCACCGAGTGTCGCTAAAGCAAAGGGATAGTCCGATCTCTCTTCTAAAATTTGATTTAGAATAGATTCTGCTTCTGCAGTTTTTCCATATCGCAAGCATAATTGAGCTAATTGCAAAGCCGCCCAGGATTTTTCCTCACTCCCCGGACTCCCTGCTTCAACTGCCATTTGCATAGCCTGTATAGCTTCTTCCGGCATCCCAAAGAGTTCTCGCAAATAAGAAACTCTGGAATAGGATCTTAGATCGGGACGCATAGACACCATTTTATCAGCTAATCTGACAGCTTCATCATAATGAGCTAATTCAACATTCGCATCGATCAATGCACCATAAATTAAAGCATTATATGGATTTAAATTTCGTGCTTCTTCGGCTGTTTGGTTTGCTTCATTAAAATGATGCAAGGATAATTGGATACTTGCTTTTGCACTCAGTGCTTGAAATTTTTGATCTTTTGTCAATTTTTTCTGAGACAATGCTTGCTCTACACATTTTAGCGCGGCCGGATAATAATGACCATGCTCGCCTGTTACTCTTGCCTCAGCAATAAATAAATTTGCCAGGTCCAACCAGGCTTCTACCTTGGCTGGTTGGTGGATTAAGATATGACTTAGATCTTTATAGTTTGAACGGACAGTGGACCATTCATTAAAATATTGAATCTTTTCTGACCGATCTAAAAGTTCCGGAATATCAAAGGAGGTTCCCGGTTCATTATTACAAGCTAAAAACGAAATAAAAATTATAAAGCAGTAAATCTTTTTCATGTGAATTATTTTTAATAAAAGTCCTTGCAAAAAAATTGCAAGGACTTTTTATTTAATGAATTAAATTTTAGTAAGTTTATTGTTTGCAATCAACATCCCTTTTTCATTGAGTGCTGTCAGAACATAGGTTCCGGTAGTAAGTTTGTTTAGATCTACACTGAAGGAATGCAATCCTTTAGCATAATAATTATTGTTTAATGTGCTGATCGTTTTTCCATCGATTGATTTTAATTCAACCCGCAGTTTAGTGTCATACGGATTATTCAATTGAATGGTTGTAACATCTGTGACCGGATTCGGATAATTTGCGAGCTGTACCTGTTGCTCTGACAAACCAATTATTCCAGAACCAGGATTTTGAACTGCGGTTATCACTTTTCCACCGCATTCGCCATCACCGGCCCAGGGTGCAGCCAGATTGGGGAAGTTATTACTAAAAGCCGCATCATTTTTTTCGACACCTGTGGTATAGCTTAAAACGTTTACCAACTGAGGCGTTACCGGATTAGGTCCACCTGCTGTATAATCATCATACCATAAACCTATTGCAGCTAAAACGATACCGGAAACGGCTTGCAATTCAATTCGGGTGACATCATCTTCCAA
>CAYMGR010000216.1:0-3212 GCA_964389985.1 uncultured Saprospiraceae bacterium
ATTTAATATTCCCCTTACCAAAAAAAAGGATCCAATTGCTAGAATAATAGCTATTGTATAAATAGAGTAATTAGAATCCATTTGCGAAGTTAACCATTGGCAGCCAACAGGACTATTTAAGATTTCATTTTCGGTTTTGAATTTCCAATTATTTAAACCAGCTAACCGGAATCATATTCAAATTCTAGCTTGCTTGCAACCATTGTTTTTGATTTTACGTATTCCTGTATAGAGCCTGGCTCTATACTTAACCAATTGAATGCAAATGATGGAAAAGCAAATACCTCTGACCTCTTTATGGATTCTTACAATTTCGCTGGTTTTTAATCTTGCGATTTCGTCCCAATCCCTGACTGTACCTCGTTTAATCAGTCCATCTGATCAATCCGTTCTGCAAGTTCCGGGGATCCGTTTGCAATGGCAAATAAATTCTGAAGCCAGCCATTATATTGTAAGGGTTTATGTAGATGCTGGGTTAAAGCAATTGGTATTTATGGATGACCAGCTGAGTATCAATTTTCGAGTAGCGGAAAATTTAACATTTAATACAAACTATTATTGGACGGTGCAAGCCATCAATGGCAACCGTAAAAGTTTAGAATCTGCTCCATGGACATTTAAAACGATGCCTTCAAATCCGGATGCGAGTACAGAACATCCTAGATTGTTATGCACCCCTCAACAGATCTTGCTTTGGCGTTCGTGGGCAAATGGATCTAACCCAATTTATCCGGCATTTAAAGCAGTGCTGGATGAGGCTATCCAAACTTATGATCTCAAATTTTTTCCTTTGGGAAAACCAAATCCTGTATGGCCTGATATTGGAAATACAACCTGGTCCGGCTATGTCACAGAATCCTATGCCGAGTTTTTTGCATTTTGGTCATTGATTGATCCGGATCCAATACAACGACCCATTCATGCACAACGTGCCAGAAATTTATTAATGTATGTCATCGATCAGGCCCTGCTTGGTCCGGCAACCGGCCAGGCATTCCGGGATCCTTTGTTTATGACCTATGATCGGTCACGGGTTTATGGCGAAGCTTGTCCACTGACAGTAGACTGGATTTATAATGCAAAAGACCAAAATGGAAATGCCATTCTGACTGCCGAAGACAAACAAAAAATCAGAACGGTTTTTTTGCGTTGGAGTGAAGAACAATTAACGGCCTATAGCCATCCAACTCCTGTAGGGTTGATAAATGACAAACAAATCCAATTAACCAATCGATGGATCTTGAATAATTACTATTCAGGACATGCAAGGAATTTAGCTTTTATGGCCTTGTGTTTAGATGCATCGGATGATCCTGAAATAAACCCAAAGCTTCATTATACAGCCTTAGGAAATACACTGAGAAGCTATTTGTTTAATGCAACAGGAGCCTGGCTTTTTGGACAATATGCACAATATGAAAAACCAGATATTGTTAGTTCGGATTATGGAATTCCACCGGATGGCTTAGGGATGGGGAGTGGCGGTTTATCTGTTGAAGGATCCTTATATGGCCTGAGTATTGGATGGGTTGCCCAACTGGTACTGGCATTAAAAACTTCGGGATGGCTTGATGAAAACATAATTGGAAAACAGGCTAAATTATTTGAAAGTGATTATTGGACCCGACTCATGGATGGTATGTTCCATCAAATAGCTCCGAATCCATATATTCCGCCTCAGGCAACTTACTATGGTCCCATTTATGCCGTGGCTAATTACGGAGATTTATTGCGCACCTGGGTCACCCCGGAATTAATTCAGATAGCAGCTCCGGTAGGACTGATCGATAAATATTTTAAGAAGGATAAATCCAGATTAAATAAAACTATTTGGTTTTGTCGACATGTTTTGCAAGGTGGAAATAATGGATTATTTCGCCGCATTACAAATACCTGGCCGGGAAGTAATGCAACCGATGCGATTTATTATTTTATGTTGTTTGAACCTCAGGCATCCGATCCTCAGGATCCTCGTCCGGATATGGCAACCACTTTTGTAGATAGCTCATTTCAAAAAATACTTTCCAGAACCAACTGGACTGGAAATTCCTCCTGGTTTAATTGGCAGTGTCATTGGACGACCATTAATCATCAAAGTGGAGATGGCAATCAGTTTGAATTTTACCGAAACAACGAATGGCTAACCAAAGAACGAAGCGGATATACAAATGATGGGATTGGATACACTTCAGAATTCCACAATACCCTGGGTTTGCAAAATACCATTCCTGCAAATCCACAATGGTATGAAGCACCTACCATTGAGCGAGGCGGACAATGGACGCAGGGAGTCAATGCAGGAGATCCTAAAATGACCTCAAGTGTGCATTCGGATTTTGTATACGCAACAGGCGATGCAACCAATTTATACAATCGCCCTAATCCTTTTAATGTAATGAATGCTGCAATTGACATTGAATTTGCAAACCGGTCTATTATATGGTTGAAACCAGATCATATCATCCTCTATGATCGTGCTAAATCTAAATCCGCCAATCAATTTAAACGGTTTTATTTGCAATTTACCGCACAGCCAAAGCTAAATGGTCGTTTGGTAAATGTCCTTACACCTGGGAATCAACAGGTATTTCTTACCAATATTTTGCCTCAACAAGCGGTCATAACGGCAGCGGTTTCTGAAAATATTAGTGTTCTGGCACAAGAAGAATTTACTACGCATCAAATCAAAATTGAAGATCCTTCCAATCCACAAGATGTCCGCTTTTTAAATGTATTGCAAGGAGCCGATGCTTCCGTTACACCAGATCAGGTGATTCCGGTTTATTCTACTTCAGGAACTGAATTTGAAGGGTCAGCAGTAAAAAAGATTTTAGTGTTGTTTCCAAAAGTCTGGGAAGATTATTTAACAAAAATGACTTATCAAGTACCGGAAAATATTCACACTCATATTATTACTGGATTAGAACCTGGAGGGACCTATCAAGCTGCTTTCTCTAAAAGCAATAACACACTTTTTGTGGAATTAAGTAAAGGAAATCAGATTGTTGCCGATTCAGGTGGGGTCTTGGTTTTAAATCCTGTTTTAACTGCCATCGAAGAAAAGAACTCTTTGGAATCAAATCAAGTTTCAATCCAGCCCAACCCATTTAGCGAGCAGTTTCAAATTTTATTTTCATTAGAATCTGAAGCAAAACTTAGCGTTCAGCTAGTTACACTATCCGGAGAGAAATTAGTAGATCTCATTCAGAATA
>CAYMGR010000217.1:0-3114 GCA_964389985.1 uncultured Saprospiraceae bacterium
GCCATTATCATCAACACCTTTTAAAATTTCCAATATTTCTACACGCCGTTCAAACGCAGCTTTCAAACTATATATAGAATTACGCGTGTCTTCTAATTTATCACTTACATCTGATGATGAAAGGGATTCTCCAAATGGAATTTCCTTTATTTTGAAATTTCGATTCATGATATAATCATGAAACACTTTTTGATTATATCGGTCAAATTCATTTCGTACACTATAGACTCTCCGTGAAGATAAATGTTGATTGTAATCTGATTTAGCCCGAGGAGACGCGTAACCTTTTAAGAAGATATCAATTTCATGACCTTCTTCCAAAATGATAATTAATTTATCCATAAATAATTTGAGCTTTTCAGCATTCGCTTTTACATTTTGTTCGAAAAAGGTATCGATTTCAAGTATGGAGCGATCTTTTGAACTGCCTCGCAATTTGCCAGCAAATTCACGGATATAGAGAGATTTTTTATTATAGTAATCATTATAAATATCTAAAAAGCCTACAGAAGTCGTGTCGGATTGAGATCGAATGTCAGGCATGTCGTTTTCAAAAAACAAACGGATTGGCAATAATTTTCTTAGATCAGCAATTGCCGTTAGTTCTAAATATAAATTTCTTTTCAAAACAGATTCCTTAGCCGTCTCTGATGGGTTTATCAATACAGTTGCTGATTCATATTTATTTTTATGGGCTAACAATTTGTAGTTGGTTCCCTTTAATAAACTAAAATCAAAAAAATTACTATCCAGTTTGGTGGTGGATTTAATCAATTTAGAGTGATCCAGGTCCCATAATTCAACGGTGACTCCTTTAATTGGAACATTTGTAGTGCGTTCAAATGTAAAAGCTTCTAATGATTTAATTTCTGTCAGGTAAAGGTTTTTGGTAATGGGATCAAATGTTTCCAAATCAATCGCACTGCAATAGCTTGTATCGCCTACCCAATTGTCTTTATTGGCAGTAATCCGGTATTTCCGGTCTTCTGTTATTTTGTATTTCTGAGAGGGAGCCTCTGGTTGTGAGGAAGGAAGATTCATAGAATCCATTTCAGTGATATCCTTGACAATAAGTCGCACATTACCCAAAGGGGTTGAATCATATTTGTCAAATGTATTTACAAAAAGTTCGATGGTTGCAGGAACGTATTTTATTTTATAAATATCATAACAACATGCTTGTACTTCCTCGTCGACATAAAATGAAGTTGGTCGATTCGAAACTAAAAATCCTTTTCGTTTCTTAGCGTCTTCAGAATAATAGAGATCATCATAACTGCTATTAATAGAGGGCCCCAGATTGATCACCTGACCTGATTCTTTTCCCCTATAAGCGTATTTATAAATATCTAATCCTCCAAATCCAGGGTAGCCTTTACTGCTAAAATACAAGGTGCTTTCGGATGCATTGTAATAAGGGCTAAAGTCATTTTCTTCTGTATTGATATATTCAATGTTTTCCGCCGGTGTAGGTTGGTTAGAATCATTTAATAAAACGGAATAAATATCATAACCTCCCTTTCCTCCCGGGCGATTGCTCACAAAATACAATTTATCTAATTGGGTGGTTTGATCTTTTGAAATAAAAGGCTGAGAAGAAGAGTAATTTATTTTATTAACCGGTTCCGGTAATTTCATTTTAGGCCCCCACCCTTTCGGTGTTTTAACTTTATAGTAAATGTCACATAGTAAAGAGGTTTTGTTCTCCAAATAATTGCAGATAGTAAAATAGAGTTTTGTGCCACTGGAATTAAAGCAAGCATGACCTAACATCAGATCCTCCTCAAATAGATTTTTCTCTTCTTGAACAGGTTCAAGAGTAGATTCTCTCAATTTTAGGATTTTCCCACTGTTTTTTGCTACAGCACCTTTTTTAGATTTTTCAAAGGTATTTTGAGTTGTGATGTATAAAAAACTATCTTTTAGAAAGGGAGCAAATTCATTTTCTTTTGTGTTGACTTGATCATCCAGTCGTTTAACTTGAATTAATGGATCTTTATTGCTGATATGATCCTTGGCCCAAACAACTGCATCAATTCTCTTTTTGGCTATATCATACATATATCCTTCCTGAACGGTTGATGCCAGATAAGATTTGAAGTAAATTAATGCATCCGTATAGAAACCCTGATAATATTGTGATTCTGCAAGGTAAAAATCAATTTCCGGATGGCGTTCAACAATAGAGTGATCTATGATGATTTTAAAATGTTTGGTTGCGCGTGCAAAAGCATTCAAATTAAAAGCGGCCATTCCTGCTAAGTAGTGAAATGAATCCACTTCTGTTTCGTACTTCAAAGCTTGTGTAATGAGGCTGTATGCTTCATAATAATCGTCTTTATCCAAACTTTTTTGAATTTCATTTTTATATTGATTGAGTGATTGGCCGAAACTGCAAGAAACAATCCCTAGCATCAAACAATTAACAATTAATAATCTCATCGGTTATAATTCAATTTAATAAATAGGGCATTTTTTATACAATCCAATGGGTTCAATCCCTCTAAAAATATATTGTACAGCAATTTCAGGTCCGCCTCGACTATTTGTAGCGGTTTTAAAATCAGACGTAGTAATATCATAAGAACCGGAAAGCATCCAGTTGTTATATTCAAATCCGAGCATTGGAAAATAAGCATCTTCTAATCGGATACCACATCCAGCCAATAAATTGAACTTCGCTCCTGGTTTCTTGTTGATATAAAAACGAAACATCCCAGACCCTAATTTTTCCTGATATTCATCTTGTTTCTGCATTTCAGCATTTAGCAGCAGATCTAAAAATGAACCCAAGCCTAAGTTTATCGTTCCATGAATTACGTTTCTACGTGGAAGTTTTACTTTCGTCTGGTTTAAACCATAAAAGGACTGATCCGGTTCGAGTAAATGAAATACAGAACCCCCTATTAAAAAATTAGTGCGATTCGTTAAGGCATATTGATAGCCCAGACCTGCAGTTACATCAAAGAATACTTCACCAGTTGTATTAAAGTTTTCATTTGGAGATTTAGTATTATCAAAACCCTTATCTGTCCACTGACAACCCCAATTTAATTTTTATTCTGAAAATCTACTTTGTAAAATAATTGGTCTCAATCAGGCAAGGATCAAATG
>CAYMGR010000218.1:0-3027 GCA_964389985.1 uncultured Saprospiraceae bacterium
GCGATAATCGATGTCATTGGATGATATGGAATAGTGAGTGGTGGATGGAAAAAAGCGGAAATACTAATAAATTACAAACAATAATTAGAAACTTTAACATATGATACATTTAATGAATCAAATATCAACAAAATTCTATGGAGTACTCAAATTATTTTGAAAGTGAAATGGGTCTAATAATATTAAGCCCAAACGTACAATACATTTTACATATGGGTCTTAGTTATTTAATAATAACATTAATATGCAAGGACGGAAAAAACATTCGGGCATTAAGACCAAAATCCTTCTCCTTTGTTATGCCATTCACATAAACAGGCCTTATGATCACAAAAACAACAATCACAAAATAAGCTAGCCTTAAATAGCTTGGCTCCATTACAGGAGCAGGCATTTGAGTCGATATTCTGAACTTGAATATTTTGATTCGTTTCATTTATTACCAAGGTTTCCATACTTGTTAATTTAGGTATTAAATAAAAATTGTTTCGTTTTCAAACTTACTACGAATTCTGACATCAAATGGCTAATTTTCATTCAGCCCAGAATTAAAATTGAATCCCAGATCTGATTCAAATATTAAAGACAATAAACTCCAATAATAAAATAGCTCTTATTTCTATGTTTATGACTATCAATTAATTATACATTTGAAAAAGATTCAAAAAATATTCTGGATTGATAAATCATTATTCAATACAAGAATAATAAATGAGGCCCTTATTAGAATACTCAATAAGAACTATAATTATATTTACTTTTGAAGGGTCATAAGGATAATCGATTCTTTCGAGGTCTGAAAACCAAATTAGAATGCTTGCATGTTTTAACTCAAATTTAGTGTATGAAAAATGTTTATTTTATTTTTTTGCTTTTCGTATCAACGGGACTTCAGTTGAATTCTCAAAATGTACTCACCGAAGATTTTATTTTTGATCCTGTTGATAGTTTGGAAAACTCAGGACAGTGGCATCGAAGCGGTATCAATACCGAGTTTAATGTTAAAGTGATTACTCCCGGACTTGAATATATAGATTATGTAGGTTCAGGAAGAGGTAATTGCAGCCTGATTTCAAATGATGGAAACGGTGATATTGTTTTTCGAAATTTTAGTTCTGCGATCACTACCGGCTCAGCATATATGTCTTTTATGTTTAGAATAGATAGTTTACCGGCTAGTTTTAGCCAGGGATATTGTATTTCGTATAATCCAAATACCGGAGGAACCAATCTAAATACTTCCCTTCAAATTAAGAGACTCACCGATACTAGCTTTGATCTGGGTATCCAAAAAGTAGGTGGATTTGCTCCACTTTTTTCAAATTCAAGTTTTGATATTCATAAGACCTACCTGGTTGTTTTAAAGTATTCTATTCTTCCGGGTACGGGTGATGACTCAGCCAATTTGTATGTATTTGAGACTGGCGTTCCAACTGTTGAACCTAACATTCCGTTGGTTTCGAATAACATGGGGGATGATTTAACCGGACAAGGTTCAGTATATTTAAACAACAATTACGCCCAAAACGGACTAAGGGGTTGTTTGATTAAAATTGATGGAATCCGGGTTGGAACTTCCTGGGAAACCAGCGTATTGGCTGTGTTGACCTCTGCTGGTAATGAAAAATCAAAGGATGAGTTGAGAAACGAGAATTTTCCCAATCCATTTCAGAGCAGAACAAAAATCAGCTTCCAGCTACCTGCAAAAGGACGGGTAAAAATCGAGATTTTCAATGCAAGTGGAATTAAATGTGCGGAGCTTTTAAATAAAATGGAAGAAAGTGGCAATCATGAAGTGGAATGGGATGCAACCAATATGCCTGCCGGTGACTATTCCTGTTTAATCCAATTGAATGGAAAGACTGTGAATCATAAATTGTTGTTGATCAAATAAATTGTGCGATCCTTAATACTTTACAATAAGCCATAAAAACAAAAATCCCCGAATCCGAAAGAATACTGGGATTTTCGTTTGTTGAGGATTCTGCGGACCAAAATTATTTTCCTTTTATAGTATTTGCGCAGCACTCATTTAAGGGGACACGATACGGGACACTGATTTTTAATAAACTATAGCTAATAAATAGGTTAGACATTGAGATCATTGGATGGGATGACAATCACAATCTAATTGTCACGTTATTTTATTTCCAACTCTCTGGCTTGTTAATAGTATAGCCATCAGCCTTTGTGATTGCTGTCCGCATTTGGCTACTTAATAAAGTCTTCTTGCCAATATAGCCACTGAAATCAACTATGCTTTGCAGCTGAATTGAATGTCTTTTAGGAGGAAAAAAAATCCCAATTCGTTTATTTTTGAAATGACTTTTAATAATTTGAATAGGAGGAACTAAGTCGGAATCTCCCGAAATCAAAATTGCAGTATCAAATTTATCAGTAAACGCATCGACTAACATTTGGGTTGCAATATTTACATCTGTCATTTTCTCCTTAGGAGATGGCCACATTAACCGGCAGCCTTTACATTCAATAACATTTGATTGATATCTACCATAATAGAGGTTACATTTCGTAACTTCTTGAAGCGCCTCTAAATAAATTCGTTGTCTTTTTTCCTTATCTGGTTGATTAGTAACCATTGAAGTAAAATATTTTGTGGAAATTAGATCCTGATCAGCTTTAAGTAATTCTTGCGATAGCTGCTCTACATTTAACCAAAGAAATTTATCTCCAAATTGAGATTTCATTCCAAAATACAAATTAAATCCATCAATACAAGTAATTACACGCTCCATAATACCTTGATTTTCAGCAATATAAAAAATGTTTTAAATATTTAATTCCTTCTATTGGAAACTTTCTTCCAAAATGATAGTATATCCTATCTTTGTGATACTAAAACAGCACCGGGAATAGCATTCCCGGCCGTTCGCCCCGAAAGGGGCGATTCTATTTTAGAGAATTCACAACTTTCGATTTTCTTCTCTTGCATAAATCAATAACTTGATTTAAAGGGAATAAACTATCCTTATATCTTCGATTGGGTTGCACTTTGCACCATACTAA
>CAYMGR010000219.1:0-2896 GCA_964389985.1 uncultured Saprospiraceae bacterium
AACTGCACCCGTACCGTGTTTTGCTCTCCGGATTTTTTGGATTGATTCATGGACTCGGATTTTCCACAGCATTGAAATCTTTGTTCAATGCTTCTGAATTAAATTTATTGCAAACTTTACTACCATTCAACATTGGCATTGAATGTGGTCAATTAGTAATTATCACTATCATATTGATTATTTTTCTGATTGTTTATCACTTCACCAAAATTAAAAAAGAGTTGATGAGTAAAGTAATTTCAATTCCGGTATTAATGATAGCTTTGTATTGGATGTATAATCGCATCTTCAGTTGAAATAAAATCTAATGCATGTTAACCAATAACGACATTTTAAAAAAGCTCCGTGTAGCCCTTGAGTTAAAGGACGAAGACATCGTCAAAATTTTAAGCCTTGTTGATTTTGAAATTACTAAAACGGAGTTAAGTGCTTTTTTCAGAAAGGAAGACCACCCCAACTATCGCCCTTGCGGAGACCAATTGCTTCGTAATTTTTTAAACGGCTTAGTGATCTACAAACGAGGTCCAATGCCACAGAAAAAGGTTTGAGATTTGTTTGAAGATCTAAGTTGTCTTGTGCGGCTGTGTCCCCGTCCGAACCGTCACAGGCGGGCTTTATTGTCAGTGGTAGCGTTAAGACTAATAGCTTAAATTAACCGTCATTGCGAGAAATAGCCAATCCCGCCCCAATGTGTGAAAGCAATCCTTCTTTGGTTATAAATTTCACTTGCCAATTGACTATTACCTCTCCAAAAAACTACTCGCCTTGCCGGTCAAACAGCCTCACCTCGTAATCCCTCACCACCAGGTATCTTTCCTTATATAGAGCGCCTATTGCTTTTTTAAAAGCTTTCTTACTAATTTTTAATTGTAAATAAATGTCTTCGGGTGAGCTTTTATCTCCAAGATTTAGAAATCCATTGTTTGTTTTTACTTTTTCAAGAATACGATGCTTAATTTCTGCAACATGTCCGTAGCCTTGTTGTTGCAATGTAAGATCAATCTTTCCATCCTCGCGGATTTGTTTAATGTAACCACGTCTGATATTTCCGGTTTCGAGCGGTTCAAAAATTTCATTGTGATAGAGCAAACCCTCCTCTATACCATTAATGATAGCTTTAAATCCCAAATCGGTTTTGTCGGTTATACGCAATTCTACTTCATCGCCAACTTTTAATGCTGAATGGCTGATCTCTTTTGCATTTGCCGTAGTTTTATTGACTTTCATTTTTAATCTATTTCAAATGGATGAGTATATTAACCCTATGTCCTTGCTGTTTTGATTTACAAACGAACCAGAATTAAATTGTGAACTTTAAATTTTTTAATCAAAACCTTGTACAATGCTTCTCTTCTTGCTAAAAACAATGCAAACTTTACGAGCGATCAATTTACTTTAAGAATTTTCTTTATCACTACTTTTCTGTCAGCAGTTTGTATTTGAAGGAAATAAATACCAACAGAAAGTGATTGAAGATCAATTTTAAAACCGGAAGGTGAAGATTCGTTTACTTGCAGGTTAAGGTCTTTTCCTGCCAGATCAGTCATAGTAATATTCATGATTTTTGTTTCACTGGATACAGGTCCGGTATTTATAATATTTAATTCATTTTTAACCGGCATTGGAAAAATCAACAGTTGGTTCATACTGCTGATTTCATTAACTGCTGTAAGTTGTGATTCATCTAGCTTTACCAGTCCTCCTGTTTGTGTTCCTATCCAGATTATTCCATTTGCATCATTTGCAATGCATTGTACATATACATCAGGCATTGGTGAGTTACTCATATCAAAATAGGTAAATGATAATCCTGTTTTACGTACAACACCAAAATCCAAAGTTCCAACCCAAATTCTGTCCGGATTGGTTTTAGTTATCAAACAACTGGCACTTGACGAAGGCATCTGGCTTGTAAACTGATTATACACACTCCACGTAAATGATGACGGATGCGCCACCAATCCATTCCCGGGAGTGGCAAGCCATTCAATTCCATTTTGATCTACATCTATTCCCAACTGAGTATTATCAGGTATTCCAGAGCCATTAGGAATGGTATAAAGTGTCCATATTGTATCATCAATTGTTAAGTATCCCCCATTAATTGTTCCAATCCTGAAATAATTTGATGCATCTATATTGATATCAGCAATGTTGTCTGACAATGTGAAAATTGAATTTGAAATGTTATAAACCTTCCATGTGGTATCTCCATCAAATTTAACCAGGCCGATTGTAGTTCCAATCCAGATATTTCCCGAAGTATCAAAAGCAATTGTTTTTACATAGTCATCAGGAATTGCAGAATTTAAAGTTGAGTATGCTGTCCACGTTGTGTCACCGTCAAATTTTAATAAGCCACCAAGAAAAGTTCCAATCCAGATATTATTAAACTTGTCAACCGCTATAGAACGAATGCTATTGTCTGTAAGGCCTGAGTTGAAAGTGTTATAAATAGTCCACGTAGTATCGTTAAAAGCTGCCAAGCCGTAATCAGTACCCACCCACTTTATGTCCGTGCTGTCAATTGCTATGCAATGCACAGAGTTAGATGGAAAATTCGCGACTGTGTTTGAATTATAAATTGTCCATGCCTGCTGCGCGTTGCAGAAACCTGACAATAAAATAAATAAGGCAATTGAGAAATATTTTTTCATATCAGTAGCAAAACTAAATAAAAAAAGCTGCCCCCTTAATACCAGGGACAGCCATTTCTGATTACATTTCTGTTTTTTTAATTCACAACCAAGCGCACATAAGAAACATCTTCACCTTGTTTCAATTTAAGTATGTAAATTCCTTTGGCATAATTCCCAACATCAAGTGAAAAAATATTTTCACCTTCAATTGCCATGCTTTCCTTAGTATATATGTTCCTGCCCATTAAATCAACTAC
>CAYMGR010000220.1:0-2879 GCA_964389985.1 uncultured Saprospiraceae bacterium
TTACAGATCCATCACAAGCCTTCGCTCCAGGAAAAATTACTCAAGCTTATATGGACTCTGTTGAAAAAAATATAAAGGAAGCTCCAGGTAATTGGCTTTGGTCTCATAAAAGGTGGAAACACAAAAGAAATACTATTGATGGCATTCAATCTATATGACCCCAGCTAAATGAAGCTGTATAAGTAGCGTCAGAATTTTCAATAGACGAAAGGCAATACCTTAAATAAAATGAAACTCAAAAAACTATTTGGGTGCTCAATAAAACTCAACATCAAATTTTGAATTTATCTGATCCGTGGCATTTTGCGTTTTCCACCCGGACGAAACATCATCCGTTGATCCATTTGACCAGCCATTTTCATACGACCTTGTTGTTTCATTACATCATCGATCATCTTAATTTGATCTTTAAACATATCGGTAGTCAAATTTAATTTTTTCAATTCACGGTAGGTATTATTTGCCTGGGTAATCCGGTTTTTTGTCAAATGAATATTGATCATCTGAATTAAGATCATAGCCTTTTCATTATCTGAGGGCAGCTTTAAATTTTGAGCTTGACCAAACCACTGCTCTGCCTCTTCAGCCTGATTGCGCTGCATCGCTATGGATCCCTTAATCAGGAAATAATAGGCTCTGTTTGTTACATATAGCCAATTGGGTTTAAAGGTTAAATTCAATCGTTTCTCACAAGCATCAAAATCCATTTTTTGCATCATCAAGGCAGCTGATTGGATCGTTCCTAAAAAAATATAACTGGCTAATAATACCAAGCCTATCAGGATTAATGGAAGTGCATACCAAAAACCAACGACAAAAGCCAGCAAGATTCCCCCACCCAGAAACAAGGCAATAAGACCCCATTTTAAATAAATATTAATTGTAAACATGTTTTCTGAATTTAAAATTTAGGCTTGACAAAGGTAGTTTCAATTTTAGTATTAAATGAGTCGACTCCTTGTTCTTTTTCCAAAATCCTAAGATAGAACAAATGGGAGCTCAAACGGTTCCTCAATCTTAGAAAAGCTTGAAATTATTAATAAATACAATCGCTCAGCAAGCTTTCCGAATCCCATTTTTCATCGAATGATCTAATTTTTATGGATCCGAAACAAGAGATTAACACAATAATATGGATAATCTTGAGTTGTAAGTTCTAATTTCGCATTCTTATACAAGCTTTTATGAAATATTTCTTCGTATTAAATATTATATTAATTTATAATTTTAACTTTATCAATGCACAAAACAATTTTGAAAAAGAATTAGCGATTATACCAAAGCCCAAAACAGAGCAAATTGTTGGAGGTTATTTTGAATCAGAAAGCATTCATCAACTCATCATTCCGGCAAAGTCGGAAGATGCTCAAAAAATTGGCAGGGCGATTCAAAATCTGCTCAATTTGCCCGAGCTCCCTATAAAAAAAGTAAAAGGAAAAATTATCCAAAAACCAAAAAGCATCACGCTCAGTTATGTTTCGATACCTGATAAACCAGAATATTATAAAATACATATTACAAAAAACGGGATTTGGATTCAGGCAAATGAAGCGAGAGGTTGGTTTTATGCATTGCAATCACTTCGTCAGATGGTTGAATTATCTGCAAGTACAAAACCGAACAAAATCCTATTGCCTTATTGCATTATTGAAGATGAACCGCGATTTTCTTATCGTGGACTTCATTTAGATGTTTCTCGTCATTTTTTTTCAGTAGCTTTTATTAAAACTTATCTGGATTTAATGGCACGATTTAAATACAATTATTTTCATTGGCATTTAACAGATGATCAAGGTTGGCGAATTGAAATAAAAAAATTTCCACAACTTACCGAAATTGGATCCATGCGCAAGAAGACCTTAATCGGTAAGCCAGGAGATCAACCACAAAAATTTGATACGACCCAGTATGGTGGTTATTATACACAAGATCAAATAAAAGACATTATACGCTTTGCTGCAGACCGATACATTACGGTCATTCCTGAAATCGAAATGCCCGGACATAGCACCGCTGCATTAGCTTCTTATCCTGAATTTAGTTGTAATGGTCAAGCGGTTGAAGTGGAAGGAAATTGGGGTGTTTTTAATAGCGGCGTTTTTTGTACAAAAGATACCAGTCTTTGGTTTGTGAAAGAGATTTTATCGGAAGTCTGCGATCTATTTCCAGGTAAGTACATCCATATAGGAGGAGACGAATGTCCGAAAGAAAATTGGAAAGCCTGTGAAGCTTGTCAATCGGTGAAGCGACGCAATAATCTTAAAAATGAGGAAGAACTACAAAGTTATTTCATTCGACAGATAGAGAAATTGATTAATGCAAAAGGGAAACAGTTAATCGGCTGGGACGAAATATTGGAAGGCGGTTTAGCTCCTAATGCTACGGTGATGTCCTGGCGTGGAATGGAAGGAGGTATTGCTGCCGCTCAACAAAAACATGATGTGATCATGTGTCCGGGAAGCCATTGTTATTTTGATCATTATCAGTCATTGCAAGCTAACGAACCATTAGCTATCGGGGGATATACCTCATTAAAAAAGACCTATTCTTTTGAAGTGATACCTGAAAAATTAAAACCAGCACAACGTAGTTATATTTTAGGAGCACAGGGCAATTTATGGACAGAATACATGGCTTCTGAAGAACAGGTATTATATATGGCTTATCCAAGGGCATTGGCGTTAGCTGAAGTAAACTGGACCCAAGAACAGAATAAAAATTACGGAAATTTCTTAAATCGATTGCAGCATCAAATCCCTTGGTTTAAATCTAGAAACATGAGTATTACGCAAGGTGTGTTAGATATTGAGTATACCACACTTGCATCGAAGGAAGGCACTCTTTTAGTTTTTCAAAAACCACCTGTAACTGGAAAAATC
>CAYMGR010000221.1:0-2861 GCA_964389985.1 uncultured Saprospiraceae bacterium
GTTTTTGGAAATCAGATTCGATTTGGATTGAAAACAATTCAGTACATCCGTTGGGACGACTTGCCGTTACCTGATAGGTTCCGGGTATACTAATGATTGGATTTTTTAAATTACTTGAAAACTGAGAGGGCCCTGACCACGAATAAGACGATTGTTCCTGATCTATTAGGTTTAAGGTCAATTGCGTTTTTAAACAATTCAGAGTATCTGTTGCACCAGATAATTTAGGAGCAAGGGTATCAATGGCCAGCCAACTGCTGGTTTCATTGATACAACCATTAGGGGCTTGAGCGGTTAAGATGTATTGCCCCGGAACACTCACTGAAATGGTATCCAATTGAGAATTGAAATTATTGGGCCCCGTCCAATTTAATAAAAGATTCTGACCATTTTTAAAGGCATACAATTGAACTATTTTGTTCAGACAATCTATTGTATCCGAATTGGACTGAATGCTTGGACGGATGGTATCAATTGGAATATTTAAATCTAAAGTAGAGATGCATCCGTTATCTGATTCTATCTGAAGAGAATGGATGCCAGAATAAGAAGTTCGAATGGATAAGCTATCGAGCCATCTGTAATTTCCTATATTTTGCCATAAAGCAGATTTGATCGAGCGGTCGGATTGAACAATGATGTCAATTGAATCTTTAAAACAATTAAGGGTATCAAATACATAGTTTAATATTGCCTGTTTATTGTCTTTTAAAATTTTAACTGAATCATACTTGATACAACCTGAAGGGGAAGTCACCTTTAAAAAATACCATCCGCTGTCAACTACATTGTAGTTTGATTTTGAAGAGGTATCATTTTTCGGTCCCTTCCATTCAAACTGGGAACCTGGTACGGAGGAAATTCCAATTAGATGCGCGGTATCTGAGTTACAGTTTATATGATTGGATTTAATTTCAATTTTAGGATTATCCGCTCGTTCGTAAATTGTTATAGAATCAACCGTTTTACAGTTATAATCATCTGTGATTGTAATTTTATAGTTCCCAGCTTCAGTGACAACAATGAATGGATCAAATTCCATAAACCCATTAGGACCATTCCATTTATAATCCAAAGGAAAGACGGTGCTTCTTGTATTAATCGTCACAGTTAATCGATTACATCCAAGCGTATCCTTGCTAATTATTTGAAGATCTGGAGGTGTGATATTTCCACTGACAATAACACTTTCGGTTTTGCAACAATTGGGTAGGGGAGAACACACAGTAAGAAAATAAGTACCCGGACCTTTTATAATGGGTTCTAAAGTATTGGCTCCTGAAATAATTTTACCATCCGCCGTAGTCCATTGAAAGGACCAGCCTATTCCACTGGAAGAAGACTTGGCATTTAATCGGGTTGTTGGTTTGTCACAAGTAACAATTTCAGGATCTTCAATGCTAATTAAAATTTCTTCAATTTCAATCTTCATCGTGTCTTTGACTTCGCAGACTTTTCGAAAACCGATATCGTCGATGGCAAAATCATTTCCGCCTGTGGCTGTATTTTCATTGAGAATACAAATATCTGCATTGGTATTGGACCCGGAGTTCCAGATAACTTCATATTTCTCCCACACGCAAACGACACCACTGGAGGTAAAATTTGCACCGATTGGTGAACCGTTAATTGAAAATTGAAGTACGGGTGGTGAAGCCGAAACAACAGAAGTTACCCATGCGGTAAACACATAATCCATGTCAGGAACAACCGGTATGTTTTCACACCACACATTTTGAAAGGCTGCTGCCCCGTTTATTACCATCATTAATCCGCCTCCAGAGGTATGATCTTTGCAGGGAGCAAATCCGGTATGTCCGGTTTGAGGATTGTTTAAAACATCATAGGTGCCTTCACAATCTAAAAATCCTGCTCCATAACAAGAAAATGTGCCCACCATATAATCCGTAGTAAATCCTGATCGGCCAGCTTCAAAATTGCCATTGACTATAAGATTTTGAGAACTCAATCCACGTGCTGTTAATATGTATTCTTGTGGACTGGTAACAGTTGCTTTAGTGATTGGAGATTTCGGATTGCTTAAGCCAGTTGGAGGATCCCAAAAGATTTCCTGAATCGAACCGGTTACTTTTCCATTAATCATAATCATATCACCCGGATTGCAGACTTTCAAATCGGGTCCTGCATCTACACTGATATTACACTGTGAATTCAAATGACTGAATACAGTGGAAACCAGTAAAATCAATGAGAATGTTGTTCGAATCATAATCGCTTGAACTCCAAATTTAACACTTGATTTTATCAAATTCAAAACTTTATAGAAATGCTTGATAATAAATTTTATACACATTCAACAAATGCTTATATATAAATATATGAAGCATTCAATCGATAAATAGGCCTGTTCAATAAAAAAATAAGGTATTCTTATTTAGAATTATTCAGCTTTGAAATTCCTGTCTTAACTTGCATGATGATGCAAAGACGATCAGTACTTCAATGGTTTGGTACCCTGACTGCCGGAACCATCCTTCAACCATCTTCGACCTTAAAGGCCTTAGGAAACAATTATGATCTTTCTATCCAGGAGCTTAGTCAAATTAGCAAGAATTGTAAGGAGGATGAAGATTTCTGGCGACAAATACGATTGGCATATTCGGTTTCACCTAGTATTATTAATTTAAATAATGGAGGCGTTGCACCACAACCTAAAGTGGTTCAGGAAGCGGTTGAATTTTATAATCGCTTGAGTAATGAAGCGCCTTCTTATTATATGTGGCGAATTTTAGATCAAGGAAGAGAACCTCTTCGTGAAAAAATGGCAAGAATTGCAGGATGTCAAGCGGAAGAATTAGCTTTTAACCGGAATAGTTCCGAAGCTTTGGAAACAATTATTT
>CAYMGR010000222.1:0-2859 GCA_964389985.1 uncultured Saprospiraceae bacterium
GACTGATGATCAAACGCTGGTTTTATACTCCGGGCATCCATTAGGCCTTTTCCCATCCCATCCTGATGCCCCCAGGGTTGTTGTAACAAATGGAATGATGATCCCTAATTACAGTAAAAAAGATGATTGGAATAAATTCAATGCCCTGGGTGTGACACAATATGGTCAGATGACTGCAGGCTCTTTTATGTATATCGGTCCTCAAGGAATTGTGCATGGAACAACTATTACCTTATTGAATGCAGCTCGACGCAAAGACAAAGATCTTGATAAATTAAACGGACAGCTATTTATTACCTCAGGACTTGGAGGGATGTCAGGAGCACAATCTCTTGCGGCTGTAATTACCGGAGCGACTTGTATATTAGCAGAAGTGGATCCGGATGCCATTCATCAGCGAGTCCAGGATGGTTATATTGATCCAAACCATATTTATACTTCACTCGATGCTTTATTCTCCAAGGCATTAAATTATAATGATTCAACGCAAGGCATTTCACTCGTCTATGCCGGAAACATTGTTGAGGTTTGGGAATATGCAGTAGAAAAGGAAATTCATATTGATTTGGGATCAGATCAGACTTCACTGCATAATATTGATGATCTAGGATATTGTCCTGTGGGATATACGTTTGACGAGGCTAAAGAGCTGTTACTTGAAAACAAACAAAAATTTATTGAGCAGGTAAAATTGAGTTTGATCAGGCAGGTCCATGCTATAAACATATTGTGCAAACGCGGAATGTATTTTTGGGATTATGGAAATGCCTTTTTAAAAGAAGCCGGATTAGCCGGGGCGGATGTTTGGAAAGACAAGGCCTTAAATATCTACAAATTTCCATCTTATGTTGAAGACATCATGGGACCTTTGTGCTTTGATTATGGATTTGGGCCTTTCAGGTGGGTATGTTGTTCCGGATTGATAGAAGATTTAGACAAAACCGATAAGATTGCAGAAGAGGTCATTCTTTCACTTTTGCCAAAATTGGAGGCCAATCCCAAAATGCAATATTTGGATAATCTCCATTGGATCCGCCATGCTAAAA
The DNA here is from genome assembly GCA_964389985.1 of uncultured Saprospiraceae bacterium. Taxonomy (GTDB): domain Bacteria; phylum Bacteroidota; class Bacteroidia; order Chitinophagales; family Saprospiraceae; genus Vicinibacter. Next base: position 1,047 of record CAYMGR010000222.1, read on the forward strand.
TGAATTTACCGGTTGTCGGGAGCAAATCCCGGATTTTATATGCAGATGCAAATGGACGGATTGCAATTGCCAAAGCGTTTAATCAGGCGATTGCCGACGGACATTTGAAAGGCCCGATCGTACTTGGAAGGGACCATCATGATGTCAGTGGAACGGATTCTCCATTTCGGGAAACTTCAAATATCTACGATGGATCAAAATTTACTGCAGATATGGCAGTACACAATGTCATTGGAGACAGTTTTAGAGGAGCTACATGGGTTTCGTTGCATAATGGTGGAGGTGTAGGTTGGGGCGAAGTGATCAATGGTGGATTTGGGATGGTTTTGGATGGAAGTCAATCGTGCAATACCAAGATTCAAAGCATGCTTCATTGGGATGTAAATAACGGAGTTGCCCGGAGGGCCTGGGCTCGAAATGAAGGAGCCATACTTGCCATCACTACGGCCATGAAGGAAGAACCAAAGTTAAAAGTGAGCTTACCTAATATCGTGTCGGACAAGCTTTTAGAAAATTTATTTTAATTTAGCCTTTTATTCTGCAAACTTTAATATCTTTCGTGCCATAAAACTCAAAACATATGATGAATGAAACGGTCTCGTCAATAATGGTTCGGGACGTAATCACAGTTAATCCAACAGATACCCTTCAGAAGGTCAAGGAATTATTAATTAATAACCGGATCCACCACGTACCTGTTGTTGAACCCAATCAAAAACTGGTTGGCATTATTACTACTTACGATTTATTTAAATTAGCCGTTGACCACAAAGATTATCCAACTACGAAGGTGGGTAATGTAATGACAAAAATATTAGCTACTTTAGAACCCATTGATAAAATTGGAACGGCTGCAGAAGTTTTTATGGAACATTTGTTTCACGCATTACCGGTCGTAGAAAACGATAAACTTGTTGGGATTGTAACTTCTTTTGACGTATTGCGCTACGAGTACAATAGAGAATATCCTAAAAGATAAATTTGTATTTAATACTTAGTTGAAATGAATATTTTGACTAATTGGATTTTCTGATCAAGCTAGACATGTCAATATCTCCTGTATTAATGTATGTTTTTTTTGGAATTTTGGTGAGCGCCTCTATTCTAATTCTATGGTTTATATCCAATCGGTATAAATCTGAATATCAATCAGCCCTGCGAGATAAAAATGACCTAAAAGCATTGTATGACCAACTCCGCAAAGAGCATTTGGACCAGGATGAAAAATTAAGTCAAGTCCGTGAGCAAGAACGAACCTATCGGGTTGCTTATGAAGACTGGAAATCAAAATATAGTCTTCTGGAAGAAAAGTACCTTAGCTTGAGACAAACACCTACTGATTCTATTTCTAAAGAAGCGCTTGAATCGCTTGAAATTCAATTAAAACAGAGTCAAAATAAGAATCAGGATTTAGAGCATAAAATAAGTTTGCTAGAGCATCAAATCGCTCAAACCACTGTCGCACAAAAGTCAGCTGATCATGGAACGGATGATTCAAAAATTATAGCAGATCTCAAATCTATTTTAGACCAGCATCTGATGATCATCAGCAACATCATTGGAGATGAAAAAATGGAACAATACACCACGAAGACTCCTGCTGCGGATCCCTTGCATCTCATCAAAGGGATCGATGAAAACATTGAGCATCAATTAATTTCCAAAGGAATTCGAAACTTTGATCAAATTCGAAATACATCTAAGAAGGAATTAAAAAAATGGATGGTTGAGTTTGACGAATTGGATGATAAATTAATAGAATCCTGGCCTTACCAGGCTGAAGCCATTCTCAATATTCAAAATCTAATTGCTG
>CAYMGR010000223.1:0-2841 GCA_964389985.1 uncultured Saprospiraceae bacterium
TAAATGGTTTTATTACAGATTTCCAGTCAAATTTTAATCCACTCAATTGTTCTATTTCATCTAATCGGACCTGATAGGTTTTTCCATCTTTAAAATGAAGATGTTCAAAAAAATCATCATCAGACATATTGTTTAAAACTCGGGCACTTACGGGCAAGGGTTTTCGGATGATCGCATCTTCAATTAAAAAAGCTTCCTGGCTTTGAATAAAACCAACTGCATATAACCGGCCATCTGTCTTTTTCCAAACAACCACTTTCCAAAATAAATTGGGTATTTGAATAAATTGCTGGTCAATTGCAGTTACAAAACTACCATCCGAATGAGACAAAACAGGTCCGGTAAATACATTGACTTTCTTATTGAGCAGATCCGCACCTTTATGTAAAATATTAGCTTCCAGATCTGCCCAAATATCCCGATTTAGTTTTTCATGTTGCGGCGCACAATTGGGATAACAAAACGTTTTAATTCCTGCTTCCAGACTCATTTCTTTATCGCCCCATTCCGGATCTTCTCTTCGCACTAAATGACCTTTGTCAAATTTGCTATGATCCGCACGATACAATTTATCGCCTAACTGATGTGCACCATCTATCCGATGATCCTCTTTCCAAGTCCCTTTACGACTATTGTTTTGCCAACAGGATCCATCAATGTTTACTGCAGTATAATAGGCGAGTCTCCTGCTTTTACACATGACAGCACTGTAATGAATATAATCCAACCTATATTTTTTACCATCATACTTGGTCAGATCCTGCTTTTGAAAATTGGATAACTTGGGAAGGGAAACATAATGTTCCCTACCTAAAAACCTAGGATTATAACCCATTTCAATAGCCATATTCAATTATTTTAAAAGGCGCCTGTATCAAACCAATTGGCTTTAACCAAAGACCAAATATCTTCTGCCAAACGGGTTTCAAAATATTTATATGGTAACCAGCCATAACCATTGTCGCCCCAGCTGGTGCCCCAGGAATTTCGAATCTTAAAAGCGCCAGTTGTTTTTGAATTGTCATCCTTATTGACGATTACTTTTTTGTCATCATATCCGATCGCAATAATCGCATGACCTCCGCTAACAGAATCTGTATTTTTAGGATAGGGAATCGCGCCACCATTTGAATTGGATTGATCCAAAGCACTTTGATAACAGGTAAAACCAAACATACTTGGCAATCCGGCTGCCAGGTTTTTTTTCATACTGGCAATTGCATCTGTTGGACTCGTGCTTCCTGCATCCAGCCTGTAATATTTTAAGCCTTTATAATTTTGGGCAAATGAATAATTAAATGCAGAAGGCTCTTCCTCAAATTTAGAAATGACATAGGGATAATACTTTTCAGGTGGTGTACCAAATGCAGCCAGAGCTTGCATTGCAGTCCGCAAATAAGCACCGGTATCTCCTGTCCACATCAATAATTTTCGGGAAACTTTATACAGAAATAAACGACTACCATCTATGTATTTTCCAAAAGCCCTTTGCTCGAAATATTCTAACAATCCAATAGTAGCATGTGCCGTGCAGGATCCTAAACTACCCTGATCTTCAATGGGCGAACAATAACTACTCAAATCAATTGAACTTGGAATTTTAGATGCTTTTGGCGATTTAGTTTTTGGCTTAGTTAAATGTAAGGCCTTGACATGTTTTAATTGTTCTCTGACCTGCACAGATTCCGGAGTGAAGTCACGACAGTCTGGGCGATCCGGTATCCAGCCCATACCCATAGTATTTAATTCCATATGATTAAGTTTTAAATAAAAATTCTAAATGGGAAGCTTGATGATTCGGACTATGCCAGAAGACAATTCATCCGGTTCTGAAGCCGGCTGCAATTTAGAAACTAAGTTAGGCATAGCTTTTCAAACTTAATATTAAAAATTCATATTAATTATATTTGTTATTTATAATTAATAGTTTATTAATAACTTAGTTATTAATTAATAAAAAATAAATGGTTCAAAAGAAGCATTTGTTTGGTCTTTCCGGAGATTGTGAAAGTCAGGAATTTTTGTTTTTGAAAAAAATTGGCGATTCCCAATGATCTTATAATTCTCTCTATCTTCACCCTAATTTATGGTAAAAAAACTATTTTTATTAGACGGCCATGCTTTGGTGTATCGTGCACATTATGCATTTATTACCAGACCGCTGATCAATTCTAAAGGACTCAATACGTCCGCAATTTCTGGTTTTACGAGAACCCTTTGGGATATTATCCAAAATGAAAAACCAAGTCATCTGGCAGTTGCTTTTGACTTGTCCGGACCCACGTTTCGACACAAAGAGTTTCCGCAATACAAAGCCAATCGGGAAGCGCAACCAGAGGACATAACACGGGCCTTTCCGTATATCGAAGAATTGATTAAAGCATTTAATATTCCGATCATTACAGTTGAAGCTTATGAAGCCGATGATGTCATTGGAACAATTGCAAAACAAGCTGCAAAAGAAGGCTTTACCGTTTATATGGTGACACCCGATAAGGATTATGGACAATTGGTCGAAGAGCAGATTTTTATGTATAAGCCATCCCGACAAGGCAATGGTGTAGATATTTTAGGTCCCAAAGAGATTACAGAATCCTGGGGGATCAAACGCGTCGATCAGGTGATCGATTTGTTGGGTTTGATGGGTGATGCGGTAGATAACATTCCAGGTATTCCGGGAGTCGGTGAAAAAACTGCAGTGAAGTTGCTGGAAGAATATGATACCGTTGAAAATTTAATTCAACATAAGGATAAACTGGCGGGTAAATTAAAAGATAAAGTGATCGAGCATTCAGACCTGGCTTTATTAAGTAAAAAATTGGCGACGATCGATATTCATGC
>CAYMGR010000224.1:0-2832 GCA_964389985.1 uncultured Saprospiraceae bacterium
CCAGTTGAAATTCACTTAAGTCAAAAACTTTTGTTAACTCATTAAAAGACGTTCGAATATATGGCAAATCTGAGGTGGATGACTTTTGATGACCAGGATCCTGATATACAGTACCGTTTTGCAAGGCCATAACCATATATTTTTCTTCAGATGTTACATACATGTTACCGGTAGCAGCTGAAATAATCGTTTTTTCTCCGGTGCTCTCTGCTTTACTATGATCATAGATCAAAATATCTGAAATTTCATTTCCATTAGAACTTTTTTGGCCAATGCGAATGGTGTATCCATAAAAATCTTCATTAAAAACAGCTTCATCCAATCCTAAAGTTGGTTTTTGCCTTTTGAGATCATGCAATCTGCTTAAATATTTAAGATTCGATCTCGGAATTATATAATCTGAACAAATCCAGGAAAATAGTGCAACAAACATGGACATTACAACTACCGGCAGCATAATTCTGTAAAGTGAAATTCCTGCTGATTTCATACTTGATAACTCATAGCGTTCACCTAGATTGCCAAACAGAAAAACACCCGCCATTAAAACGCCAATGGGTAAAGCCATAGGAGTTAATGAAAAGCTCAAATAAAATAAAAATTCAAGAATGACGAATATTCCTGCTCCTTTACCAAGTATATCATCTATATATAACCAAAATACCTGCATAACCAGCACAAATAGCGCCATAAAGAAAGAGATGAGAAAAGGTGGTAAAAAACCTTTTATCAACATTAAATCTAACTTTTTTAAAGAAAACATGGAATAATTATTGGGCGATATTCTTACAAACAACGAACAAAGTATTCCTGTTTCGTCTGAATCAATTTTTCAATTAAACCCACAATAATGGTGTCTTTTGGATTAAACGTATCGACAACAACTGCATAAAATTCGGATTGAGGAAAATTATATTTATAAGCCTGATTAAAGCCTAATTTATGAAGACGCTTAACTTGTGTATCAGCGTTAGAAGGCACTAGAAAACTACCGGATATTAAATAACATTTATTGGTATCAACCCCTGTTGGGGTTACACCGTCTTGTAAGTTGAATTGATATTCAGAACTAGGTTTAGGCAGGGATTTGGGCTCAGAATAATAGACATACTGGTTCTGCTTTGGACCAGCAAAAATTTCATTCAGAAGGATGAATAAACCAAGTAAACAACCCAAGTCTGAAAATAAATATTGTTTCATATAGCAAATCTATTTCAATCTAAGGAATTCAGGCTTATTTTGCATAAAAACTATAGCATGCGAATTATATTTATGGGGACACCTGAATTTGCAATACCCTCTCTGGATTTAATCAGACAAAAGCATGAACTGGTTTGTGTCATTACTGCTCCCGACAAACCGGCAGGAAGAGGCCATCATTTGCATGAATCTGCTGTTAAAAAATATTCCGTAGATCATAATGTATTCCTGTTGCAACCCAGAAATTTGAAATCTACTCGATTCCAAACTATAATCAAGGAATTAAATGCTGATTTATCGGTTGTAGTTGCTTTTAGAAAGCTTCCCGAATCCTTAATCCAGCTTCCCAGATTGGGTTCAATCAATTTACATGGATCTTTATTACCTAAATATAGGGGTGCGGCACCTATTCAAAGGGCCATCATGAATGGAGAACGGATCACAGGTTTAACCGTTTTTAAGTTGTCTGCCTCGATAGATTCAGGGGATATTTTACAATCCACCAGTATCGAAATAGGTCCGGATGAAACGGGAGGTGAACTGCATGATAAAATGTCCATACTCGGTGCCCAATTATTAGAAGATTGTTTAAATTTGATGAAGACTGATTCGGTTCATTTTACAGCACAGGATAATAGTTTGAGCAGCCCAGCTCCCAAAATATTTAAGGAAGATTGCTTGATTAATTGGGAAGAATCGGTCCATACGGTCTATAATTTAATAAGAGCCTTGATCCCCTATCCCTGTGCCTGGTTTATCAAAGCGGATAAACAATACAAAATTCATAAAGCTAAAAAGGTCGAAAAAGCCCATTCACTTTCACAAGGTTCTTGGGCAATTAGTAATGGAAGCTTGCAAATCGCTTGTTTGGGAGGGTTTATCCAGGTATTAGAAATTCAGGCGGAAGGTCGTCGAAAAATGCCTGTTTCTGATTTTCTTAATGGCTTAAGTGCAACTGATATTAAAAATCTGGAATAGACTCAATGAGTTCCTGTGTGTAGAAATGTTTGGGGTTATTTATTATTTCTTCACAATTCCCATATTCAACAACAAGTCCATTTTGCATAACTGCAATATGGTCTGCAATAAATCGGACAACTGACATGTCGTGAGAAATAAATAGTAAACTCAAATTAAATCGCTCTTGTAAGTCCTTCAAAAGATTTAAAATTTGTGCTTGTACGGAAACATCAAGAGCAGATACCGGTTCGTCACAAACTATAAATTTAGGTTCGAGAGCTAAGGCTCTGGCAATACATATTCGTTGCCTTTGGCCGCCGGAGAATTGATGGGGATATCTGTTGTAATGGCTTGAGTCTAATCCCACAATTTGCAATAATTCCATTACTTTTAATTTTGCAAGGTATTTGGTTTCACATATGCCATGAATGAGCATAGGTTCCAATATCGCTTCACCAATTTGTTGTTTTGGATCTAAAGCAGAATAGGGATCTTGAAATATAATTTGAAGATCTTTTCTGAGCTTTTTCCAAGCTGATTTTTCCAAAGCTTGAATTTCCATTGACCCATATTTAATAATTCCTTCAGAAACAGGTGCCAGATTTAAAATGGCCTTACCAACAGATGACTTTCCACTTCCTGATTCTCCTACCAAACCCAGCACCTCTCCTT
>CAYMGR010000225.1:0-2813 GCA_964389985.1 uncultured Saprospiraceae bacterium
AAATTTGCAGCCCGTTGACTCAGGTTTACAGAAAAATGATGTTTTTTAAATTCCATTAAATAGCGCTCTGTCGGCAATTTATTTTGAAGAGTTATTTGTTGTTCTTTCTTCGCTTTAATCACTCTCACCAATTCCTTATAATAGGACGAATCCACAATTTCTCCAATTAAAGTCAATGAAATTCTTCCCGCGTGTCTGGATTCTAATCCTTCGAGAAGAGCTAGTTGGTTTTTCTTTTCTGTAAAACTAGCGGCTTGAAATAATTTTATTGGTTGATTATATATTATTGGAGAAGCTGGTCGCCCTCTATCAAATAGTAAATGCAATATTGAAATTTGCTGCGGTGAAATACCATAAGAAATCAAAATTCCTTTGGAAAAGTTTCCTTCCACAATAAACCGTACTCCAGCCTTGGCCAACTCCTGATAGGAATCAAGAGTAGTGGATTTCTGATGCACCAGATACTCATAATCATAACCATAAAATGAAATATAAACTGGTAGATCTGTTTGCTTCACTAAATTTAATAACCGAATCGCCGTATTTGCAAAGTGAAAATGGATTCTTTCAATTTTTTTAGTTTTAATATATTTCAAGATTTCAGTATGCCAAAATAAATCCTTTACAGAACGCTTGAGCTTAACATACAGAGGTACCGGGTATTTGGTTTCTTCAAAAATGGGTGCAAAATTATAGTCTCTTTGGATTCCGGTTATTAGATATCTGGTAGCGATGTGATGCTCACAATGATTCATGGTATGATCTAATAATGCCTTAAGCCAATTCATCGTTTCCGGCAAATAGGTATCTACAATATGCAATACCTTATAAGACATTTTCGGAATTTTTTTCCATCATCCTCTGTATTAAAAACAAAGATAATACTCTAAACTTAGCTTCTCGCGATGAAGGAATTTTACCCTGAGTCCATTCGAAGAGTTCGCTGGAATATTTATTCATCCACCCATTCAACTCAGCATCGATGGAATGATAATTTATGAAATGTCGGGACAAACCAAAACATTGATTGAGCTTCTCTTTTATGGCAGGTAATCGAAATTTTAAGGCTAGTTCATTTAGACGGATAGCAGATGGAGCGATTCCTGTACGCTGCCAGGGAATTTTTAAAAGTTCCGGCTCTATACTGTAATTTAAAGCCTTCAGATACAATTTGCAATTGATTTGCAATTGATCATCAACACTATAATTAAATTTCATCCAATCCATATTATAAAAAGGGAGGACAATCTGGCAAAATTGTGATAATAAATAGATGCTATGTGCAGATTGATTTCGTATTCTTTGGTCGATCAGATAAGCATCCACAGAATCCGTATTATAAAATGCATCATCTATAAAACTATTGCCACCTTGCAATTTAAAATATTTTGAAGCGATTGCTTCTGTAATCCATTGGTTTTTTTCACTGTGTCCTGCATAAATTCCCCCACCGAAAAAACCATGAAAATAAATTGGATAATTCTCTTTTAGCAACTGGTATATCGGTCCTTCATGCAAATGTCCCACATGTAATAACCCATCAACCTTCCAAAAAGAAGGCAAACGATTTCTAAGCCAATCTTGCTTATCTATTTTTATCCATTCGTGAGACATTTCCAAACGATTAGCAACTCGACTTGCCAACTGAAGCTCATAATTATTTGAATCAGCGAATGTAAAACTTGAACAATCAAAATACTTATTGGAAAGATATGCAATCCATCGGCTATCCAATCCACCACTTAGGCTAACTCCCAATTTTGCATCCGACTTAAAATCAAGATTTTTAATACCGGATTCAAACAGTTGCACATATTGCTTAAGAAGCTCTGTTCCTGTCAAAGAACAAGTATCAAGATCCGCCCAAGTCCAATAATAACTTCTCGCTATGGTCATTGAGCTTGCCTGGATGCGATAGCATGAAGCCGGACGCATTTTAGTAATTTCCTTGTACCAGGATTGATTGGAAATTAAATGTCCGTTCTCTAAATAAGATTGACTAGCCTGTTGATTCCAGTTTAGAGTTTTGCCAACCATGGCTTTGATTAGTTTAATCTCTGTTGAAATAAGAATTTGTTCCGAATCCTGATATAAAAACATCGGATACATACCCAAATAATCAGTATACAAGTCAATACTAAAAGTGACTGTATTAATTCTCATGCAACAATAACATCCTTCCAATAATCGACTCATCGACTGGATAGTCCATTGTTCATTAAAATACCGATCTGAATAAATGCTCTTCTTGGTATAATTTCCAACAATTAAAAATAAATAATCACCTGCTGTTATTTGAAGAGGCTTAACAGGGGCGAATGTGTCATAAGAGATTAAACCATTTTTAAAAGAATACAATTTCTTATATAATTCATCTGGAATATCAGCTTGTCTGGCTTCAAATAGAGTGAGCTTAATTTTCAGAGCAGCCATTACATAATTTTAAATTGCAATAGATCCAGCAATTTCCTTCTATAAAAAAATTGAATCACCACTAAAAGTCCTAATGCAGATACCGGTAATGAAATGAGTAACGGAATATTAATCCAATTTAACAAATAAATAAAGCCCATACTAGTTAGCAAAAAGCATAAAAATTTATAAAGCTGCTTATTGAATAATACTTTATCAAAATAATAAAATCGCAATCTTTTTATTGTATAGAGTAAAACTGAAAAACTCAAAAATATATTAATCAGCAAAAATTGACTTATTTCTGATTTACTAATATAAACAACTGCTATAAATATGTAATTTATTATCAATACTGAAATATTCCATTTTAGTAGCCTTCCAGACTCACCCAGTGCTAA
>CAYMGR010000226.1:0-2789 GCA_964389985.1 uncultured Saprospiraceae bacterium
AGAGTACAAGGAAAATAGAGACAAGCTAAAGAAATTAGCCGGAATGCTGCCAAAAGTGTTTGAGCAAAAATTAAAGGTAGAGGCGATCCCGGGGTTTGTCTTGATAAATGAGGGAATCCAATATTTCAATAACGAGCCTGTAAATCCATGTGAGGACTACCTGTATAAGATTGTAAAGCATGAAATTATAAACCATTCCAGAAAATTAAGATCTATTTTCATGGATAACGGCATGGATGGGATTATGAAATACATTGAATATATGAATTCTTATAGTCATGTTCAGGCAAAGCAATACCCACACTTGTATAATGTAAATCAAACAGCATGAGAAAGAGAACTATTTACCTACTAATTTCTGGTCTTTTCTTAATGGCAATCTTTCTAAAGTGCTATCAATATGAAGAAGACTACTATTGTGCCAAATGCACCGATAAGAATAGCAAGCGATTAGATCAGATGTTTTGTGGCAAAGAGCAGCATTGTAAGGATTTTATCGAATATGTAATCCAGTCAACGGTTGCTATTGATTCGGTAATGTGGGAATGTACTATTGAGTAACTAATTAAATTTAAAATATGAAACAACTTATTCTTTTTTTGATTTTATTTTTTGCAGCAGGATTAAAATCACAGGCTGGCGTACCCGATTCAACACTTGCAAAAGTGGACACGGTGGCGGTAACTATGATGTATTCAGTTTGCGAGATTTGCGACCCTCGAACAACTCCCGGATTTATTCTATTAACTAACAAAGGAACAGAAGAAAAACCCAATTATAAACAGTTGGGATATTTGTATTATGATAAAAAACCATTACAGGACAATGTAATTGTCTGGATGGTTAATCGAAAACAAGATAAAAAATAAATGCAAAGCCCATCCCAAAACCCATATACAATAAACCGCTTCTTTCAACATTTGAGAGAAGCGGTTATGTTTTTTCCTGATAGCGGAAACAGGAATTTACAAACATTTGCATATATCAATGATATTGGAGATCTTAATAAACCAAATATCGGATATGATGTGAAGTCTGCAAAGTCAGACTATTGTCTTTCTAAAATGTGGGAAAAGAAAAAGCAATCAACATTTGATTTTAAGTATCCTGTTTTGCTGGCACAAGAATTACAGCACGAAGCGACCAATATTTTGAAGGACGTAAATAAAAGCCGGAAAGTAAAGTATTTAATTCGTTTACGGGTCATGGATACCTACAACGACCAAAAGGATAGTATCACAAGTTCCAGGCACAGAGAACTGCCGGACTATTATCGGGATTGTGAAAACATATTATTGAATGTGTTACAATATTTTAAGGCAGTTCATTTTTGTAAACTCACTAATTTAGATACTTCGACAACTTACGGATATTACAACACAGGACTATTAGATCAGATGGTAACAGATGGTTTAATTACAAGCTACATATCAAGTGTTGGAGAATTAGCTCAATGCGATGAATGGTTTAAAGGAATGCTTCAATTAAACGAAAGTTCAGAGGTTCAGATCGAGGAAAATGTAACCGGAAATAAATTAATAGGTTGTTACATGGACATAAGAATTGAGACGTGGCAATGTCTGAATCCTACTTTTGATTTTTCCTTTGTTTCAAATGATTTTATCTATGGAAGAGTTTAAAAAATCATTTCATTATATAAATGTGCGTTGTGAATGTGGCTGTCAAAAAAGCTGGATAGAGGAACTTGAAGTAACAATTCAGGATAGTAAAATTGATAATATTAAAAATCCGTATTTACTAGGCGCAATGATGACTTGTAACATAAAAGCGGATAAAAACTAAATCAATGCCCTCAAAACTCAAAACCCAAATAGCTGAAATACTCCGAACCACAGGGGATAAAATCAGCGTGGATATTAAGGATGAATTGAGAGATCAGGGGCATATCAATTCAGGTAAATTAATCAAATCAGTAAAGAGCCAAGTAGTAACCGGAACCGATGTAAGTCTTAATATTGATATGCTTGATTACCATGTATTTGTTGAGCATGGGGTAACGGCAAGTCGTATTCCTTTTGGTGGCAAAAGTACCGGAGCAAAAAGATCAAAATACATTGAAGGGCTTATACGTTTTTTTAAGAACTTAGGAAAATCAAATAAGGAAGCCAAAGGAGCTGCATTTGCAACTGCTCATAAGCACGCAGATAAGGGAATGCCAACCAAAGCAAGTTTTCAGCATTCCAAAAACGGAAGGAGATTATCATTTATTGATGAAAGTACGAAAGCGAATAAAGAATTTGACTTAGCAGAAGAACTAATCCTTGATTCAGTAGAGATCCAAGCGGATCAAATATTAGATGACTTTGAAAAAGCAATCAAATGAGTACACGTAGTTTAGGATTTAGTTTAACGGTAAAAGGGTCAGATAAGACTACCAGCCAATTGGATTTAATTAAAGCTAAACTTGCAGAGGTAAGCAAAGAGATCAAAGCCATTAAGGCAACCCCGATTAGTTTATCCACAAAGTTTGATTCAAAGAGTATTTCTGAATTTTTAAAGACACTTGAAAAAGTAAAGACCGCAAAATTCAATCCTGAACTACAAAGAGATTTTGCCAAGTTAAAAGCTGAATTGATTAATGTTAAAAAGGAAATGACCCTTTTACAATCTCAATTAGAGAAAACAAAAGAGCCTGTATTAACCGGAACCGGACTAGACAAAATAAATGGCAAGATTATTAAAATGAATGGCCATGCAAAAGAAGCAGTTGAAACATTAACCAAGATAGGGCCTACATTAACAGCAATAAAAGACCATAATGTCGATCA
>CAYMGR010000227.1:0-2773 GCA_964389985.1 uncultured Saprospiraceae bacterium
ACAAATTCTCCTCGAAGAAGAGACCTCTAAATTAGCTGCCGCCGGTTTTCAGACTGAGTATTTAAGGATCGTAGATGGTTGGAGCCTGGAATCGATAGAACATATTGATAACCACAAGTTTATAGTCGTCTGTTATGCTGGATGGGCCGGAGATGTCAGATTGATAGACAATCTTATCCTAAAAGAGCCTTCAAAATGAACTATTTAGGCTAATTCTCGATTTACAGTATAATTAGGCTAATTTTGCGCCATGTTACTCCAGTTTTTCAAGTCTAAAATACATCGGGCGACCGTCACAGAAGCAAACCTGAACTATGTGGGTAGTATCACCATAGATGAGAATTTGATGAAAGCTGCTAATTTATTTGAAGGTGAAAAAGTCCAGATAGTAAATAATAATAATGGAGAACGTTTTGAAACATATGTCATTAAAGGAGAAGCAGATTCAGGTATGATCTGTTTAAATGGAGCCGCAGCCCGGAAGGCAGAAGTGGGAGATATCGTAATTATCATATCTTATGCATTTATGAGTCCGGAAGAAGCGAGCAGCTTTCATCCGGTTTCGATACATGTGGATGAAAAAAACCGAATAAAATAAGCCGGTTTGTCATCCATTTTTAAAAAAATTATTCAACTACTCATTTTTCTAAGCATTGGCTTAGGAATCATGTATTATTTATATCAAGGGAATCAAACAGCCTACCTTGCTTATTGTGAGAGCAATTCTATTCCCCGCGAATCTTGTAGTTTATGGGAAAAATTGAAAGCAGACTTTGCAACCCTAAATTATTTATGGGTTTTGATGATCTTCTTTGGTTTTTTCATGACAAATTATTCCCGAACGAAACGATGGCAAATTATTTTGGGTACCATGGGACATGAAGCTCAATTCAGAAATGCTTATTTAACAATCAATATTGCATATTTGGCAAACTTAGGTTTGCCCCGAATCGGAGAATTCGTCCGGGCTGTGGTCTATTCTAAATATGAGAATTTGAGTTTTGACAAAGTATTTGGAACAGTTGTTTTAGATAGAATTGCCGACATGCTTTCCTTTTTATTTTTAGTGTTGTTGGCGTTTATTTTGGATACGCCAAGTTTTGAGATTTTCTTTTCAAAATATGCCCAAATTCCAAGTTTTACAATTGATTTGTATTATGTTATCGGGTTCATTGTAATTGTTTTCATGATTTATTATTGGAGGGCGTATTTTAAACAATTTGCAGTGGTTGGAAAATTATTGGAAACGCTTTCAGGAATTTGGGAAGGCATCGTTTCCATACGCAATTTGAAGAAACGCAATCTATTTTTAGTACATACAGTATTGATTTGGTTTTGGTTTTATTTTATGTTTGTCTTTGCATGTAAAGCCTATGCGCCAACAGCAGATTTAAGTCTGATTCAAATGTTGGTTGTTTATGTGTTTGGTAGTTTTGGAGTTTTTATCCCATCGCCGGGAGGAATGGGGACCTATCATTTTATGGTTATAATTGGCTTGGGATTATATGGATTAAATCAGGCAGATTCATTTTCATTTGCCAATATCGCCTTTGCGTTTGGACAATTTTTTGCATTAATCCTATTTGGTATTGTATCTTTAATTACTATTAGTTGGCTTAATAAAACACCCAGCCCAGATGCGCAATCCGGAATCTAAATTATTGATCAAAGAACAATTAGAAGCGCAAGTTAAATTATGGAAATCGCAACATGCGAAAATTGTATTTACAAATGGATGTTTTGATCTTTTACATGAAGGGCACGTGCGGTATTTGTACGAAGCTAAGAAATTGGGAGACCGCCTAATTGTTGGAATCAATGACGATGCATCTGTTAGAAGTTTAAAGGGAGTCAATAGACCTATCAATAATCAGAATAGCAGGGCCTATGTATTAGCGGGCCTGGAATCAGTAGATGCTGTCCTAATATTTGAAGAGGCTACCCCTTTAAAATGGATTGAATGGGTGTTACCTGATGTTTTAGTCAAAGGGGGGGATTGGCCTGTTGCTCAAATCGTGGGTTCTGAAATTGTTCAGGCGAATGGTGGGAAGGTGGTTTCTTTAACATTTCATGAAGGGTTTTCGACGAGCTCTATAGAATCGAAAATTAAAAGTCAAAACAAATGATTGTAAAAGAACTAACTGATTTTTTAGAATCGATTGCCCCTTTGCATTTACAAGAAGCCTATGATAACAGTGGAATTATTGTTGGTAACCCTGATACAGTAGTTAAAGGAGTATTGTGTTCGTTGGATTGTACGGAAGCCGTTATTCAAGAAGCAATCGAACTAAACTGTAATGTTGTGGTGAGTCATCACCCCATTCTGTTTTATGGGATCAAAAAAATCATTGGCAAGCATTATGTAGAGAAAGCACTCATTAAGGCAATTAAACAGGATATAGTGATCTATGCGATACATACAAACCTGGATAATGTATTGCAAAACGGGGTCAACCAAAAAATTGCAGAGCGAATCAATTTGGAAAAGCTTGAAATTTTAAAACCGAAATTGAACCAATCTGATCTGGGTTCGGGCATTTTAGGACAACTGAAAAGCCCTCAATCTGCTCAAGATTTCTTGCAGTTTTTAAAAATTCAAATGAAATGTGGTCCCATACGGCATAGTGCGCTGGTAAAACCGGAAATTCATAAAATTGCCATTTGTGGTGGGGCGGGCTCTTTTCTGATTCCCGAAGCCCTTGCAAAGGGGGCTGACTTATTTGTAACCGCTGATTTGAAATACCATGAGTTTTTTGAGGCAAATGAACAGATT
>CAYMGR010000228.1:0-2768 GCA_964389985.1 uncultured Saprospiraceae bacterium
GGTTTTATTGACATTTAATTAATAAAGTGGACTAAAAGATATAACGTTTTGGGTTAGCCTTTATTCTGATTGGGTTATTTTTCTTTTTGGAGCTGACAGATTTTTGCGGTGAAAATGCGCGGTTATCTTATTTTCTGTTTGTTGTTACCGGGGCTCATAATTTGTTCCCAGGCAGATAGTATTCAATTAGGAGAAATCATTATTACCGCTACTAAAACGGAACGAACCTTGGCCAGTATTCCCATGCCGGTTTCTGTTATTAAGGCAAAAACCATCGCTCAAAGTGGAAGTAGCCGCTTACAAGATATACTGGGGGAGCAAAATGGACTCAATGTAGTGCCTCAGGTAAACGGATTTGGGAATGGCATTCAAATGCAAGGGCTTAATCCGGATTACACCCTTATTTTATTGGATGGGGAGCCTGTTATTGGCCGCCTAACGGGTAATCTGGAACTCAACCGGCTTACTTTATCCAATGTTAAAAAAATTGAAATTATCAAAGGGCCTAGTTCCAGTCTTTATGGATCCGAAGCTTTGGGGGGAGTAATCAATATCATTACAAAATCTCCCGCTCAATCCTTGTTGGAGGCTGGTATCAAATATGCTACCAATCAAACGGCAGATATTTCATTAATGGCAAATTGGAATCCCCGCAAAATCTATCTGAGTCTTTTTGGAAATCATTTTAGAACACAGGGATTTGATTTTCATCCTGAGATTTATGGCCAAACCATTTCCCCATACTCAAATTCTACTTTTCAGTTCCAAATAAAAAATGATGCTTCTGAAAAACATTATTTCCTGTTAAATTCAAAAGCATTTTTCGAGAACCAAGACAACAACTATCAGGTAGTGAATCTCTCCGATTCTATTAGAGTTTATGGGAAAACCCAGATTCGGGATTTTAGTATTTCGCCACAGTATAAACTAAAAATTGGAGAACGTGCTTTTCTGAGTTTGGTAAATTACGGAAGCATTTATCAATCTTATACCAATCTTTACCAACAGCTGTCAAAAAGTGGATATTATACTGATAGTTTTGAACAAAGATTGTACAAGCCTGAGTTGCAAACCAGTTGTTTTTTTAAGCATGGACAGAAATATACGCTTGGAACAGGATTGGCATTAGAAGGGGTGAAGACCAACCGATATGCAGATCATGATTTTAGAATACAGAATACAAAATATTTTTTTTTACAACATGAATGGAGCAAGGAGAATTCCTTCGAATGGGTGAATGGTGTTCGATTTGACATGAATCCGGTTTATGGAAATCAGTGGAGTCCGAAAACAGCTTTTCAGTGGACCATTAAACCCAAATATCAAATTAAGGCATCCGTTGGTACTGGATTTAAAGCACCTGATTTCAGGTATTTGTATTTGAATTTTAGAAATGCTGCAGCGGGTTATTTTGTTTATGGTACAGAGGATCTTAAAAATCAAATTGATCAATTAGATCAAAAGGGTGAAATCCAGCAGTATTTATATGATGTAAACCGGATTGGTAAATTATTTCCGGAAAAGTCAATTGCTTTTAATATCGGTTTCCAGTGTAATTCAATTGCACACACCTCATTCGAATTTAACTTTTTCCGAAATGATTTGAGAAACCTCATAGAAAGTCAGGCGATTGCTATTACGAAGGATTTAAAAACAATTTATTCTTATTCAAATATTAAACGGGCCTATACACAAGGATTTGATGCCAGTGTTAAAGTTCAAATCACTGCAAATTTTAATGCAGAATTCAATTCACAGCTGTTATATGCGAAGGATAAAGATATATTGAAAGCCATCGATGATGGCTTGGTATTTGGAAGGGATCCCATCACCAAAGATAGTTATCGAATTACGTCATCCGATTATTTTGGTTTGTTCAATCGTTCGAGACATACAGAGTCTGTTAAATTTTTCTTTGAAGATGCCAACAAGGAATGGAATGCTTCCTTGCGTATTGTTTATAAGGGAAAATTTGGGATTTCAAATACGGCAGGCAGTGTACAAGGCAATATCAGGCCCTCATCAGATATTAATTCAAATGGCATTTTAGACCAATATGATCAGTTTGTATCCGATTATTTTATTTGTAATGTAACGGTTTCAAAATTATTTTGGGAACAACTTAAAATTCAAGTAGGTGCTGATAACCTGTTTAATTATAAGGACCCGGATCGGATTCCCAATTTGTTTGGAAGAAATATGTATCTATCCATTAATTATAAAATTATTAAAAAATAAATTATGAAAACAGGAATTTTTAGTTTGAGTTTAGCCTTACTGTTGGGCTTCATGTCTTGTAGTGACGATGAAGTGACTCCAGGTCAAAACACCCAATCGGTTTCGATTTCAAATCTGCAAGCAGATCCGGTAATCTATGATCCAGTTACCGGTAAACCATCGCCTGGAACCGATCAGTTTACCTTATTTCGATTTTCTGATAGTTCGATAGTGTCTCATGCAGATAGTGCCACTACGAAATGGGATATTGGTTTTAAATCCACTACGATTATTGTAAATAGTAAAGTTAGTGGACCCGGATCAGCAGGTGCTTTTATTGCAAATGGACTTTTTAATGAATTAAAAGAAGTACCAAAGGACAGTATTTTTAAGGAGGATGTATCAGCAACTGAATTGGCGATTGGAAAAGGCTGGCAGAGTTATGACCCCATTAATTTTATAGTTTCTCCGATTCCAGGTAAGTTTATTGTAATTAAAACCAATGACAATAAATATGTAAAGATGGAAATATTGAGTTTCTATAAAGATGC
>CAYMGR010000229.1:0-2762 GCA_964389985.1 uncultured Saprospiraceae bacterium
CAGTTTCCAAATTACCTTCGAAATCCTTTTCGTCTGCCTGATTCAGTAGATTGTAAATTTCAGCTGAATCTTTAGGGCTGTAATTGAATTTATTTTGAGCAAAACCATGGCCCAAGATT
This sequence comes from uncultured Saprospiraceae bacterium, assembly GCA_964389985.1. Taxonomy (GTDB): domain Bacteria; phylum Bacteroidota; class Bacteroidia; order Chitinophagales; family Saprospiraceae; genus Vicinibacter. Next base: position 120 of record CAYMGR010000229.1, read on the forward strand.
GCCAGTAAGCACACAATAATTAAACCCAGTTGTTTCAAAAATAAATTAGAAGGCAATTGGAACATGTTTCGAATACGATTAGCAATAAGCAAGTCCTTCAATAAAAGATGACTTACTGAAGCAATTTAAAACAAATTTTTAAATTATTTCAGAATAATGATCATCTTCTAAATAAAACCGATCATTTCTTAATCGAATCTATAAGTAATATTGTTTAGGTTTGCAGATGTAAATTCGTGCATGACGGAATCACTTTTCAATTATTTCATTTACGGTTGGATTCTTATAGCTTGTATCGTATTTGTGGTCCTACTTCAAATTAAAGCGCCGTATGGAAGGCATATAAGGAATCAATGGGGGCCCGTATTGCCCAATCACTGGGGATGGATGATCATGGAATTAGCTCCAATAGTCATAGTCGGCGGATTTTTATGGAAAGCAAAAGATCAGATTAGCTCCGTTTATTTTGTTTTAACAGCTTGCTATTTGATTCACTATGTTTACCGGAGTTTGATCTATCCATTTCGATTAAGAACCAGGGGAAAAACCATACCATGGATTATTGTATTGTCCGCTATTTTCTTTAATCTGGTGAATGGCTTTTTCATTGGATATTATTTGGTACATTTTGCAACGGATGACTCTTTACATTATTACAGTGCCTCATTTATTATAGGGATGTGCATGATGATCACCGGCGCTGTTATCAATTTGATTTCAGATCAATATTTAATTCGCTTACGCAAACCTGGTGAACAAACCTATCAGATTCCCAAGGGTGGATTATTTGAATGGGTCAGTTGTCCCAATCATTTTGGTGAAATGTTGGAGTGGTTAGGATTTGCTATTGCATGCTGGAATCTTCCAGCTTTATCCTTTTTTATCTGGACTCTTGCCAATGTACTGCCCAGATCCTTAGCGCACCACCAATGGTATCAAAATCAGTTTCCGGATTATCCAAAAACACGAAAGGCTGTGTTTCCCTATATTTTGTAAGCTATTATAATAGTACAAATTTAATTGCGTTGTATTAATCTAATGTTTCACAATCCATTCAATAAACATAATGCATCCCAGGATACTCTTATTCTATAAGATTTAAATTAACAATACAGTCGAATCTAAAATTTATGGAAACCTACCAATTTGACGGAACGTTATTTAAAGGAAGCGCAGGATCCCAATCAGCCTATTTGCATATTGATCCCAAAGAAGCTTCTGTTGAATGGGAAACCAAGCAATCTGAAGCGCAACCGGAATATGAACAAGAGTTAGAACATTTTGATGAACTCATAGAAGAAACTTACAAAGCTTTAGAAAATTATCTTGCTAAAGAATTACTCTTACATCCTGCAAACTTTATGTTGGACATTGGTTGTGGAATTAATCCAAATTATCCAAAGTACATTGAATTTCTAAACAGAAAAAATCCAAATCTTCCAACTGTTTATGTGGGCTTGGATCCAATCCGTCATCAAATCAATCAAAGAAAGTATCCCTTTATTTGCAGCCGGATTGAAGATGTAGCAGAGGTATTACAAACTAAATTTGATTTAATATTACTTGCCAGTAGTTTAGATCATTTTGAAGATTTGGAATCTGTTTCAGCAACCATCCAAAAGATTGCAAGCCCACAGGCGAGAATGGTTGTTTGGATAGGCTTACACGATGCCAGCATCGTCAGCGAACAAATAGCAGCAGTATCTTATCCTGAATTATTCAAATCCCATCAATTAATTCCCTTCCTTTGGAAAATGCTCCGGTTTAATCTTCAAAGCTTGATTCATTTTAAAACATTTCGAAGAAGAAATCAAAAATTAAGACAAGGTCAGGCTTTAGACAATTTTCATTTTCATTATTTTACCGAACAGAATATTTTACCAGCCCTGGCCCATTTTGGAAAGCTGGTAGATAGCTTTCGGTTACCTGGTACCAATAGTAGATTTTATACGATACAGCTTGCTTCGGCAAAAAGCAATACATGATTTTAATTGAAATGAATATTTTTAAGTAAAACCGGAAACTAATTAGGTTCTTGAATTATAACGACATCAATATCATATTTTTTACAAAATTCAATCAATACTGAATCATTTTTTGGAACTAAAATTACAGTTTTAATTGACTTTGGAGAATGCAATCCTAACAATTCTCTACTAAAAAATGCTTGCCCCATTACATACATACCGAGTCTGCTATTTTTGGTTTGAATGCATATAACATCCTTATCTTTTATGTCATATCGCAAATATGGTTTACTTTCTGTTGGCTCATTTAAAACAATTAAACCATCTAATCTTCTTGGACCATTTTGAGGAGTTTGCTTAACTACCAAGTATTCTTCAATGAGAAGTCCTCCAATTTCCTTCCAATATTGCCTGGTCATCCAGGTTTCATTTTTACTCATAATTAATTGGATTAAGTTTTGTTTGCTAAAAAATGAAACATAAGAAAATAAAGCTATTAAGGATTAATCAAGAATTTGCCCCTTTGTAGAAAAAAGTAAAATTTGGAATTACCAGTCTTCATTTTAGCTAAATGTACAGGTATCCAAAATGAAAGGTTCAATTAAACTATAGTCTACCAGATTGTACACCAAAACTGGTCAAAAACCCCACAAATTAAAAAAGACCATAATACATA
>CAYMGR010000230.1:0-2677 GCA_964389985.1 uncultured Saprospiraceae bacterium
GGTTCATGTTTTTAAAAATTTAAATGTTTTAGTTATATGCGACTTAATGTCCTGGATAGTTAAGAGATAAATTCCTTTTGGTAGATCGAATGTATTGTATTTAAAAGGTAGCAGCCAATTGTCCAATTCAAGAATTTTGGATGATTTTAGATCTGTAATGGTAATTGTTACGGGCGTTGTAAAAAAATCACTTTCAACAACTAATTCATTTGCAACTGGATTGGTAAAACGAACATCTGAAGTCAACCCCGTTTTGAGGGAGTGGATCTTTGTCAGGACTTGGAAACTATCACAGCCCGGAAGAATGCATCCATTTGCATCTGTATGCACTATCCAGTTGTCAGAATCTTCAAATAAAATAAAATCCTTCTTTGGCTTTACTTTACCACAAAAGATTAATGAACCATCATCCAGTTCCAGGCCGTCATAAAAATGGCTATACCCATTCCAGCTAATTGTATCATTATAACTGTGTTCCCAAAGCAATTTTCCATCCGGAGAAAAACGTACCACCCAACCATTCACTTTATAACGTGAATATTTTCCAGGATTTTCGTCATCACCGACAGCAATAATATCCCCATTTTTTGCTTCGAATAAAGAAATGAATAATTTAGGTCGTTTGGAATAAAAAGTATGCTCCCAAAGTAGCTTGCCTGAATTATCTAATTTATAAATTTTTGGTTGATGTGGGAATGTGTCATTAAAAAATACATCTATTGTTTGACTACCAATAACAACAAAGCATGTATCGCTTGTTGGTAAAATTTTAGGACTAAAATTAGGGGATTTTGTACTAGTTCCAATAAGGGTTGACCATAATACGTTCCCACTTGAATCAAATTTTTTAACCAACCCTACCATTTCCCTGGAATTAAATGACATGGTTTTAATTCCAATAAACTTACCATCTAAGGTGGGTAAATAACTTAATAAACTTTCAATATTTTTTTTATCCGTATCTGCTAATTGATACAATAAATCAAAATCAGTGCTCAAAACCCAAATTTGAGTGGAATCATATCCACTTTTACCGCTATCATGAAAATAGCTAAGGTTTAGATATAATCGATTTTGAAAGTAATTGAAGCTAAACGGAATCCTAGTTTCAAGAAATGGTCCGAAATAGTTGGATTTGATTAAATTTCCATCCAAATCAAATTTAAGCAAATTAAATTCTTCTCCTCCTTTATAAGGGGCGGCTCCTACTACATATAAATATGTTCCATCAGAAGTAATACAGTCATAATAAAGCGGGGCAATGTAGTCAAGCTCCTGCTTCCAAATCAAATCCAGGTTTCGGTCAAAACAAAGCAATCCGGAGCATGGAAGTGTATTCTGATGACAAAAATTACCTGAATACACATAATACCTGTCATTTACCTGCATGATATTCCATGCTCCGTCATTGTCTCCTGAAAAGTCAAAATATCGGCTAAAATAATCTTGGCTAAAACCATTTAAATAGAATGTAAACCAACAAAAGATCATTACAAATATATTCTTCATATTATTTCCAATTTTATTGACTCCATTTAAATCTATTTTTGAATAATAAATGATTTCGATTCAATTTTAGTTTGATCAGCGTCTTCAATACTAGCCAAATATAGACCTGCAGTAAAAGTGCTCAGATCAATTTTAATTATTCCAGACGGATCTAGTGATTTGGTTAGTTGAACGATTCCCAAATGGTTGTAGAGTTTTAGGACATAACCCGGCTCAATACTTTTAGTGTAATGCAATTCCAAGTAATCCTTTGCTGGAACTGGATAAAATTCAAAAGAAAATGCTTTATTGGTCTGAGTTTCAGAATTTCGTTGTTCGGTGGTGATTAAGAAAGGACTCCATTCCGGTGCGTAGGATAGACCGGATGTGAATGCCAGAATAGCTTTTGAATAAGCCTTAGATTTTGAATTTCCATTTGCCAGCTGATTTAAAATAAGTTCCTGCTCCGAATTAAGTTCAAACTGACTTCCCTGTTCAATACGCTGAATATTGATTTGTTGAATAGTTCTAAAAGCAAGATCATCTGATGCTAGAAAAACACTGGATTCAAGCAATTCTTTGGCTTGACTGAGCATGTTGGTTTGTAAATATAGACTCAATAAAGCCCGGGCTTCAAAATGGGATGCTTCTGGGTTTAAAATTGAAATGGCGGCTTCAATATTTCCATTATCCAACAATTGTCCGATTGTATGACGCAAAGTATTTCTGAGCGTCTGCTTTGCATTTTCAAAATTGGAACGTAGTATTAAATTTTCTGGTTCAAATTCATAGGCTATTTTCGTAGTAAATACATTTAATCTTGAATCCTCTGTGCTAAGTAAATTTTTATCATCAATATCATTAATACAACCACCAATTACCGGATAAGAAATCAAATTAACTTGGTAATTATTTGTACCACCATCTGATAAGTTGTTAGTTGGCCTTTCACAATTTACATCAATTGGATCACAATGCGTTTCCTTAGGAAAGTTCCTTGAATAGTATTCAAATCGATCAGCTGACATTGGGGAATAAATATCCACATTAGACTGCAAACAATTATTTGCAATTCTTCCGGGACTGCCTTGTTCATATCGTATGCTGGTTCCAGGCATGAGAACCGTTCCAATCGATACATTGGATGCAATGCAGTTATCTAAAAACTGACTTTGCTCGTTGGTATTTA
>CAYMGR010000231.1:0-2625 GCA_964389985.1 uncultured Saprospiraceae bacterium
TTATTTTACAGTTCGTGTAGCAAAGACGATGACAAGAAAACTGAATCTGGTCATGTGGCCGATTTTAATGCAGATGTAAATCTTCAATGGAATAAAATGTTTCTGGAAATTGAGCGTTATGCAGCAGGTTACAGACCGGGCCCGGCTCCAAGATCTCTAGGATTAATGGGATTAGCCTGTTATGAAGCTTGCATCAGCGGAATGCCAAACTATAATTCTTTGGCAAGCCGTTATTCTGGACTCAACCTTCCAAAAGCAAAATCGGGTGTGAAATACCATTGGCCAACTGTCGTACATTCAGTTTACACGACCATGATCCCTAAATTCTTCCCGGATATCAAACCTGATGTAAAACTTAGAGTGGATGGTTTGATCAATAGTCAAAATGATAAATTATTGGCTGAAGCTGGTGAAGAAGTATTTAATCAATCCAAAGCTTTCGGAAATGAGGTAGGTTTGGCTATGTGGAATTGGTCAACTACAGATTATTATGGTCATGATCATTACAAAGATCCATTTGGAAATTATGATTATACAGCACACTATAGAGGTCCTGGTGATTGGGTGCCTACTGTTCCAGGTCCTACTAAACCGATGGGTTCTGTATTCGGAAAAGTTAGAACGTTTGCGATAACTGAAACGGAAAAACTTTGTTTACCTCCATCCGCTTATTTTATGCAATATTCAGAAAATCCAAATTCAGAATATTATTCACAAGCTTTACAAGTGTATACCAAAACCGCTTCAAATTATCAGACAGAATGGGTTGGTGAATTTTGGAGTGACGACTTACTCAATCTGACATTCAGCCCTGGTCCACGATGGATTGCGGTAGCAAATCAAATTATTGAAACTGAAAAATCAAATCTGGAAACAGCTATAATTGCCTATGCTAAATGTGGTATGGCTCTTAATGATGCTGCTGTGGGTGCGTGGAATTCAAAATATGTTTATAATGTTGAACGTCCTGCAACTTATATCTTGAAAGTGATAGACAAAAATTACAAACCTAATTTGGATAATCCACTAACAGGAGATAAAGGATTTACTCCACCATTTCCTGCCTATCCTTCAGGTCACTCAACCATGGGTGCAGCCGCTGCGGAAGCTTTAGCTAGTGTATTTGGCTATGCGTATTCTATGACAGACAGATGTCATGAAAACAGAACTGAGTTTGAAGGCAAACCAAGAAGTTTCGGAAGCTTATACGAAATGGCTTTGGAAAATGCCTGGTCTAGAGTTTTATTGGGTGTACACTGGAGAATGGATTGTGATGAAGGCGTGAATTTCGGTACTAAAATTGGTCGTGCCGTGAATAAACTTCCTTGGAAGAAATAATAAATAAATAAATTAATATTCTAATAGAAAGAGCCTGTGTGATACATACAGGCTCTTTCTGTTTTAGTAATTTTGTATTCTTTAAAATCTAAAGATGTTTAAACGATCTAACCAAATACTTTATTCTTTCATCGGACTGATGTTGAGCTGCTTTGTTTTAACTTGTAAAAGTGATCACAGAGAAGAATTGCAATATTATGGCACGGGTGCTATTAGCAAAAAAACACAGCTGGTAAACAATAAAAAAGAAGGGGAGATGATAGATTATTATAAAGATGGCAAAATCAAATCCGTTCGGCTTTTTGAAAATGACTTCCAAACTGGAAAAAGTATATTTTATTATCCAAATGGTGCCATTGAGGAAATTCAATATTTTTTAAAGGACAAACAAATTAATGGGGATACCAGCTTATACGAAAATGGAAAGCTAAAATTAATCGTTGAGTATAAAGACGGACTAAAAAATGGCTATGTTCGAAAATTTGACACCACGGGAACGCAGTACTTTTTTGCTAAATATGAATTAGAGAATTTAGTGGAAGTAAATGGGCTGCCCTTACAGAAAAACTATCGATAGGATTATCCAGATAGATTCATGTGTTTTCTAGGATCTGATTTTATTCATGATATCACTCATCATATCAATCTGTAATTTTTGAATTTCAATTAATTCTTGTTGTTGATGGAGAATGAGATGATCTAATTTTTCATGTAACATTCTGATTTCTAATTCGGATTTTAAGTTAATCATATAGTCCTTTTTAGCCCGCTCCCGATCCTTTTCCTCTTGTCTATTTTGACTCATCATGATGATGGGTGCCTGGAGAGCTGCTACGCAAGAGAGAATCAAATTAAGCAATATAAATGGATAAGGATCAAAGCGGTTTTGGCTCATCCATAATACATTTAGGCTTATCCAAAAGATAATAAACCCTAAAAAGGTGCAAATGAAGATCCAACTTCCACCAAAGGAGGCGACTCTGTCAGACAATTTTTGCCCAAAGCTTAATACTTGAAATTCTTCTTTTTCAATTTGATCCGTTAAACTCGTTTGATCTTTAATAGCCAGTAATACATTTTCTCTCAGTTCAACTAAATCATCGACCTCTTTGATTAAGGTATTAGAAATGAATTTTTCACGATACAAATTGAGTTCAGAAATAGAGAGGCAATTACCTAAACCAAAGTTTGGATTTTCATGCTGAATGAGTTCAAAAATGGACTTGCGAATGGAACTTGCAGGTACTCTTTCAAGTATGGAATATTCTTTCCCGCTTAAATCAGATT
>CAYMGR010000232.1:0-2543 GCA_964389985.1 uncultured Saprospiraceae bacterium
ACCCGCAGCGTAGAATTGGCATCCGGATAAAATTTTCTTTCCGGAAACACCTCTAACAAAGCAGCCATATGACTCCGCCGCAACGCATTAATTTGTTCTTCTAAATCAAAACAAAGTTTATTAATATCATTGTTTTGATAAAAATTCATATCATCATAAAATTGAATTAACCGGTCTGCTTTAACAGCTGCTATCCAATGGGTATAATCAAGAGACATCAAAACAGCAAAACTATCTTTATTGGTCAGTTTACTACTTGTATAAAGTTGCTTTGCAAATGCCTTATAATCATTATTCAGACTTTTTAATTCACTTCTCAACGAATTAAATACAAATGCAGGATTCATTTCAGATATAAATTGCTCCAGCAAACTTGAAAATATTTCTTGATCAATAGCAGAATTAAAATCCTTAAAATAGGCATCTAGATTTTTTAAAATTTCTTCCCGACTGCTATTAAATTTTGCCTCCCCTCTTCCTTCATAGGTATTGATAAGGGATTGCACTACCTGGAAATAATCATATAAGTCTACATTGCGCACAAATGTTTCAGCATAATACTCGCGAGCTTTGGTAAATGGTTCTAATCGTTTATATAAAAATTCCATGTCCGGGATCAACTTCCTATAGTCAGTAAATTTATTATTCTGGTCAACCCGTTTTTGAAATTCCGCATCCATCTTTAACTTTTTATCTAAGCCATTGCTGATCTTCATCCCTTGATTCTCTCCGATCCACTTTTTCCAGGAGTTGGCTATTCCTGCATATTTTGAGGCATACTGAATCTTTGTTTTAGGATCTGCACGCATATACTTATCCATTATTTTCAAGGTTTTATCGCGCAAACTAATCCGCACTGGATTCAAAATTTCTATTTGCTGACGGGCCCCTTCCTGAATAAGATATTCTGTTGTGCGTCCCGGAAATCCAAATATCATCGTAAAATCTCCTTCCTGAATGCCACTCATTGAAATAGGAAGAAAGTGCTTGGGTTTATAAGGAACATTATCTTTTGAATAGGTCGCTGGGCGATTAGATTTGTTTGCATAAATTCTAAATAAAGAAAAGTCACCGGTATGACGTGGCCATACCCAATTGTCTGTGTCGGCTCCAAACTTGCCAATGGACTCAGGTGGGGTTCCTACTAAGCGGATGTCTTTAAAGGTTTCAGTAATAAAAGCAAAATATTGGTTTCCATTGTAAAATGCACGTATGATAATTTCCTGGTCAACTTCCTTTGGTAAGACCAATTTTAATTTTTCAATATTTTCATCAATTTTATTTCGTCGCTTCAGTTCATTCCAATTTTTATCCATTCCTTCAAACACTTTGCCGGTAACATCCTCCATTCGAACAATCAGTGTGGCCGTCAGACCGGAACAAGCTAATTCACCCGATTGATTAGGCGCCCAAAAACCATCTCTTAAATAATTTTGCTCAACACTTGATAGCGACTGCACATATCCATAGCCGCAATGGTGATTGGTCAACATTAATCCCTGGTTAGAAATAATTTCAGACGTGCAGCCACCTCCAAATTGCACGATGGCATCTTTTAAAGATCCCTTATTAATATTATAAATATCATCCGCTGATATTTTCATGCCCATGGATTTCATTTCCTTTTCATTCAAAGATTTAAGGAATAGCGGCAGCCACATTCCTTCTCCACAAAAGGCAAATGAATGTATTGTTAAGGCCAGACAGATACTAATCGTTTTTAAAAATGTCATACTCTTGAAATTAAAAAAATAATCTAATTGATATGGGTAAAGGTACATAATCTATAATCTACAAAACTTGTTTATTTCTTAATAAAACGAGCTCATTATTACATATAGAATCGATAATATCATTAAAGAATTTATGTATAATAGCAAGGCAGCTAAAATTCCTGCCAGGATCGTTCTCCATAAAGAAGATTTAAAATAGTTATGAAAAAAATAAGTACAATACAAAATCGGAAATGCAGGACCTATGATATTCCTGACAAACTCTGTCTCCCGCCAAATTGAAACCATAAAATAAGAAGGGATATTGATCAATAAACCAAATCCTACCACATAACACATAATTACATTATAATGAACAAAGCGAGGTTCATGTTTTTTAAAAATCAGATACGGTCCTAAGGACATTGCTGGAACAGCTGCCATGTAAATCAGGGATATATAATTCCGAATAAATTCATCAAATGCCTTTTCGAGTGGAGAAAGATTTGGGTCAAGCGCTCCAAAACTAACTTTTAGGAAAACAGCTACAAATACATTGATACTCGCCCAGAACAATAAGAATTTAACCGGATGATAATACGTTCGGTGTTCTCCTTCAATAACTGAATGAGCTACACGACCTGGCTCAATGACCAATTTTTTCAAGGTAACCATCATCTTCTGTTCCCAATTGGTTACCGTCTCAACGAGTACCTGAAACAATGAATTTAAACTGATATCCTTTCTACCGATTTTTGCACCGCATTGTCCACAAAATCGTTGGCTAACTTCCGCTCCGCAATTGGGACATAGCTTTGTTTGCATATTAAA
>CAYMGR010000233.1:0-2531 GCA_964389985.1 uncultured Saprospiraceae bacterium
AATTCATCATAAGCCGCAACTACATTTCTATTTGTTGGGACGCCATTAATTATTGTAAATTGATATAATGTATCTTCACAAGAATAATATATGAAATTATCAAATTTTGAAAAGTTGCAACCCGCATCCCAATCGTTTATTTGATAGGGAATTTTTATGTTATTAAAATTTGAGATAATGCCATTACATCTATCAAAGGAGAACCAATATAAGTGATAAATATTTTTAAAACCATCACCCAAAGCACTTATTAAATATTTGCCTGAGTTTGAGAAAATAGTTTGCCCTGCTTCGCCTCTGGATTTTATAACATTAAATTCAAATTTATTTATCAGTTTTACCCCTGAAGGATCCACAAACAAAACATAATAGGAGAGTTTAGTGTCTTCAGAAACTACAATCCACCAATCTCGTCCATTGGCATGTTTTACTGCAGTCAATGAACTGTCATCTAAAGTATCTTTTATAGCTACAATTCTACGTTTGGTCATTTTACCATTGCCTTTGTTTAAACTCATATCTACAATTGAATATTCCAAAGAGTTGTGGCTAAGACCATAATTGTCAAAGTAAAAACTCACTTTGTTAAAAACAATAAATTGATTATTTTTTCCGGGATAGGGAAGGATTAGTGATGATTGGAAAGAAGAGGTTCCTAATTCAGGATACTTAATCCCATCATTTAAATCATCTGCATTTTCCATTAAACTATCATTAGGCCCTTCTAAATAGGCTCCATTGCAGGCGAAAAGAAATTTACCGTAGGTATCGCAAATATTAGTGCAACCCCTTTGTGAATCTATTTTCTTAAATTGCTCTTCGTAAAATATTGGGTTGCCATCTGGAGTATCAAAATCCATAATTGCACAGCCCCATCCTGTATCAAAGGGGTTATCAGCAAAACTGTAACCCATTAACCATTTAAAATCATATTTTTGACTTATGCCACCATAGGGATTAGTGATTATCATCGCAATATATATCACAATTCTTAAATGCATATTTGTATTATTTGAAAAGCTGGATTTGATTTTAGAAAACCAAATCCAGCCAGTTAAAGGATTAAAATGAAAACATGTTAAAATAGAGTAATCCGTTTCCGGTCAATCTTATTTTGACCATCTTTTAAGCTAGCAATAAATATGCCCTTCAATGATTCAGGAATATTAATGCGTTTGATCGAATCAGCTTTATTCAATTTTAAGCTATAAAAAATCTTACCTTGTGTATTGAATAATTCAAATTGCAGCTCAGCTGATTGTATTTTGCCAAAAATTTTAAGATCAAAAAATCCATGACTCGGATTGGGTACTAACTCAAACGCAATCTCATTTTGACTTACTCCTTTTTTCCGAATAATAAAGGAGGTATCCAGGCATGATAAGTCATCATAAGTTCCTTCCTCATTCAAATGATATAAGGCTCTTGCTTTATAAACGATGGTTCCGCCTTCACGAGGACATTGTTGACCTACCTCATCCAGATCTTCTGTCTGTGTCAAAGTAAATTCGTAGTCATCTTCACCAATATAATTGAGATAAATATCATTGATCATTATTTCATTGGTGTCAATAATATTGTCAGGAGTAATGATGCTGTTGGCGTAAATTAAATCATCTTTATCATCGAGAATTTGTGTTTTGTGTTCTTCCAACACTTCCAAAAAATCAATCAATAAGGTATCCATTGAAGCCAGTTGACCCGTGCGTAAATTAATAATACTGGTACTATCTCCTTCGGTTGAAGCCAGTGTTAACAAACTATCTAAAATCCGGATGGAATCACTGGCCACAAGCATATTGGCGTAAACGTTTTCAAGAATACCTGTTTGGGTACTGGTATAACTCAACAAGGTATCTATATCCATTTTTAAATCCAGTAATGCTGCAAACGAACTGCTTAAGCTTGCTGTATAAAAACTGTCCACATAGGCATTTTGAGAATGAGATCCGGCATCCAGATATAAGCGCTCCAGCAATTGTCTGCGACCTTCGTAATCCAGGCTAAACCCATAATCCCCACCAGACATCATTCCTCGTGCGACGTGCTCATCACCTTCATCAATATCAGCAAATTCCAATTCGTGACCCGGTGCTAAAAATTCTGGATCACAACCACTGTCTGCTCCACATTCGGCAGAAGCACCATCAGATGGTAAAAACCAATTAGTCTTTTCGGTGTTGCAAGATTGAGTGGGATAAATATTGGGTGGCCATAATGGATCATCGCATGTTTCAATAAAAAATAAGGATTCTTGAATTTCTCGATAATCACCTTGATTAATTGCACCACCTGTTTTAGCTGTAGGCGAAGGAAAACTCCCATACCAAAGATTGCCTTTGTCAAATTGTTTTCCCAAAATGGTAGAACTGGCTAAAAACAATCCACCACGGATCCCGCGGATTTCATTGTGACCAAAGCCATCTGTTTTTCTGCAATTTCCGGCAAACTGAAATCCATATTCCATGCCTTCCGTAATGTTGCAACAATAACGGGTATTTCCGGCATTGAATGAATAAAATCCAACCGGA
>CAYMGR010000234.1:0-2526 GCA_964389985.1 uncultured Saprospiraceae bacterium
GCACAGCGGCGCGTTTTGTGTTTGATAAATATATTATTTACTTATTTGGTTTCGGAAGGTGGTCAATATCTGAAAATTGAGCATCCAGTTTCGCACCTTGGAACTTGGGAAGATGGAAATCATTTGCTCACAGAAACTACTGCAAGTCTTGTTCCAGGAAATAATGTTGAATTGGAAGTTGGCAGAATTGGATCCTTTATATTTTATTATTCTGGCGCCGATTTAACAGTGATGAACTCCAATGATGATAAAATTTTTAACCTTAATTTACCTTGCCTGATAAATCAAGGAAATACAAATGAACAAATTACTGTAATTGGAGCAAATCCTTTTACCAGGAAAATAACAATTGAGAGCGTTGTTAACAGCTACTCGCCGGAGGCAAAAATTTATTTATATAAACATAATTACCCTCCTTTTCACTTCCTCTCCGATAGCCGACCGGATAAAGCTTTATTTGAACAAAAGAGTATCAAGTTAGATGATTTACAAGTAGGTGATCATATTTATATTCGGAATCACCCTTTATATGGAATTCTTGAGCCAACTGGAGCATGGGGAGGCGAACATTCATTTGTCCTGGAAATTGATTCAAGGTCAATAAAAGAAAAGGCTTTTGAAGCTTCATTCAAGGTTGCAGGACATGGACTGTCAGGGACAATTCTGTCATTGGCAACAGATATGCTAAATAGAATAACCTGGAATATGAAATCAATCCAGGACATTACAACTAAACATCTAAAAAACCTGGAAACCAATGGACTTAACCCTTCTGCCCATGTGAATGTGGTTACGAGAAATAAAGACGGTATTGACTATAATTTTTTCGAATACAACCTTCCGTTTGAACATTTTAATTCGCAGGGAGAAAAATTAATAATAACTACTGGATTTGTAATTCAACAAATAGTAAATGAAGGAAACGTTTTTTTAATAGCCAATTTTGAAAGCCAAGATTCAACGGCTATTTCAAAAACAGTAAAAATAAATATATACTTTTTGGGCGCCACATTTAATTCTAATACAAAATATAAACTAAGTAACTGGGGATTTAAATATTACAATCCGCAGATAGCAAAATTTGAAACAATCAGACTTTTCGAAACCGATAACCTGATCAAGAAAACGATGACTTTCGAGGATTTGAAAAGATCTGAACCATTTATCAAAATGAATTCCAATGCGGATGTATTTGTAATAAGACCAAGAGTTGACTTCAGCACTGCCTACCAAAATTTTTTAATAAGCAAAGGAGCATTCGAAAAAACTATTTAACTAATTTCAGTCAATAAAATAATAATTGACTTACCATGGAAACGTCGAAAAATGATAATGTTACCCCCCTGATTAATATTGTTATTTCACTATTTAATCCGATAGTGGATGCCATTGATAACCCGGATGGCGCCAAGTATTTTTTGAAAGAACTTGGCTATTTGCCACCTGCCGAGATTTTGATATTTGATGATTTTAAGCCCATTCTTACTTCAATTTTGAACTTGATCGATCAAATTGAAGAAACCCTTAACAATAATACAGACCCTGATTATGTCGGCCTCACACAGGATATCATTCAGGGCCTTCATGGAGCGATTCAGTTGATCAACCAAACAGGCATTCTTATACAGGATAATTTTTCAGAAAGTTTTTTAACTGATACCGATATAGTCCAAAAACTGCCGCGGCAGTTATTTGATTACCTCATTGTTAGGTTGCTCGAAGAAAAATTTCCGGTTGTCTATGCCTCACTTATATTAGCTGGCATTATTGAACAGGAATTTGTTTCGATTGCACTTACCCCATCTCATGCACCATATATTCATCGCGAAATAAAATGGGAGGAGTTTGGAGATTTCATTTCAAAACCTGTTGATAGTTTAAAAAAAACCTATCGTTGGGATACGGATGATATAGCATTCAATAAATTAATACGCAACTTAAATAGATTCGGACACAGCGTCCTTTTTCATTCCGAAATTGTCAATCCGATTCCTTCCACCCTGCAAACATTTAACAACGGTATTAATGTTGTTACGATTGATAATGCAGATACGCTTCGGATTTTGAAATTTCCATTACTTCCTTTTTTAACGGATACAGTCGGAGGGCAAATTTACCCCGTCCTGAATTCCGGCAAGGACAAAGTGGAAGGAGTTGGCCTTGGCATATATTTTAACCCTGGGCCGACTTTGGAATTCCCAATCACAGATAATATTATCTTAAAGCTTAACTATACAGGGAATAGCCAATTAGATGTCGGGCTTATAATAAAAAAAGACGAGGCAGTTAAAACAGTTATCAATGTCTTTGGCAACGGAAGCGGGGGAACTGTGAGCATAAGTGATTTCATTCCGGAATTTATATATGGCAATGAGTATGCGACAACTACAATATTCGACACTTCTTTCGGCGCCAGACTTGAATTTAAAAGCTGGGCAATCCGGGCAGGAGTAAGGAATGATAAGTCAATATTCCTGGAAACAGATATAAATGCACTCACCCTTTTACTAGGAGGACAAAAAGGTG
>CAYMGR010000235.1:0-2501 GCA_964389985.1 uncultured Saprospiraceae bacterium
TATATCATGCGACTGGCTGATCCTGTTTTTTTAAATCTCATTGAATTTGAAACTGCAGAAGATCTTTTATACCATATTTCAGTCATTTATAAATTGCATGACTTTAATTTTAACACACAAGCAATTCACTTATTCGGGCAGATTGATGACCAGTCCCAAATATTGAGGTTGCTAAAAATTTATTTTACCCGAATTACTATTGAAAAAACATTTGAATTTAACCTGAATGACTCAGTATGCGGATATCAGGTGGATATTTGAAAGGTAGAAGTTTTAATCCTCCAGCAAATAAATGGCCAACCCGACCGACAACAGATATTTCGAGGGAAGCCTTGTTTAATATTTTAACAAATATATTAGATTTTGAGTCCACTCAAATGTTGGACTTGTTTGGGGGGACAGGCGCCCACTCATATGAAATGATTTCAAGAGGGTGTACTTCAGTTACCTATGTGGATTTGCATCGGCCTTGTGTTGAATTTGTTAAAAAAATGGCTTTGACGTTTGAAATTGATCCATATATCAAATTTTACCAATCTGACTATTTAGCATTTATTAAGTCTTGTAAAAAACAGTATAGCTATGTGTTTGCCGGGCCTCCTTATCCTTTGCCTGCGCTTGATAAGATTCCAGACGAGATCGGTTTAGCAGATATTATGCTTAAAGGGGGGCTGTTGGTTTTAGAACACAATCAGAACCATCAGTTTGGCACCCATAGCCATTTTTGGCAAGTTCGGAATTATGGTCAAACATTTTTCAGTTTTTTTCGCTATTAATGCCTATTTTTGGGCCTTGGATGGATACGATTTCGGCCCTTTTTCAAAATGCTTTTATACAGGTTTTTAATTACTCGGGAGTAGCTACTGAATTTTCAATAAGCTCCTGTTCAGCTGAATTTGACGCGGACTATACCTTTATCTTGTTTCCATGGGCTAAAAAACTCAATTTGAAACCGGATGAAATTGGACAAAAAATTGGATCGTATCTTTTAGAACAAGATTCTATTTTATCTTATTCGATCGTAAAAGGTTTTTTAAACTTTTCATTAAAAGACAGCTATTGGATTGATCAAAATGAGCACTATTTTAAGAGCGCATTAGATCAAATTATTATTCCAACTAAAACACCTAAAAAACATTTGGTAGAATATTGTTCACCAAATACCAATAAGCCACTGCATTTAGGGCATATTCGAAATATATTACTCGGATGGTCCATCACCAATCTACTGAAGGCAAAAGGACATCCTACGCAAACTACTCAAGTAATCAATGATCGAGGGGTGGCAATTTGCAAAAGTATGTTAGCCTGGCAAAAATATTCTAATCAACTTACACCAGAAGCGGCTAAAATTAAGCCAGACCATTTTGTAGGTTCTTATTATGTGTTGTTTGACCAAAAATTTAATGAAGAATATTTCAATTGGCAACCTTCTCCTGAAGCACAATTGGTATATAAGGAAAAGGCTAAGCCTGATGAATCGCTCGAATCCTTTTCTAAGCGATTTAAAAATGATTACTTTAATACCTACAGTTTTTTAGGTCGTGAAGTTCGGGAAATGCTGTTGAAGTGGGAACGCCATGATCCTGAGATTCGTTTGCTGTGGAAAAAAATGAACGATTGGGTGTATCAGGGATTTAATGAAACATTTGATAAGCTTCAAGTTACATTTGATCATATTTATTATGAATCTGAAACCTATTTACTAGGAAAGGATATCGTTGAAAAGGGTATTCAGGAAGGTGTTTTTTACCGATTAGAGGACCAATCTGTTTGGGTTAATTTGGAAGATGTAGGTTTGGATAATAAAATCGTTTTGCGAAGTGATGGGACATCTGTATATATTACACAAGACCTTGGAACCATTAAACAACGATATGAAAGGCATCAGGCGGATCGATATATTTATGTGGTAGCAGATGAGCAAGATTATCATTTTAAGGTCTTATTTGAAATTGTAAAAAAACTTAAACAGCCTTACGCGAATCATTTGTTTCATTGCTCATACGGGATGGTAGATTTGCCTACGGGGAAAATGAAATCAAGAGAAGGAACCGTAGTCGATGCAGATGACTTGATTCAGGAAGTAGTAGATGAAGCCTCTATCATGGCGGAAGAAAGGGGGGAAATCGCAGTACTTCCTTTAGAAGAACGCAGTAAAATTTGTAATCAAATTGCTATGGCTGCTTTGAAATATTTTATTTTAAAAGTGTCCTATAAAAAAAGAATGATTTTTGATCCTAAGGAGTCGGTAGATATGCAAGGTCATACAGGACCTTATATCGTAAATGCATTTGTAAGGATAAAATCTATTTTGCGCAAATCGAATGAAACAACTCCTGCCCAAAGTTCCTTTAAAATAGAACGCTCTGAAAGAAATTTGATTAGATTATTAATGCAATATGATCGTACCATTGACGAATCATTACAATCTTTGGATCCCGCTCATTTAGCAAATTATTTATACCAGCTTGCTAAAGAATTTCATAAATATTATCATG
>CAYMGR010000236.1:0-2408 GCA_964389985.1 uncultured Saprospiraceae bacterium
AGGATAAATGATCTGATGAATCAGGTGGTCACTATTTAATATGAAAGTAGAACGATGGATTCCATCATAAATAATTCCCATAAATTTTTTTGTACCCCATACACTATACGCACTGGCAATCTGATGATCTTTATCTACGATAAGGTCGAAGGGGAGTTCAAATTTTGAAATAAATTTTTGGTGTTTTTTTTCATTATCAGGACTGATGCCATACAAAACAGCCCCTTCCTGTTTGAGGTCTTCGAAGTGATCTCTCAAATTACATGCTTCTTTTGTACAGGTAGGTGTATTATCCTGCGGATAAAAAAATAATACGATCCATTTGGCTTTAATGTTCTTTAATTGGATAGGAGAACCATCTTGTAGGGTAGCCTTAAAGTCAGGAGCAGGATCTCCAATTTTTAGTCGTATATCGGGTTTAAAATCCTGCGGTATCACAGTTAAAGATATAAATTAAGTTCTGATAAAGCTACCGGAATAAGTTTTTTCATTGCCAAGATAATCCCTGAGGCTGATTTCATAGCTGTGCTTTCCTTTTCCTAACCAATCTTCAAAATAGTGACGGATGCTGTTTGTTTTTTTATCATAATCCATTAAGACCCATTGACCATCAATTTTTAAATCAAAATGAATAGCCGGAACTTCTCTGCTGGTTGAAATATTATCATACACTCTAAAAGCAAGTTGATTTTTTAATGCGTACTTCTTCTTTTTAGAGACCAATAAATTTAATTTTGGAGCAATGGTGTCTATCATAATACAAAATGGACCCAAAGATCTTGCATGACTTACTAATTCGTCACCTTCCCAACGACCTCCAACAGATTGAACAGATTTTCCTTTTTCAATGGCGATAAAACATTTGGATTTGAGATGTTCTGGAATCGTTTTAGTTGGTTTCAGTCTGATTTCCGCAGGAAGATGGATTGGTGCATAGGCAGGTCTTAAACCTGTCCAGGCTGAACACGATAATCTGGATGGATTCGAATGGCTACATATTTTACAATTTAAATCCTCATAAACAGAACCAGCAGGATACTTTAAACGTGCATTGGCAGTTTCAAATATTTTTTCCTGATCAGGATATAACCAATCTTCAAGTTGAACTTTTTTTATTGGCGCTTTAAAGGGACGTTTAACAATTGTAAAACTGATTTCGCTTTTATTTCCATTGGCATCGCCAGTGATCAATTTTACCTGATGCTCGGTGCTATCCGTCATAAAAAAGAAACCATCGTTTTGCACTGTTTTGTATAAATTCATTTTATTGCCGGAAAGTAAAAAGCACCGATGGAATTGTCCTTTAGCTTTTGTTTTAGCATTAAAATCTATATGTGCATTAATGTATTTGGTGTCATCACGTTTCCAATTATCCGCACTAAAGTGATAAAACAAACCACCATCAATAAATAATTGTATAGATTTTATACCGGTGCTGGTCCATGAATTATTTGAACGGTCAAAGGCATCGAGCCCAACGGAAAAAACATCTCCCGGAATTTCAATTGCTTTTTGAATTTTTGAAATTTGAAGTTTATTAAAAATTTTAGAGGATGTTTCTTGCCCTGTTTCATCGTATCCATACACTTTTATCCTCCGAATACTGGGTGCAATGTTATCCGCTAAGGGCAATCCAAAATGGAGCGGATCCCAAACTTCATCCCCGTTTGCATTGCGAACTTCAAAATGCAAATGTTTGCCCCGACTGGCTCCGGTATTACCCATATAAGCTACTAAATCTCCAGCCTTTACCGGAAAATCATCGGGATCAAAGTGGAGATCTTGCTGAAATGATTTTAATTCATACTGCTTGGCTTTAACGTAATTGCTCAAATCTTTTCTAAAATCATTGAGATGCGCATAGACGGTCATCAAACCATTTGGATGGGAGATGTATAAAGATTTGCCTAAATTATCAGGTTCTATCATGATTTTGGAAACATAACCATCTGCAGCAGCAAGAATATCATCGCCGGTTGGGCCCCGCGAAGAACGGATATCCAAACCACCATGAAAATGGTTATTTCTTAATTCGCCAAAACTTCCGGTAATGGACAGTTCATGTCGCACCGGAGCGGATAATTTAAAAACAGATGGGATTGAATTTATATCTGTATTTGGCTCAAAATCAATTTTGAATGCAAAAAAAAGCCAAATGATAACCCATATTCCTTTTTTCATGAACACTACTACTACTTACTTAAGAGCGCAAAAATAAAATCTATGCTGATATCAGTGGCTTCTTCAGGACTAATTTCAAGTTGAAGGATGTTTTTTTCTGTTTGAATCAGGAATTCGCTGATCTGATTATTTTGTTCAACCTTTTCCCAAAGCCTTTCTTTCAGTATTTGACGAAAGTAGTCGACTTTTTGATTTTGTCTTAAAATGGAAAGCCTGTCCTGAATAAA
>CAYMGR010000237.1:0-2396 GCA_964389985.1 uncultured Saprospiraceae bacterium
CAAATTAGAGGGATTGCCAATGTAGAATATGTTCCTCAAATCGATAATTACCGGGTGTTCTTGAATATTTATAGCAATTTAACTACAGGTGAAGCACTGACATTTCGGGTTTGGGATGCAAGTGCCGGTAAAATTTATACAGATGTAACTGTTGTGCCAGCCAATCTTACATTTGAAGTGAATACAATAGTAGGAACACTGGTAGATCCTAAGATTTTCCAAACCAACGCTAATGTTTCATATGAATTTCCAATCAAGAAAGGATGGAGTTGGTTGACTTTCTTTTTAACCAATCCTGTCCCAACAGATTTGAACTCTATTTTAGCATCCATCGCATTAAGTGGAGATAATATCAAAAACAGAGATCAATTTGCAAATTTCAATGGAAGTGGTTGGTCTGGTTCTCTGGTATCCGGTGCAAGTCCATATGGAATTCGACCGGAGTCTATGTATAAATTAAACAAGTCAGTGAATGATACTCTGGTATTACGAGGCATTGTTACCAATCCAACTTTGAAATTGATTAGTTTGACAAATGGCTGGACCTGGATAGGATTTATTTCTGTGAGACAGCAATCCGTTACACAAGCCTTAGGGAATTTGAATGCGGCCATCGGGGATGTGATTAAAAGCAAAACAAATTTTGCCGTTTACAGTGGAGTTTCTATTGGTTGGGTCGGAAGTCTCAAGACCATGATTCCCGGAGAAGGATATATGTATAAATCGACTGCATCCCAACCAAAGAGTTTTTATTATCCTTTGGCGGGAATGTTTGACAATTTTGCGGATTTAACAACGCGGACCGGGGAAGATGATTATTGGACTGTGGATCACAGCCTGTACCCATCCAACATGACGATCATTTCTGAAATTAAAAATCCATGTAGCGAATCCTTTTCTTCCGGTCGATACGGAATTGGACTAAGAGATTCCAAAGGGAATTGGAGAGCTAAAGCACCATTTGATTATTTGTATGAGAAAGATTTTGGATTCATTACAGTAGCAGGTGATCAGGAAGAATTGTTAGATGCTTATTTAATCGATAAGGATATGGATGTATTTTATCCTTTGGATAAAAAGATTGCATTTAAAACAAACGAGGAAATAGGTAGTTTGGATTTCCCTTATATAGTAGAGGTACCGAAAGCGGTTTGCGAAAAATTATCGATTGAGGAGAACCAGGAGCGATTTAAAGTTTATCCTCAGGTATTTGATAATATAATTTATATGGAGTACAATGCTACGAATCCTGATCCAAATGGTGTAATTCGCATTAGTGATTTACATGGGAAGGTTATTTACATGAAGCAATTGGAAGTCAGTAAAGGATTTAATAAAATTCCTGTGGATCTAACGAAAATGAATTTGGCCTCTGGTTCTTATATTTTTGAATTAGTATCAGATGGTAAGCAAAAATCACAAATGATCATTCGGACGAATTAAGCGAGCTTATAATGAGAATGGTATATTTAAAATTATTTGGTGTGGTGTTCGTTTTAATAGTGAACACCATGCCTGTTTTTGCACAACCAAACTGGAGCTTTGATCCGGCACAGTTTGAATACACAATGACGATGACTGGTGTAGGGTTTATCCAGTGTAAGGAAATTGTAGATGAGCATGATATTATTGCAGCTTTTATTAATGGGGAGGTAAGGGGAATTCAATATTTTGATGGATTGAGTAATAACCGGAATTATGCTTATCTGACTATTTATGATTCCATATTTGCAGGGAATCAAATTAAATTTAAAATATATGATGCTTCGGAGGATCGAATAATTGATGTGATACCGGATACTTATTTTGGCGAAAACCTAAATATAGGCAATGATGAAAAACCTTTTTTATTTGAAACTGGTTTGGACACCATCCAAATGAATCTCAGCACTAAGGAAATTTATCGGTTTGCAAAAATCGGGGATACGATGGCTCAACTGTCGGTTAATAACAGTTTGAAAGATACTTTGGATGCCAGCTATCATTTTATAAATGATTCATTGGGAAAGGATAATCATTATTTTAGACTTCAAAATCATTATCTTGAATTAAATGAGTTATTAGATCAGCCCGCACAAACGACATTGCATATTCATTTGAGAGTTGAAACGGAAAATGGGTGTGTTAGGGATTCAAGTTTTGTGTTAAATGTAGTGGATTTAGTAGCGGTAGATCAATTTCATTCCGGAACACTGGCACAGGTCATTGCATATCCAAATCCTGCGACTGATTATATTTTTATTCATTCCAAATGGCCGATTCATTCGATTCAATTAGTGGATCCCATAACCAGTCAATCATGGAATTTGTCAGTAAATTCAGCAGTAGCAATAGATTTAAGTAAATTAGAATTAGTTAGTCGTAATTATGTTTTGCTCGTAAAAGCAGGTGGCAAA
>CAYMGR010000238.1:0-2375 GCA_964389985.1 uncultured Saprospiraceae bacterium
AATGTTTTATCCGCACTGTCTTCACCAAATACCTGACTGGATTTTTGTAGTTTTAAATAATTGGCTAACTCGAAAATCGGTTTGTTACTAAAGTAAGCAAATATTATTCTGAAATTCCCAAATTCAGTTAATTTTACTATAGCATTAGCTAATAATCCAAATCATCTTAAAAACACTATTTCAATTTATAATATAAGTGGCGAAATTTTGGAAAAAATTCAATCCGATCAAGCATTAGTAAGAATTAAGAAACCTTTCAAACCTGGTTTGTATCTGATTCAATTGGTAAACGAACAAGGTGAATCAGCCATTAAAAAATTTATGGTTCAACCCGAATGAAGGTTATAAATTGCTCTTTACTATTCACATTCCTGCTCGGATCAAGCATCGTATTGCAATCTCAAAAAGAAGATTTCAATTGGATGCTTGGTCAGTGCGGGACGCAATCTGATTCAATCTTTAGCAGGATTTTATGGACCTTTGATACTCAGGGAAATTATCATGAGCAGAGAACCTACAAAGTGGATTATAGAATGGAATATACCAATGCTTCAATTTCAGATAGTTTAGGTAATTTATTGTTTTATACTAATGGTCACACCATATTTAATAAAGACCATCAAATTATGCAAAATGGAGATGGATTAGAAGCAGGCGTTTTTGCAAATTCTTCAAAGGAGACTGGAGCTAAATTAATAGGGGGTGCTTTAGTTCTTCCGTGGCCCGAAAAACAAAATTTATATTTAGTAATTCATGTAACCACAAATGGCAAGCCCTTTTTATGGTATTCTTTAAATCTATTTACCACATTGGTTGATATGAATCTTGATTCAGCCAGAGGGGATGTCATCTATAAAAATCATTCAGTTTATTCGGATAGCTTGGTTAATGGCAGTCTAAGTGCTTGCAAGCATGCTAATGGAAGAGATTGGTGGATACCCTGCTTTAATTATTCGGGAAAAAAGTGTTTTATGTTTTTGTTTGATCCTTCCGGAATCAGCTTGCATCATATTCAGGAAATTCCCTATTCGTTTGAGCCCAGTGGAAATGGTCAAGCCCAATTTAGCCCGGATGGTGCTACATATAGCTTTTTTCATCGTAACAGTCAAAACTATCGGGAATTCCTATTGGCAGATTTTGATCGTTGTACTGGCCTTTATTCAAATATTAAATTTAATTCGATTCCTGGATATGACTTTGTAGGCGTGGCTTTTTCACCGGACAGTAGATGGTTATATATAAGCACTGCTTATGAGTTATATCAATTAAATTTAAAAGATGCAAATCCCTTTGAAAAAAGATTTCGAGTGGATAGTATCGATGGTTTTAAATGGATGCCCTTATTTCCTTGTTACTTTTCCTTTATGCAACTTGCACCGGATGGAAAAATATACATCAATAATGGAAGGGACCCAGCCTACTTGAGTACGATTGAAAAACCTAACTTGCAAGGTAAAGCTTGCGATGTCAGACAACATCATATCCAAATTACCAGCAATGCGACCTTACCAAATTTTCCTTATTTCAGACTAGGTCCTTTGGAAGGTTCCAGCTGTGATACGCTTGCCCGCGGTAGATTGCCCATTGCTCTTTGGAAAGAACAAATAGACAGCAGCAACAAATTTTTATTCCGGTTTACAGACGAAAGCAAATTTCAAATAAATAGCTGGGAATGGAATTTTGGAGATCCCGGCAGCATGGACAATACCAGCACTTTGCAAAACCCTCAACATGTTTTTAGTAAAAGTGGCTTATTTAATGTGTGTTTAATAGCAAGTAATCCGATCGGAAAAGATACATTTTGTAAAACAATAAACATTGAAACGGTTTCAACAAGTTCAAAATTATACCCATCGATTATTTCTATTTATCCTAATCCGATGGAGGATTATATTGATATCAAGATTGAATCAATGACTAAGAAACCTATAACATTAAATTTGGTGAATGCAAATGCACAACTAGTTCTCAAAGCCAATCTGGTATCTGGAATAAACCGTCTTAATGTACAAGATATTTTATCAGGAATTTACATCTTAAAACTATTTACCGCTGAAAATGAATTATTAAAAGAACTTAGGATTTTTAAAAAATAGAAATTAATACAAGCTAAAAACGAGACCTGTTTTAGCCCAGATACTTCTTTAACTTTCTATTTGGCGATCAAATTCCTTCAAACTCAAGCACTTCCTCATACTGCTTTCGCGGTACTTTCAATTTCTAAATGCTGTAAGAAATTCTGCTATGCGGAAATTGATCAGTCATCCTCAACACAATGATGAAAGGAAAGGGTGATGTAGGATTTTGTAATTGCTGGACCCTTGAAATCAGTTGTGTCCAACCAGTACGGATCTATGCAGGAATGCCCATTGGAC
>CAYMGR010000239.1:0-2333 GCA_964389985.1 uncultured Saprospiraceae bacterium
CGAACTTCTGTAATGCCTTCCAAATCAAATTTCAAATTTTCCCAGGGATCCGCATTGCTGATCAAATACCAACGCGTTGCGTCAGCACCAAATTGACCAATGGTCTCAAAGGGATCCACGACATTGCCTTTGCGCTTAGACATTTTTTCACCATTCTTGTCTAAGACCAATCCATTTGACACAACCGCTTTATAAGCTACGCTATCAAAAACCATAGTAGCTATAGCATGCAAAGTATAAAACCAACCACGGGTCTGATCAACTCCTTCTGCAATAAAATCGGCGGGAAATAAACCTTCGAGGGACTGAGTGGAAAATGGATAGTGAATTTGTGCATAAGGCATAGATCCGGAATCAAACCACACGTCGATCAAATCCAATTCTCGTGTAAGTTTTTCTGTTCCATCCGGACTGCATAAAATGATCTCATCAATATAGGGTCGATGGATATCCTTAGGGAGTGTCTGATTTAAATTAAATGCATTATTGGCTCGTTCGATTTCATTTTTTAATTCAGTTAATGAGCCGATACACTTTTCGATTGTTCCATCTGCATTTCTCCAGATGGGAATTGGAATTCCCCAATAACGCGAGCGTGAAAGATTCCAGTCTTGTAAATTCTCCAACCAGTTGCCAAATCGACCTGTGCCGGTTGATGCAGGTTTCCACTGGATGGTATTATTTAATTCAATCAAACGATCTTTTACAGCTGTAACTTTTATAAACCAGCTGTCTAATGGATAATATAAAATGGGTTTGTCGGTACGCCAGCAATGCGGATAATTGTGTTGATATTTTTGAGAATTAAATAATTTACCTTCCTTTTTCAATTTGATGACCAGGCGTTCGTCAACAGATAAATATTTTTCTAAGCCCAAACGGATTTTCTCTTTGGCTTTTTCTTCCGCGCTGAGATAATCCTCTTTTACATATTCTCCTGCAAAATCATAAACTTCTTTTGTGAATCGCCCTTGACGATCCACTAAGGTTAACGAACCGATTCCATATTTTTTTGCGACACGCATGTCGTCTGCACCAAAGGAAGGTGCTATATGCACAATACCGGTACCATCTTCTGTTGAAACAAAATCGCCAAGAAGAATTTTATGTGCATCTCCTTCTTCCGGTACTGCATAATCAAATAAAGCTTCATATCGGACGCCCTCCAATTCTCTTCCTTTGATTTCAGGAATCAGAATTCGAAAGTGAATTTTTTTATCTTCATTTGCCGGCGCCAGTTTTTCAAATACTTCGTGCTCTTGCTTAAACCATTTATACACTAAATCTTTAGCTAATAAAATATGATTTAATTCGTGAGTATATGGATTATGACATTCAACGACTGAATAAGAAATTGATTCCCCAACAGCTAATGCGGTATTGCTGGGTAAAGTCCAGGGAGTAGTCGTCCAGGCAGCAACCAAAACATCCAGTGAATTAAACAGTGCGCTTAATTTTTCAGAATAGCTTTCTGGTTTCAATTTAAATAAAGCCACTGCAGAAACATCTTTTACCTCGCGATAAGCGCCTGGCTGATTTAATTCATGCGAACTTAAACCGGTACCGGCAGCAGGAGAAAATGGCTGAATGGTATAACCTTTGTATAAATATCCTTTTTTATAAATTTCGTTCAGCAAATACCAAACGGATTCGATGTATTCATTTTCGAAGGTAATGTAGGGATGATCCAAATCTACCCAATAACCCATTTTTCGAGTGACATCATCCCATTCATTTTTAAACCGCATAACGGTCTCCCGGCATTTATGGTTATAGTCATCGATTGAAATTTTAGTACCGATATCTTCTTTGGTAATTCCCAGTTCTTTTTCAACACTCAACTCGATCGGTAAACCATGGGTATCCCAACCACCTTTGCGATGTACTTTTTTGCCTTTTAGGGTCTGGTAGCGGCAAAATAGGTCTTTGACGGCACGGGACATCACGTGATGGATTCCAGGTTTCCCATTGGCCGAAGGCGGGCCTTCATAAAAAACAAAGGATTCTTTTCCTTCCCGGTTTTGAATACTTTTCTTAAAAATGTCGTTTTCCTGCCAAAATGCCAGCATCTCACGGTCAATTTCCGGCAAATTCAATCCTTTTACTTCCTTATAAATCATTTGATTCGATTAGCCCGCAAAGATAAAAATTAGATAAGGCTTTTAGCTCCTTGGAGCTGCTGGAATAGAATTTTGACGGGTGAAAGGACTTGAATTAGAGGATTTAACTGAAAAACGGATCGTTTTATCAGATTTCCTTTCTCAAAAACGAGTTTAAATTGGTGCTGAGGCTGATTTGACTGGTTCCTCCTGAGAGATGATAAATAGCATAGG
>CAYMGR010000240.1:0-2322 GCA_964389985.1 uncultured Saprospiraceae bacterium
TATGCACCCAATCCAATCGCAGGATTCTAAACACTTTAAAACCTATATTTCCGATCCCAATAGAAAATTCATTGAATGGTTTATTCCGGTCATTCACAGTCCCTGCATAACGAATGAGCTCTTTTAATCCTAAACGATTCCATCCAGGAATCCGATCAAATAACAAACCCTTTAAATCCCATTCAAAAAAATAGTTCGCGGACTGTTTATCTGTTGCTCTGTCATAAGGTTTCAGTGTCCGGAAAAACGATTGATCATCTGATTCTTTAATTACAACAAATGAATTACCCCGTTGAAAATTCCACTCAGGGCTATCGATATCATTTGCGTGCAATAGTGTCTGCGCAGCAGCTGAATAATCTAAACTTCCCCATTTTTGTAAATCAATCGTTCCTTGTATTTTAAATATTATCCGGTGGATGAGTTCACGTTCTTTAGGATAAAGTCCAATTATATAGTTCAAGGAAAATTTTGGCAATTCACTTTCAAAGTAATTGGTCACATTCGGTGCTATCCATACCTTGGTGCCTGGATGCCAAAGAAACCGGTTGCTCCAATATAGGAATTGAGCATGCCGTATTTTAAATGGCTCACCAAATGAAAGACTAAAATCATTTGATTCGTAGCTTACCTCTTTACGGTAAAAACTATAATTCGAATGATTCAAAAGCATTTTGCGATCGGCATATTGAAGAGCACTAATCCATATAAAATCATATAAAAAACGCTGCCGATAGTTGATACTTAAGCGGTTGTTATCATAAAATCGATCTGGATTTTTCTTTAACCATAAATTAGCAACTTCATTAATTATAATTGAGTTTCCATAATGGTCAAAGTCTTCCAACTCCTTCCCGATCTGAAATGACAATTCTGATTTATTAAATTCGTCAAACCTAAATCGGCATAATAAATTGGGTCGGAATTTCTGTTCAGAAAAGCCGTAATTAAATTTTGCTTCCAGGTAAATTTCATTGAATTCATTGTGTGGTTTTAATTTTTTTCGAAATGAAACTTTGGCTCCCAGACTCCAACCTTGAATCGGATTAAAATGAACAATCTCCAAAGGTGATGCCAGAGAAATAAATGAACGCTCATATGAATTCTGATAGCTATAACCCGTTAGCAGATGAATCGGTTTAAATTGGTTTCTGATACCATCCATGGAATCTTTATATGTTTTTGACTCCCGAATGATTTTAATACTATCCTTAATTTTATAATCTGCAAATTCTTCCAAACTGAGTGGCACTGGCCGGATCGTATCCCAATATTCAGGCAGCCGCGTATTGGCATTTTTTTCGATTTTCAACACCACCCTATTATCATCGGGTTGCATTAAATTTTCGTGCCGATAATCCGAAAAGACTACGGCAAATTTACCTTCCATTTTAATGACAAATAAACCAGCCTTAAATCGAAAAACCTGAGCTTGCAACTCATAATGATCCAATTGGTCTACCGGGATGAACAGCTGGCTTAAATATACAGTATCAAACAGTTCTTGCTGCACTTGCTTTCCGGTTATTCTAAGATCGAGTTCTTGCAGCTTCCAGGATTCGTCTAAAATTGAAATGACACCAGACCAGGCTGGTAAACTACTCAACTTAGGCTGAATACTAATTCTAAAAAGTAGTTTACCGTCCGGCCTTAAAGTATCCACACTTAATAAACTATATTTATAATAATCCAGTGCAAAATCCGCAATCGGAGATACTATCGGTCTTCCAAACTCATTGGTGTTTTCATAAAAATCAAATAACACGGAAGAAGCTCTGTTAAAGGAGAAGCCATTATCTCTGCCTGAAATACGGGAAGAGATCATTTCTTCAAAATAATTTCCGGGCTTACTAAAATGTAGTTTAGAAATCGTTTCTGATAAATAGATATAACCCTGCCTGTTAGAATCCAAATTACCCTCTAAATTTCCAATTTCTTTTCCGAATATCTTTTTTGGAATGTCCAGGATCTTTATGGATCCTTTCGTATAAGCACGGCAATCAAAATCTTTCTTTTCTTTATTGATTTCTTGTCTTCTTTTAATTGCTTTCCGAATGATTGCATACGCTGGATCCTCATCATTGGAAGAAATCTCGATTTCATTCAAGCTATATGGAATAGTATGCAATACCACATTTAGGGTAAGGACATTACCCAGATATTCAACTGTATGCTCTTCAATTTGATATCCCAGAAATTGAAAGACAACCTGACTTTTTCCTGGAGGAAGTTCTAAAACGTATTTACCATCGATATTACAGATGCTTCCTTTGCTGGAGTTTTTAATATAAATAGAAGCAAATGACAACGGGTTGCCATTTT
>CAYMGR010000241.1:0-2320 GCA_964389985.1 uncultured Saprospiraceae bacterium
AAGAAAATTATCATGTTGATAATCTAATAAAAGATACTACTAAGAGAATTTAATTATCCTCCAATAATTAATTTTAAAGGCTTCAATCCAAACGCCTTGATGAAATAAACTCCCTTTACTAAATCATTTAAATTTAAAAGAGTTTTTGTTTCGGTAAGTGTAAAGCGTTTGATCTTTTGACCTCTCAAATCGTATAGTTCGATGTCCAATGGCAATTTTTCTTCGCACAATTCTACAATAAACGAATTCAAGTTTGAAGTTTGTGAAAGCTGAATATCAGAATCTATAGAACTGTTCGTCGTTTCGCTGATTAAACACTTGCAAGAAATGGCTTGCGTTGAGATCACCAGGTTATCAAAATATCTTTCCTGTTCAACCGGCGAACCTTGATTCCAATAATTTTCAAAAAAGATAGCATTGATATGAAGATTCTGAGGATTTAAATTCCAATTGCTATGCCAATCCAAATTAATAGAGGACGCTTGTAACGTATCATTAATCCAAAATTCAAAAATACCATCTTTTAGTCCTGGTGTATTTAATTTGACGTGAGCTACCACACAATACCATCGATCAGAATTTGAAGTACTAAATAAATCTATGTTCCCTGATTTAAAACCAAGCCATCGTAAATTATTAAAGTCATTATATTTTGTTGACTTCAATTGTCCATCGATTCCAATTCCGCTTGCAGGATCCATTCCAAGAAATAAATCATCCTTACCGCCCGACCAAATATGCGCCATCATTCCTTGCGCCCAGTTGCTATTAGCCAGACACATTGCGCGGCTTAATTTAGCAGGACCACCACCTTGCCAACCATCCTGAGCCCTTACATCTATCCTCCAATATATTTCATCAAAATTCTGATTCGGACTTGCAGCGTGATTACCAATATAGCTATCCGGAGTTTTTCCAAATGATTTGGACAGTCCTCCAGCAGAAACTTCTCCTTTCTCCCATTTCACCCGCATCCCATAGCTCTGGTCTCTTCCAACTCCAGCCTTTCTAATGAAATCTCCGTTATTCGTGTTTACTTCAAAATACTTTTGAGTTAATGGAATGTTGTCTTCAAAATCATCACAAAAAATAGTTCCCACCGGCGCATTAGCACATGTAAAACATTGCGCGTTGCATATCCTTTCAATACTAAACCAGAACATTCCTATTAAACACAATCTGAAAATGGCTAGCTTCATATTTGGTCATTACTAATTATAACAGAACTCAATATGTATCCAAAGTTAAACAAATTAGAGATAATTTTACAGCGAAATCGATTTTGGATGCCAAATAAAATACCTTAAAAAAGGCCTTAATGATTTTGATCAGCTCATCATACTAAGATAAAAAATGAACTCCTTGAACCAGTATTTGAATGAGATAAAACAAAACCACAGCAAAACGGCTATTTTAGTAAAAGCAATCCTATTTTGCCTTCTGTTTACAATACTCTTGATTCTTTTTAGCTTCTCAAAATCCTTTTTACCCGCACAATATGAACGATTGATTCACGGCAGCTTAGGCAGCCTTGCAGCCATTTTGACCACAATTTTGTTTCTAAAGATTGACAAAAGCACCATTACAGACTCTGGACTTAGCTATCAGAAAACAACGATAAAACACTTTCTTTGGGGCTTATTGATCGGCCTTGTTTTAATGGGCTTACTCACGGTTTCTGTAATTTTGGCATCAGGATTTATTATTGAACTAAATTCAAAAACAAGTTTTCCAAATTTTATTTTTTGGACCCTTCCACTAATTCCTTTAGCTTTTATGGAAGAACTTGGTTTCAGAGGATATCCCTTAATCATCTTGAAAAAAACTTTTGGAATTCGCCCATCGATTGTAATGAGCTCCTTTCTATTTGCTTGTTACCATCTCGCGAATGGGTGGACGATTCAAAACGCTTTTTTGGGAGCAGGAAGTTGGGGAATGATCTTTGGCTTAACCGCAATCTGTTCCAAAGGTATTTCAATGTCAACTGGATTACACGTTGCTGCCAATCTGACTACCTCAGCTTTTGGTATCTCAGATCGTTCATATAACATCTGGGTCTTAAAACAGAACAATGGTTTGAGTTTAGAAAACTATCAAAGCAGCCCCTTAGAAATTCTACTCCCCCAAATCAGTCTCCTCATGCTTGGAATTTTGGCTATGGAATTTTATCTGAGAAAGAAAAACATAGCTTAATGAGTATTTCGGTATGCGATGGAATTTCTGATTGGATAACATAAAACCAAAGCAATTTTTGGATCAATATATTATTAATTCGAAAATTACCAGAATAAGTAAGGAAAAGTTAACCTCAGGATTCAAT
>CAYMGR010000242.1:0-2320 GCA_964389985.1 uncultured Saprospiraceae bacterium
TCCTCAGATGGTTCTTGCGGTCAGTGACATCCATAAACCTAATCTACCTCCTCACTGGAAAATGGTGACGAATTACTTAACCACGCAAAAAAATATATTCCTCAACCAATGCGTTGACAATCCATTGGCAGCCACTGAAACCATGGATAGATTTTATCGACGCCTTGATCAATTAGTCGATCGCGACAATATGACAGCTACCGATCTGCTTTATATTTACTTTACGCTCTTTCCCGAATCGAACGATCCAAACCAAATTCGGCTTTATCATCAAAACTCTGCAGCATTAAGAACAGGCGTAGGAAGATTTTTTGATGCGTGGTATGGAAGTTGGATACCACCGCTGTACCGTGGCATGGGAACAGTAGGCGCACTTGGATTTACCACAATAACTGCCAACGTTGCAGAAAGACTCGGTCGCGCTTATATCACAGAAAATTTTTACGGATTAGCAGCAATCTATATT
The DNA here is from genome assembly GCA_964389985.1 of uncultured Saprospiraceae bacterium. Classification (GTDB taxonomy): domain Bacteria; phylum Bacteroidota; class Bacteroidia; order Chitinophagales; family Saprospiraceae; genus Vicinibacter. The sequence continues at coordinate 467 of CAYMGR010000242.1, forward strand.
GGTGCATGGATAAGCACTTGGATCCCTTATGAAAAATTATTTGGTGGAAGTATTAATAGTGTGCTCAATGCATTAAGCACAACACAGGAATCCGTTAATTCTCTTTCACCATGGACCATAAAAACTTTGGCAGGATTTGCTACTACTTTTGTTTTAGGCTGCCTCACACTAGGCGGGTATGTACTTTTCCCCTTCTCTGGAGCAACGGGACAGTTAGTCACAGCACAATCCGTTTACTCTGTCGCATCATTTTTAACAGGGATGGATATTGATGCAAACTATTTTTATATCAGATTGCTAGCGATTACACTTTCGTTTTGTTCTCTTCTTGCTACACCAGGAATTAACATCCGATTTTACAAAGAATTAATGGATATCCTGCGAACTTTTTTCACTATGCATTTTTTCTGGATGGCTCAAGATCAGGATTTACAACGTAAACTTCAATTTGGAGCCATGCTCGAAGAACATATCGAAATACTTGAGAATATGCCAGAAAGCAATCAGAACATCCTGTTAAGTGAAATAGCAGAATCAACAATGGAGCCGAGCCATTCTACGGGAAAAATTCTTCTTGCGCTTGCACGAGAATTACCACCCACAGAAAGACTGGCACTATGTGAAGCTATCACACTTACAAATCATGAAGGTGAAACTCTGTCTCTTGAAGGCAAACAAGAAGCACTGCGTACTGCATTAAGAAATTTAGACGTTCAAGATGTCTTCGAAAATATTCGCCCTAAGAAACCGGGATGTTGGGGTAGCACAACCAGTTTCTTTGGACGTATGGCAAATGATGTAAGAAGCTGGTGGAACCGACCTGCTTCCGCAAACGATCCACTTGTTCCTAGCAATAGTGGTCGTCCGGCTATGAGCTACGATACCTTATGATTTCACTCGGTTTGATGAGCGGCACTTCCATGGATGGTATTGATGCCGCTCTTATCGAAACCGACGGTGAATTTCAAATAAAATCTCTTGCTAACGAATCATTATCCTATGGTAATTTATCCAAAGAAGAAATTTTGCATAAAACTACTGCATTACACGCAGAATTAATTTCTCAAATTATTACTAAATATAAAAATTATAAAGTAGATATTATTGGTTATCACGGTCAAACGACATACCACAATCCTGCCGAAAAAAAATCTATTCAAATGGGCGATCCGCAATATTTAGCAAATAAATTCAATATTCCGGTTGTATTTAATTTTCGTCAAAACGATATCAATCATGGCGGACAAGGTGCGCCACTCGCACCGTTGTATCATCATGCATTAATGATACAAGCAGGCTTAGATAATTTAGCTGTCATTAATATAGGCGGAATTTCGAATATTAGCTTGCTGACTAAAGATAAAATTTTAGGCGGGTTTGATACTGGACCCGGAAATATTTTATTAGACCAATTTGTTCAAATTCACTCTGACCAAAAATACGATCAAGATGGAAAATTTGGGTTACAGGGAAAAATTAACTTAGATGTATTAAACATGTTATTTGACAAAACCATTCCCGGTTATTATGAAAAAATCCCGCCTAAGTCTCTCGATATAAACAATATTATTTATCCTGAAAGTTTAAATAATTTAAATTTACAAGATGGCTGCGCAACATTGGCGGCTTTTACAGCATTAACGATTTCCAAAAACATTCCCAACAACATTAAATATATTGTTTTATGTGGTGGGGGCGCAAAAAATCCAGTGATATTAAGCTCTCTGAAAAATTATTTGCCTAAAGATGCCATAATTAAAACTGCGGATGAGATGGGATGGAGTAATACGTATATGGAAGCCGAATTAATGGCGTGGCTTGCGGTACGAAGTGTTAAGAAATTGCCATTAACCA
>CAYMGR010000243.1:0-2283 GCA_964389985.1 uncultured Saprospiraceae bacterium
CTCACAAGAAGCGTTGGGATGATTTGATGCAAAAATACTTTCCAGACCAATTTAAAGAAAAATAAAAATGAGATTAATGAAATCATTCTTTTGTGTGTTAAGCATATTAATAATCATTCAGTTGAGTGCTCAACAGAAAGGCGCCAGTCCAGTAGTCAGTAGTCAGAAATCAATAATCAGTGATCAGCAGTCAGTGGTCAAAAATACATATGCTGTTGTCGTTGGCATTTCCGATTACCAGGATCCGGGCATTCCCGATTTAAAATATGCAGATAAGGATGCTGAGGCTTTCGCCAATTTTTTACGGAGTGGAGCAGGCGGTCCCGAAGGCTCGGGATTGGATGGAGATCATTTGAAAGTTTTACTAAATGAAAATGCTACTATGGCACAGTTTGCCATTGCATTAGATTGGTTGATGGAAGTGAGCAAGGAGAATGATCAGGTTTATTTGTACTTCTCCGGGCATGGAGATGTGGAAAAGAAGACTCTTACCCAACCCGGATATTTGCTCTGTTGGGATGCTCCTGCTCGCGTTTATCTTGCTGGAGGTGCTTTGGCATTGCCCATGTTTCAGGATGTGATTTCAACTTTGTCAACAGTAAACAAATCAAAAGTTATCGTCATTACTGATGCTTGCAGATCAGGTAAATTATCCGGGAGTTCGGTCGGAGGAGCGCAAATAACGGGGGCAAATTTGGCCAGACAATATGCCAATGAAATCAAAATTTTATCTTGTCAGCCAAACGAATATTCTATAGAAGGAGAACAATGGGGAGGAGGTCGTGGCGCTTTTAGTTACCATCTCATTGAAGCATTATATGGCTTGGCAGATCACAATTCTGATTTATCTGTTACGTTGGGAGAGATCAGCCGATATTTAGAGGATCATGTAACACTAGAAGTTGCTCCACAAAAGCAGGAACCGGTAATTATTGGCGTTAAAAGCGAAAAATTGACAACGGTGAATCCGGAAGTCTTGGGTGAAGTTAAAAAAGCAAAATCAGGACGCTTACAAGTATTTGCTGCAACAGAGACTAAAGGGATCGAGGAGGATATTTTAAGTCGTGTGGATAGTACTTTGCTCCGAACGTATTCAATATTTAATGAACGCCTAAAGCAGAAACTATTTTTAAAACCGATTGGAGATTGTGCAGATCATTATTACAAAATCCTGGCCGAAAGTTCATCATTCGATAAACTACATTCAACTTTGAAACGAAATTATGCAGCTGCTTTGCAAGATGATGCACAACAACAACTCAATACGATGCTAAAAACTGGTTTAACGAATGAATATGTTTCAGGAAAACATTCCAGTGAAATTTATGGAGAATATCCCGACCTTTTAAATCGTGCAGCCGAATTGTTAGGTTCTGATCATTATATGTATCGCACTCTAATGGCCCGTAAGTTTTACTTCCAGGGTAGAATTCAAAAAAAGAGAGAAGATGGTAAAAAGTATTATCATCAGGCTTTAACTTATCAGGCAGAAATGCCTCATGCCATGGCAGAATTGATCCATACATTTAATAAAGATGGACGGGATTCTGCTGATTATTATGGCAATCAAGCAATGAAGTTAGTTCCGCAATGGATTATTCCTTACATTAAATTGTCTCATTACTACGATCATATTTTAAACGATAAAACGAACGCTGAACGATTGTTAAATCAAGCCAGTGAAATTGACCCAAATTCTGAGCTTGTTTGGTATTATAAAGGCAGATTTTATAAAGATATAGGAGATCTAAAAATGGCCATTTATTGGTTAGAAAAAGCCGTTTCTACATCAGGAGCAAATTTCTGTTTTAATTGTGCTTTGGTGGAATTGGGTAATTTATACATTGATATAAAGCAATTTGATAAGGCGGAACCGGTCTTGTTGAAAGCTGTTGAGTTGGATCCATCCTTTAGGTCCACACTCAACCGTCTGGGTAAAGTCTATTGGAACATAGGTAAATACGAAGAATCTGAAAAAATATTTCAAAAGGAACTCCATATGGCCAAAAATGAAAAGGAGAAATGTATGGCTTATAATGAATTGGGTAATTTGTATTTAATAATGGAAAATAAATCAAGGGCCGAAGAATTTTATTTGAAATCACTTGCAGCCGACACGACCAATCCAAATCCTTATTACAACCTGAGTTGGATTTATTACGGTCGAAATCATATGGATTCGGTCAAATATTGCGCTAAAAAATTGGAAAGTATATATCCTATGTGGGCTAACCAAATTTACATTGAAATCAGCCGGAAGGAAAACAGACTGGAAGATGCTCT
>CAYMGR010000244.1:0-2282 GCA_964389985.1 uncultured Saprospiraceae bacterium
CATAGTGGCCAATGAACTCCTGCAAAAATTAGAATTAAGATGCAGAAACCTTTAGGTTGGAGCTTAAATTTGTTCCTCATTGCATGCAAATATATTAAAATAAATCCTACTATTTGATTTCACTAATTCTTGACCGCGTAAACATTTATGTTCGTTATTATTGGAAAGCTTGCAGTATTTATTGCATCCATCCTGCTTTTCTATTTGATTTTATTGAATTCGTTTTTGATAAGAAAAGACTTTATTATGGGTTTATTCAAATAGACCAAGCCATTCAAATCATTCAAACAGAAAATGACATCATTCCTTCAGATCCGTTTGCTCAGGACCATCATCAGGAAGGACTCAGTATTGCAAGGATGTTTAAAAAATCAGGGCATTCCCATTATGAATATGAAAGTCTTTATCGTATGGCTCTGTTTTTAAAGCCAAAAAATACGCTGGAGCTAGGTGCGTCTGTAGGTTTAAGCGGCTTAAGCATTTCGCTTGCAAATCCAAAGGCTAAACATATTAGTGTAGAAGGCAACCAGACATTTGCCCAATTTTCAAATATACTGTTTCAAAAATTTGGATTAATGCATAGTCAATGTGTCCATTCAGCGTTTGATACTTTCCTAAACAATTGGACGCAGCATCCCATTGATTTTATTTTTATTGATGGAGATCATCGGTATGATACGACACTTAAAAATTTTAATAAAATTCTAAAAAATACAACGGAAGATGCCGTATTTCTTTTAGATGATATCCATTGGTCTAAAGACATGTATCAGGCCTGGAATGAACTAAGCCATCATCCTTCCATCCAATGCAGCCTGGAATGCATGCGATGGGGTCTCCTGTTTAAATCAAAAAAAATAAGTCCGGGTCAATACGTTTACATAGATTCAAAATTCAAGCCCTGGCAGCGCTATCTTCCATAATTATTTCATAAAACCTAACCTTGGACGGTTAAATACATCTCTCCTGTCTTTACCGGGCACAAATGGAAGTACATCTTCTAATTCTATAACCGTTTGATTGGCTTTGGCCAATTCAGTTTCATTTAAATTAGACAAGCGAATATTTTGATAGCGGATAATTTCTTCACAAATCGAACGAATAACCCTTGCGTTACCAAAAAATTTGTCTTTGCTATTAAACAAATAAGCTAAATAGGATTGCAAATGAGTTTCTGCAGATTCGCTCATCGTTAAGTTTACATCACTAAACATCTTCATCGCAATCATAAATAATTCCTCTTCAGAATAATCCTCAAATTTTAAAATCTTATCAAAACGACTGCTTAAGCCGGGATTGGATTTTAAAAATTGCTCCATAGATTCTGTATAACCGGCAACAAATACAAAAAATTGTCCCCGTTGGTCTTCCATTCGTTTTAATAAAGTTTGAATGACTTCACTTCCATAATCCGAATGCTGCTGACTTCCTGAATTCAAAGAATAGGCTTCGTCGATAAATAAAACGCCTCCCATGGCTTCTTCAATCTTTTCAGCCGTTTTAATAGCAGATTGTCCTATATAACCCGCAACCAGGCCTTGCCGATCCGTTTCAATCATTTGTCCCCGTTCAAGAATTCCCAGTGCTTTGTAAATTTTTGCAAGGATTCTTGCAACGGTACTTTTTCCTGTACCCGGATTGCCTAAAAAAACGGTGTGCAAAAAATGTTGATTTAAAACTTCTTTACCAGATTTTCTGGCAAATTGTACGACACGAACCAGTTCGTTAATTTCCTTTTTAACTTTTTCAATTCCAACCAAATGGTCTAATTCGGTTAAGGCAGATTCCAATAATTCTTGATCCACCGGAATGAAGGGTTTGGCGTGTACCGGCTCCATTTCTATTTTCTGAACATCCTCAAGTGACACCTGGCTCAAAGACTCCACATCTAAATCCTGAGGTGCACTGTTTGACATAATTCGAATGCCCAGATTAATTTTTGCTTTTTCAACCAGATCAAAAACAAGACGTGCATTGCCAAAGGTATTATCCCTATTCCGATAAGCTTCCAGGATAAAATGATGCAATTCTTCTTTCGCATCCGGATGAAACTCAACTGCTTTTTTCTTCATTGCAAAGTTTGCAATTTCATATAATTCTTGTGGCAGATAATCCTGAAATTCAAAATATAATTTAATGCGTGATTTTAATCCCGGATTTGAATCCAGAAAATAACGCATTTCCTTTGGGTATCCGGCCATAATGACTGCCAGATCACCGGGACCATTTGACAATTCCTTTACCAAAATCTCGATGACCTCCCTTCCAAAATCCTTACTATC
>CAYMGR010000245.1:0-2273 GCA_964389985.1 uncultured Saprospiraceae bacterium
AAATATTGACCTTTAAACTTTAGACACCCTCCACAACCAAAAGAATCCCCCAACGTTACCGTTCGATCAGTTGAATTCCTAAATTCAGAAATGGTCCGACCAATTGTTTTCGACAGAACCAATCATTCAGAATATTTTTATTTATTGGAAAAATCACTTGAACTACACAGGCACTATAAATGAAATGAAATCTATTCTTGAATCTAAGACGGTGTTCCTCATGAACAATCCAGGCTTCCAAAATCATGCTTCAGCTTGCGAATACTGACCGTTCAAAGCACACTTGATTCAATCTCAATTTCTTAATTAAATTAATCCAATTTAATAAAATATCTTTTTTGCTCATGCTATTTAGTTTTTCAAAAAATTACCGATAGAATTTAAGTTTAATCATTCTATTCAAAATCATTATTTGAAATAATAAACTTTACAACGTCCATTAAAACCGAAATGAAACAGCAAGTTTTATTTAATGTGTATCTCATAATAAAAATTAATATTCCTTTCGCTTATGATATGTATCATTAATAAAATTGACATCCATCAACATAAATTAATAGTACGAGATAGTACTTTGCTACAAATTATTTATTCTTAAATTAAATTTTATATTATGAAATCTAAGCGCGTGCTATTCTTATCATTATTAATTGTTGCAATTGGTTATTGGACTTGCACACATGATGATGATAATATTACTCCAACTGGTCCAAAAATCACTAGGGGAACCAATGTCCATTTACCGGGCAATTTAACAACTGGCAATCCCGATGAATGGAAATATGATAAAGTCCATTCGAGCGTACTTTGGCAAACTAAATATGTTGCTGCTGCAGGACTCTTAACCGGTCGGTTTAATCAATTTGGATTACACGATGTAACGGATGCTAAAGCGATCAATTACGCTGTTACCACCCAACCATTACCGGATACATCATGGGCCTTCTATGAAAATGATCCAGCTAAATCATATTTCAATGGATACGTTCAAATTAATACCTCCAATACCGGAGAACCAGGCAGAGATGCAGGCTGCAATGTTGCTGGAATGGGTACAGTGGCTATTGTAACCGGAACCCAAAATCTTACTCCACAAAACCTTGCTAAAATAAAAACTAAAGAAATTAAATTTGACCCAGCAAGCAATGGATATTTAGTCACATTAGATTTAACTTATCAGGGTAAATTAGCGACTCCATTAACCAAAACCATTCCAGGCAAATTATCTTATATCCCAAGACAAAAAGTTCAGTTTGGAACAGCAGCTGCGTATGACGTTTTTGGATTACAACTTAGTTTTCAATTCAATTGCAGAGATTATGGAATTACCAGTACCAGTATCGCTGATGTAATTGAAATTCAATGCAATGCTAATTTTAATAATAAATAAAATCAATACCATGAAACGTCATATCAAGAAATTGGCATTGATTCTGATGATGGGAATTTTTATCATTGGTTGTTATAAAGATGTCATCAGTCCTGAATCAGATCCAGATGGGCCTGCTCAATCCGTAAGTTTCAAAAACGATCTAGCCCCTCTTCTACATGCTAAATGTACAGCGGTTGGTTGCCATGTAAACGGCGGACATAAACCTTATGTGGACGATGAGGCAGTTTCTTATAGAAATTTAACGAGTGGTGGCTTTGTCAATACATTGATTCCTAAAGAAAGTATTCTGTACAAACAGATAAATGGTTCTATGTCTGAGTTTATTCCTTCAAAAAAGGAAAGACAACTTATTTATGACTGGATTCGCAATGGTGCACCCAATAATTGATCTCATAAAAATAAAACAATGAAAGCAAATCAAATTATAACTAAAAAAATGGGATCCTTCTTCCTGAGTCTATTAAGTTGTATCAGTTGGATCTCTGCACAGGAACTAGAAACAAGCGTTGAAAAAGCACCCAGAAAGTATGTAAAAAATACCTTTGAAAGTGTTTGGATTATTGATAATCAAACGGTCATGGTCCCTTATAAAGGTACATTTGAGTTTGATATCGCGCATCGATTTGGTGTTTGGACAAATGGCTTTGATGATCTGTACGGGCTTTTTGCGCCTTCCAATATTCGATTTGGTGTCAGTTATGCTCCGATTCAAAATTTAAACGTTGGATGTGGATTGACTAAAGAGCGAATGATTCTGGATGGTAGTTTAAAATATGCATTACTGAAACAAACACAAGACAGTTGGACCTTTCCAGTAAGTGTCACTTACTATGGAAATATGTCCTATGATCTAAAAAAAGATCCAGATAAAAGCCTCTAT
>CAYMGR010000246.1:0-2260 GCA_964389985.1 uncultured Saprospiraceae bacterium
TTGTTTCTTAAATCGCTTTAAATGCGAAATTTGAAAATTAACCTTAAACAAAAAAGCCATAAACGAAAATTATTTTAAAATAATGGACATTACATACATAATAATAATAAAAGCAGCTTTGTATTTATTGATAGCAACAATTAATCTTATAATAACTATGATATTATTTGATATAATATTCAAAAAATAATTAAAATAAACTTATACAAACTATGAAACCAAACACAAAAGAAAAACTAAAAACAGTTACAATAGGCATTAAAGAATTAGACTGGGAGGATCTGTCGTATGAAATTAACGAGATACTTTCAGACAAAGGAATTTCCGATGAAGAAATTCCTGAGAGCATAGTAGATATTATTTCTGAAATAGTAATTGATAAAATTGAATATTATCAAAATCATAGGCAACTGAACGGACTTTAATTAACCTTAAACAAAAAACACCATGAACGAAAAACTTAAAGCATTCTTGAAATATCCGAATGCGGAGATAATTTATTGGCAAGATGATGCTGCTAATATTTTATATCCTAATTTGATAAATTTAATTTTGTCAAATCCTACTGACTTTCAAAACGTAATTATTGACTGCAAACTCCAACTTCACAGCATAGAGGATATGAAGGAAAATGAAACTCAAAACATGGGGGAGTTTTTAAAAGCGACAAGACATTCAAATTTCCTTGAAATTATCAGCGACTCTTTATTCCACAATAAAACAAAAATTGATTATTTGAGAGAACACAACTACGACATAGACGGCTTAACCGCTAAAGGTTGGGCGGAAAGGATTGAGAGATGAAAATATTATCTCTTGGTGGTGGTGTCCAATCTGTTACCTTATACTTTATGAGCTGTCTGAATCAGATTGATAAATTTGACTATGCTATTTTTGCTGATCCCAAAGCAGAAAGTAAAAAGACCTATGCGTATTTAAAATATATGCTGCAATGGGAAAAAGATAACAATGGTATACCGATTAGGATAGCAAGTAAAGGCAGTCTATTAAAAGATCTAATCAATGGAACAAACTCAAGTGGGAATAGATTTGCTTCAATCCCCGCATTTACTAAAGATGAAAACGGAAATACCAGTATATTAAGAAGGCAATGCACAAACGAATATAAGATTCAAGTAGTTAATTCTGAAATTCGCAAAATTTACGGATTAAAGAAATATGCAAGAAATAAACCAACAGACATATACATAGGTATTTCTCTTGACGAAATGGAACGAATGAAAATTTCACAGGAAAAATGGATTTCTTTTCATTATCCGTTAATAGAAAAGAGAATGACAAGGCGAGATTGTGTTACTTGGTTAAAGAAAAATATTTTCCCTATCCCCCCAAAATCAGCTTGTAAGTTCTGCCCTTATCAGTCTGATTCCAGGTGGCTTGATTTGAAACGGAATGAGCCGAAGGTGTTTAAATCAATGGTGGATCTGGATAAAAGTATAAGAAACAGTTCCAAGAAAGGTGTTAAATATCCAATATATCTTCATCCTTCATTAGTTCCTTTGGATCAGGTAAAATTTAAAAATGAAACTCAATACGATATTTTCCAAAATTTCAAAAATGAATGTGAGGGAATGTGTGGAAATTAATTTTAAAAACCATAAATAATTATTAAAGAACTTAAAACGAAAAAACCATGAACGAAAAACTAAAGATGTTCCTCCGCTATCCGAATGCGGAGATAAAGTCATATACTGATTTTGGCAATGGTGAATTTATCAATATTTACTATGCAATAAAATCAGTTTCAGACTTTGAAGATTATACACAGTATTGCAAACTCCAACTTCACAGCATGGAGGATATGACGGCAATGGATAAAGAGGAACTAATATATTCCACTTTTACGGAAGACTTTATTAAAATAAAATATGGGATAAATATACACAATATAACTAAACCGAATAAATCTGATTGGCTCAGAGAGCACAATTACGACATAGACGGCTTAATTGCTAAAGGTTGGGCGGAAAGGATTGAGAGATGACCAGACAAATTAAATCCATGTTAATTGATGGACTTGGATGGATTAATTCTAATGCAGACAAACCGATAGAACTAATATTGAAAAACGGGGAAATGGCTCACGTTGAATGGTTCAAGCAAGGAGATACTGAGTACAATGGTAAGTATGTAGTTGTAATTAATTATGATTCAGAACTTAAACAAAAAACAAAATGAACAGACCATTTAAATTCAGAGCATGGATTCCTGAGTGCGAAACTATGCTGTATGATGTTAC
>CAYMGR010000247.1:0-2245 GCA_964389985.1 uncultured Saprospiraceae bacterium
TCGATTTATTTTTAACAGGAATCAAGAGTTCAAGACAATTGTTGCAACTGGACGCTATTTATGAAGAATTAGCAGGAAATAAAACCTATTTGACCAGGAAAGCTGGTTGGACTGATAGTAAAGAATTGAATCTTTCCAGTGAAAATGAAATCCTGTGCAGTAAAGCAGATTTGTACCGTGCCCAGATCCTCCAGAAATTACTGATTGAACAACTCAATATATCCTTTTCAATAAGGACTGTCGAGTATACTCCCAATTACCTCAGAATCTATCTGGCTGGTGGAAACAGCAGAATTATTAAGAAAAAGTAAATCAAAGAGCGCCGTAAGCCAATGATTGTTGACTAAATCATAGCATTTGATAGAGAAATAATTTTTGATTAAGCCCTTTATTTTCAATTTTATTTTTTAACTTTATTTCTGTTAATTATTGGGTCCGGGCTTGAGCCCGGATTTGAAATTTAACCACCGAAAGGTTAGTAACCACTTTGTTTTTTATCTATCGGACATCGTAGCGGCGACTTTTGTCCCTGTTATTCAATTAGCCTATGTTTGTTTAGAGAACACTTTAAGAATTAACGAAGTGGTTGTTCATGAGGGCGGATTTAATAAAGCCTGAGTTTTTTTTTATGCTGATCACGCTTCAGTTTCCGTTATTCGACGCTCGGTACCTGAGACTCGAATTGATAAGGATTGAAAGACCGGATTGGACAGGACCCGCGCCCAAGGACAGGGTCCGCTATATGGGTGAGATCATAGAGAGCAATGGGACTTACCGAGGCCCCTGGGATGGGGAGAAAAAATATTGTTCCGCCCATAAAGTGATTGATTTTTGCGGTAATGGCGACAATCATTTTTTTACCCAATTTTACAAACAATCCAAAATATTATACCGCAGGGTCCAATCCGATGGAGATAGTCTGGTCCAATTTCAGATTGGGTTTTATGACAACGTGGATGAACAAAATCAGCCGGATCATAAAACACTGGAAAAAAGGATTCGACAATATCTGGCACTGAAAGTAAAAATCCGTATCGGCAACAAATTAAGTGATTATATACCGTTGGCTCAATGCGGCCAATATTTAAAGGAGGCTTATTATTGGTCCACCACCAAAGGTCGAAAAACGTTTAATACTCATGAATTTAAATACCAGGTAGAAGAAGGTGATCCCTTAATAATGGTAGAATATCGTCTGGATCAGTTACAGATTCCGGAATCCGACTATACCTCTGTAGTCGACAAGTCTATTAAAAAATCCGGACTTAAACTGCAGTTCGGGACCTTTGATTTTAAACCATCAGGAAGGAGTATCCCAGCCTGGTTGATCGGGCACCAAAGGGATCAAGCCATGGTAATATCGGATTTTAATAAAATATCGCTGTCTTTAAAGCATTTAAGGATAAGTATGAAGCCCATAGATCCGAACTCGAAATTGAAGGAACTCTAAAATAAGGAAGTATAAATCTTTTAATTTACCAATCTATGAAAGGCATACCCGAATTATTTAATGACATCATCCGGAAACACCTGAATGTTTATGCAGCCTGGTTGCCGGTAACCAATACCATTCAAATAGGCGATTTCGGTGTGATTACCAATGGGGTTTTCATCCCCCAGGGCAACATCCAGACCGAATTTGGCATTGCGTTTAATCTTCGTTCCGGTCCTTCGGCGGCTATTGATTTTTCATCAAAAGGGGCGAGTGTAACGAAATGGGTGGCCGGAGTCCGGGTCAATGTTATTCCACCCGGTACAGTCAATGCCGGTATTTCCGTTGAATTTCAAAACGAAAGATCGTTTATGGTCAAATCACCATCTATAGAAGTTTCCGCCATCAGCAATGTGGCCGCGGTGGGTCAGGCGCTGTCCAAAACGTCCGGCTGGCGTGCAAAATACAAAGTGGTACACCAGACGTATAAAGCAATAGACGCCCTTGTGATTTCAACGGTTGACAAAAAAACCATCCTTTCATTTACCGGTGATGCGACCGCATTGGGCCAGATGCAATTGGGCCAGGCAGGGATCAACTATACGTCCAATAAAACATTGGGACTGGAGGTACAGGGAAAGGCAGGAGTGATCGGCATTGGTTTGTTTAAGGTTAACTCAGGATTTTTAGGTAATAATCAGGTACAGATGTTACGCGGCGTAAAAAAAACAAGCCGGAAAGAAGCCCTGGTGGAGTTTCTGAAAGGATCACTCCAGGATGATTTGTAATACCTAGATCTTCCATCACACAAAA
>CAYMGR010000248.1:0-2231 GCA_964389985.1 uncultured Saprospiraceae bacterium
AGTTTGGCCGGAATTGAATTTAATAGTGGTTTGACAACTGTTAATTGGACCGTTCTGGACGCAGCTGGAAATAGCTCCACATGTAATTTTTCAGTTACTGTTAAAAAATATGGTGATCCTACCTCATTATATGCTTATACGATATTAAGTGAAGACGACATAAAAATGAAGGAGAATATTGTAGAAAGTGGGGGTGTCGGGATTTATGGGTCAAATAAAAAGGCAAGTTTTGAGAAAAATACTCAAATAACTTCAACAACAACTTTCGTAAAAGCTAATGACATAGACATAAAAAGTGGAAGTGAAGTTACAAATCAATTTGAAGGCAAGGTCCCATCATCCATTTTGCCTGATTTTATTGAGAATGTAAATCCAGCTAATAATCATAAAACCATTGCAGATAATAGCAATCCGGTGACTTTGGATTTGGCAAATTACGGCAATCTGATTATTGGGAAAAATGTGACGGCTACATTTTCTGGAAACACGAATGTCTATATAAAGGATATGAAATTAAAGGAAGGTGCGATCGTAAAATTTAATCAAGGCACTAATTTAATAATAGATAAGAAGTTGGACGGAGATAAAAATATCCAGATTAACCCTAATTCGATGGCGGATATCAGGATTTACAGTGAAGAAGAAGTAAAAATTCAAGAAGGTTCTAAAGTAAACACTACCTTACTTTATACTAAAAAAGAATTAAAGCTTGAGAAAGCAAAAGATAACAATCGTACCTACATGAAAGGCATATTTATTGCCAAAAAAGTGGAATCTCAGGAATATGTTACATGGAATTGGGATGAAAACTATTGCCCTAATTCACCTTCATGCATTGTGCAAAATGAGTCAAATAAGAATACTATAGGCCATCAAAAGGTACAAGAATTTGATTTGAATTCATTTAGTATAAATGATAAAATGGAATTGTTTCCAAATCCTGCAAAGGACATGATTTATGCAAAATTACCTTTAATCAGTGGGGCACCTGTACGTCTGCAATTATTAAATAGTCTAGGCATAAGCCTTTATGATGATTCGTTTATAGCAGATAAAACCGGATATGAGGTTTTGCCAATAGATATTGAGTCACATCCTACAGGAATTTACTTTATTAAATTAACGATTGGCAAGAGTAAACAGATTAAACCTTTTACCATCATCAGATAACGAATCAAATAGAAAAATAACTTGACCGGAGTCCATTTTGGAAATTAGACTAAGAGCTTTGGTTTACAATCTAATTTTTAAAATGGACTCCTCCGTAGACCTGAAAGGCTTGATATCCATGTTTGATTCTGTAAACTCATTCTTGGACGGGTCAATAAATGGTTTTCAATTTCACATACACTTCAAAATTCACTTATTCCATGAAATGGTCATTTTGTGATACACTCAGTTACCCGGATCTATTTATTTTTCACAGATTTCCTTCAATTTGTCGAGTGCTTTTGGGTAAGTCTGGTTCATATAATCTAAAAAATCTTCTATAGTGTCGAGTTCAACACAAACAGTAGTTGTACCATTGGTTTCTTCGAAAGTATAATTTTCAAAAACATTGGCCCACTGTTCTACTTCTGGACCATCAAGGATTTCTACGCTATCTTTTAAAAGACCATAATGACGAATGGATACAAATGCATTGGGAAGGTTGTCAAATACTTCAGACACCATTCCTCCCTTTTCTCCTTTCTCATCCGTTCCTACGAATAGAATTTTACTTCCCTTCTTCCAATCCCCTTCATAGGTAGAGGTGGGATTAAATAAAGCGGTCCATTGTTCATAAGTAGACTTATTGCTTATACCCAGCATGAAATCATAGACCTTCTCAACAGGAGCCTGAATGCTTACTGTAAATTGAATTTTTTTCATAATTATCAATTGTTAATTTTAATCTGTCATGTTCTTAAAATTTTTTCCATCTTTCTGCCTTTCGCTAATTCGTCTACCAGTTTATCAAGATACCTAATCTGTTTCGTTAGCTGATTTTCAATTTCTTCAATTCTGTAACCGCAGATCATTCCTGTTATGAGGTCGGCATTTGGGTTTAAACGGGCTTGATTAAAAAAGGTTTCAAAATTTACCTTTTTATCGATCAACTCCTGAATTATTTTGTCATCAAAACCGGTTAACCATTCAATGACTTGATGCAATTCTTTTTTAGTTCTTCCTTTTTTCTCAACTTTTGTAACATAGTGAGGATACACCGATGCAAAAGTTATTTTGGCAAT
>CAYMGR010000249.1:0-2212 GCA_964389985.1 uncultured Saprospiraceae bacterium
CCGATTGATTGACGGCATAACCAAAATTCTGTAACCAATCGCGCAAGGAATCCCGGACAGCTTGGACGCAATTCAACTGAATTGAAATGGGCTTGGTAGTAAATTTTGGAGCCAGGGTATCTTGAATAATAAAATAGGCAAATTCAGTCGTTTCTTTTCCGCAATGATCAATGGCTTTTATTTCTGCCAGGATCGTATCACAAGAGTATTTAGGAGCATGACTAACAGTTGTTAGCCATCGAATCGAATCACAGGCATCTCTTGCAGTTGCATACGCATGGTTTTGTTTCCAATCCTGAAATATTTTTTGAACATCCTGCTGGCAATTAATGATTGTATCAATAGGTAGTGTGATAAACTCCGGTGCGAATTTATCTATCACATCAATGATCTGTTCCTCTATAAGAATGTTCCCGCAGGCATCTTTTATTTCCCAGGTACGCGTAATCTTTTTTGTGCAAACGTCTATAATTTGTATTTTTTCTTTAAAGCTTTGTTGGGGTGAAGCATCGCAATTATCACTTATGTCCAATACGGGAATTGGAGGAATATCTGCATCGCATTCAACATCGTAATCATCCGGTGGATTTAGTACTTCTGGTTTTTGAAGATCTTGCGGACATTCAAAAACTTTAATATCATCGAGCAACATTCCAATTTGATATGTTGACGAACTGGATCCGGTATCAGTAAATGACAATATTGCAGAACTTGCCTGTGCAATAAAAGTGTATGATTTTTTTAGCCATATGACACTTCCAGGATTGTTTGCATTCCATGTAGCATTAAGCCAATTTCCATTTGCAACTTTTATATTTGCTGAAAAGGAACCCATAGAATTTAAGGTAGCGTACCAGAATTCAATAGTGTATTTATAACCCGGAGTTAATCCATACAACAGATATTCAATGGTTCCAGGCACACTGCCGGTTGGGGGTGAACCAAATAAATCAATATAATGACTCTGACCATTCGGATTTCCTACACCAAGACCACCACAATATTCGGGACCTCCGAAATCAATAGTCCCTTGAGTAACATTCCAGGGTCCAAATGTGCTAAACGCAGTGAAGTAAAAATAAGTAAACGGAGCTGGAAAAGGATCGATCTCAAAATCTAATCCTGGAAAATCTAATTCTCTTTCTGTACCACAACAACAACTGGACTGGGAAAATGAATTAAAAGGTATTACAAAAACTGATACAAGAACAAGAAATATTATTTTCTTAATCATTCGTTTTTTAGAATAATGTATTTTAATTCTACCTAATTAAGTTTAAATCTCCTTTTAAAATGATTGATTCATTTCCAGACAACTTAATTTTGGCAAAATACGGAAATACATTGGGATTCATCTTTTGATTCTTAAAAATTCCATCCCATCCTTTTAAAGGATCATTAACAGGAATATTTTTAGCTTCAAAAACCTGATTCCCCCAACGGTCAAAAATTAAAAGCAATTCAACAAGTGCATTTTCATCACCCTGAATATAAAAATAGTCGTTAATGTTGTCGCCGTTTGGTGAAAACGAATTGGGCGCAAAAACCTTTCCGGCTTTGCGTACCCGGATGTAAATAGAATCCTGACTCTGGCATCCTCTGTCATCCACGGCAATACTATAAATCCATTGATCTTGAGTAGGCGTAAATTGAACAGGATTGCAATCCGAACAGCCAATCAAATTGGAGGGTGACCAATTAATATGTTTCCATGGAACATTGGTGAGCAATTGGACTTGCACCAAACTTCCTTTATCGATTTCCAAATCAGGCCCCAGTTCAGAAGTAAATTCTGCAGGATTGAACAACTCAAATTCAATAGAATCTGTTAAACATCCTTTTTGATCTTGAATAAAAATCTGGTGTTTACCGGAAGAAATATTCTGAATAGAATTGCTTTGCGCAAGCAGTAATCCATCCAGAATAATATTAAACGGAGCACTAAAATCCTGAACATTTGAAATAAAAATTTGAGCATCCTGTTTATTAAAACAACTGATGGAATCCAATTGAATTTGTAAACGAAGAGGTTCAAATAAGGTGTTGACGAAAATCAAACTATCACAACCGGCTTGATTGACTAATGCAAGAGTATCAATTCCTGCTTCAGAAGGCAGACAGGATTTTAAAATTAATTGAGTCGTATCAGAAGGAATGAAAGTGGTGTTGATAATCACCAAACTATCACAGGTCGAAGTTGTAAATAATAAAG
>CAYMGR010000250.1:0-2175 GCA_964389985.1 uncultured Saprospiraceae bacterium
AAAGGGGAAACAATCAATTATTTCCCCTTTTTTTTAAAAAAAGCCAAAGTCGAGAGAATTGCTTTAGCTTTTAGCTAAAGCAATTCTTTCAAAATTTAAACGATGCGGGTCTACCGATCTCATTGGCAGCGTTCTGAAATCATTATAGTATCTTATTGAATAAGCAATTTTAAGGATTTGTTAGATTCATTCTCAAATAAAATATGAACCGTATAGATACCTTTTGGCAAATCAGTAATCTGCAAAGGGATTTTTTGAATTCCCGGTAATGCAGTAATTTGATTAAAACAAATACCTTGTCCCAATTGATTTATTATTTGAATGATAGCTTTTGATTCTTTGGATACCTGCAACTCTAAAAACACATCCTCATGATTAGAAACAGGATTTGGAAGAATGCTGGCTTCCACACTAAATTGGCTGCTTGTTGCTTTCTTATTTTGTATTCTAAAATCCATCACCGGATCTTCTGCAATACCAGGTGTTGGATTGCTTAAAGTAAATTTTTCCAATGTTGTTAAATCTAAAGATTCGATATAGTTTAATACAGTGTTTTTATTTGTAAATCCACGGTTAGTCCAATTCGTCCCATTGTCACTGCTCCAAATTTGTGTAAAATCTTCATCGATACCATTTAGTTCTTCATCAAAATAAGCAAATCGAAGATTTCCCAAAAAGTTGGAGCCATTACTGGATTCAATCGCGTAATGTCTCTTTATGCTAAATGGAGATCCACCTTGCGACTGAATTTGATGCCCTCGAAATATGCTCACGGTACCCATATTTGCAGCGGAAGTAACACTTAATCCCAGATTCCCCGGATTTTGCAAATTCGGATTATTCATGATCACATTAATCGTAGCATACCCTCCATTTTCTCCAATCAAACGGCTACTGCTTTTTTCCCCCAGGAATAAAGCCAATGGCGCTAGTGAAAGTATATTTCCATTCAAATCTAAATGACCTGTTTGAAAATTGAGCTTATCCTGAATGAGAAGTTCACCAGTCATTTTTAGAACGGATGATGGTTTATTAATAGTAATTTCTTTAAAATCCAAACCTGCCGAACCACCGATTGTACTGGATACGTTTCCCAACTCAGTCAAAAGACAAGAGGAAAAACTGGCGTTTATACTGGCATTTACTAAATTACAATTATCCAAAACCAAGGTGGCATTGTTAGAAGTTCTAATGTTTGTTCCCGCCTGTATGTATACATTGTGTTGTGCAATAGCTACATTAAATATCCAGATATAACAAATACTTAGGATTGACTTTTTCATTTTCAAATTATTTAACTGGGTTTTGAATCGGTGAATTCAGATCCTGCCAATGCACTAATACATCATTGTGAAAGAGAAGCACCGTACAAGTTTGATCTTTCATTTCAGGTATCGATATGCTTGCAAGGTTTTTACCCAATGTATTACCGTGCCACAAATCCCTTGGTTTCGTTCCATCTCTATTCACCAGCACCAAGTTAACTTCTCCGTCCTTTACAATTTCAATTTTGAAATGAATCGTCTGATTTGTTTTCTTCCAATTTCTCAAATAAGCATAAGGAAACTCCATATAATTTTCCATGGGCAATAAAGCATTCCGATACGCCGCAAAATTTGAGCTCTCACCGGCACTCTTTTTAAACATTTTCGGAATGCCACTTGAACATGGACCGGTATAAATTTTAACTTCGCTTTCATTACCTGCTCGAAATCCATCTTTCATCTCCACTTTATCTCCTGCTCTATAAAAAACTTCAGTACCTATACCACCTGTACTTTTTCCGGTTGTATTGATTGTCCCCGATGCTTCAAAAAATTTCTGTCCATTTTGTGTGCCAGAGATATCCAGACTTACAGGACAATCACTGTATTGTTCGCTTTTCCATACACCTCGCCCAAAAGTAGAAGCAAAAATATAATTGTTTGAAGTTAAAATAAGATCCGTTACCGGTACGCGAGGCAATCCATTATAAAAAGGTTTCCAATCAGCCCATCCTGCCCCTCGAAAAAACACACCATCATCAGTACCTGCATATAAATTACCATTATCATCTATAGCTAAACTATTTACAGGTAAATTAGGTAATGATCCGCTTAAATTGGTCCATGAGTTTCCAGCATTATTACTGTAAAATACTTTTGTAGCTTGAGTAAATCCTCCAAAACTTAAATA
>CAYMGR010000251.1:0-2122 GCA_964389985.1 uncultured Saprospiraceae bacterium
AAGTTATTTGAATAACATTTTGTCCACACAACAAAAAAGGAACGAAATAGCTGAATACAAGTAATAGTCTTTTCATAGATAGTTTATTTTTTTTATTTCGACAGCAAAATTACCGATGAAAAAAACCGATTGAATGCAAACAGATATTATCAAATAATTAAGGAATTGTGTAGTTCAAAATACAATAAAAAAAAACAGCCATCTGCATATGCATATGGCTGCTGTAAAAAAGTGTTGAAATGAATTTTATTTAAATAAATAATTTAAAGTCAATGAATAATTTGTTCCTGTAACATTTTTCATAATTAAGGTATCCTCAGAATCGTAAGAACCCGAATCATTCTGATCCTGATAATATCTATTGGGTAAATTCAACATATCAGAAATGGCAAATTTGATTTGCCAGGATTTAGAAACTTTCTGAGTTATTTGCAAATCAACAAGGTGTTTAGAAGCTTCGTAAGTATCTTTATAGCCATTGGATCCAACCAAAAATATTCTTCTACCAACCGCATTATATAATAGATTCACTTGAGTTCCCCATTTATCTAATTGATACCCTAAGCCAATATTTAATAAATAAGGTGATTGATTTTGTAAAGCACGTTTCGAACTATTTTGACCTGCAAAATCAGACAAATCAACAGACGAATAGATCCATGATAGATTGGATCGCAATTGAAATCCATCCAAAAATGACTGAACTTGTCCCAGGTTGTATCGAACTTCTGCTTCCAAACCATAATTTGTAGCAGATTTAGCATTCTCAAAATTAAAATTTTTCGTTCCAGCTCCAAGTGTCTCATATATTTGCTCCACTGGATTTTTAAATCTTTTGTAAAAACTTGAAAAACTTAAACTCTGTCCTCCGCCGAAGAATCGTTCAAATTTTAGATCTAAATTGGTGACCTGCGTCCGCTTTAAATTTGGATTCCCAACAATAGCAGCGGCCAAATTAAAGTCATAAAATGAAAATGGGGCTAATTCCCTAAAATTAGGTTTAATAATTGTTTGGGAAGCAGAAAATCTAAGATTAGAAACTTCATTCACTTTATAAATAGCATTGATAGAAGGTAACCAGTCAAGATAATTTTCATCCAAATTAATCTTCCGGCCACCATAATCAAAACTATTTAATTGTTGATTAAAATACTCGACCCGCAAGCCTCCAATCAATCGAATGCGTTCATTAAAAAACGAATAATCCAACATTCCGTACCCACTGACTCCATTGCTTTTCGCATCATATGAGTCATTAGGGTTGGTCGACTCCTTCAAAACAAAACCCTTATCGTTTATATTTTCCGGACTAAATATTTGATCTATTGGCAAAATTAATAGTTCCAGAGGTACGCTATTCTTTGCATAAGTATATCCAAATACCCGAGCATCAAATAAGCGATCTTTCAGATCACCGCTCAAACCAAATTTTATCAATTTTGATGGATCTTGCATGAGTGGAAGCGTTAAATCAATTCTTCCCGTATAAAAATTTTCTTTTTGGCTTGAATAAAATCTTCCTGCATAATTTGGAGAAGGAAATCCAATTGGAATATAGGCTATAAATGGATCATCCATAAAAGCATCATCATTTCTTAGATACGTCATCCGTCTGTATGATGGTGTCACTTTTTCGATCTGAGAACGCGCAATAGACCATTTTAATGTAGTGCCATTTTCAGAAAGAGCATGCTCTCCAGTAAGTTGGTTGTTCAATAAAAACGTACTCGAATAGAGCATTGAATATGCTTTAATTTCGCGAGTCTGTTCAATTTCATGTCCTTCCCTTTCAATATATTGATCATTTCCTAAAAGTGTGGCCAAATTATTAAAAGCTATTTTATTCCTTGGATTCAAGGAATAACTTAAATTGAATAGGGCTCCATGGTTATATTGTTTCTTATATTGATGATCCAAATAAGTATAAATCTGAGTCTTATCGATATTGAAATCATTTCGTTCAATTTTCATCATACGCTGATTTGTTTGAATACTCAATGCTCCAATTAAACCTAGTTTATTACCAAACAAATTATACGTCTTCCCTCCTGATAGTTGAATATTCTCAGAAGGCATCATAGAAGGATTATTATCGACTGCCCAATCATTTTGAACATATTTA
>CAYMGR010000252.1:0-2098 GCA_964389985.1 uncultured Saprospiraceae bacterium
CTGCAAATGCATTCGCATTGAGAGGTTGCGAATTGCGGTTTGCAGACACGCTGAGTGAAAGGCCCAATATAGATTTGAAAACGATACTACCTTTAGTTACCCAAAAAACCAAAGCTATTGTACTCGTGCATTATGCAGGAATTGCTGTGGATCTTGATCCCATTCTAGAATTTACGGAAAGCAATCATATCGCATTAATTGAAGATGCTGCACAAGCTATTGGAGCCCAATATAAAAATAGATTGCTGGGAAGTTTCGGAGATCTTTCCTGTTTTTCATTTCATCCCTCAAAAAGTATTCATTGTGGAGAAGGTGGGAGTCTTTTGGTCAATCATCCGGAGGATGCTTCCCGCGCTGAAATTATATTTAATAAGGGCTGTAATATTAAATCATTTCAAATGCAAGAAACACCATTTTATGAATGGAAAGATTTAGGTTCATCTTATGGTATGTCAGAATTTCAAGCAGCCGTTTTGCTTTCACAGCTGGAAGAATTAGAAATTGTATTAGCCAAACAAAAATTAATTTGGAACACTTACCAACAGATACTTTCCGGGATTGAAACTAAAGGCAGATTTCAACTTCCCATGGTTCCCAACTATTCCATTCCAAATTTTTCTGAATATTATCTTGTTTTTGATACTCCGAAATCTAGAAATTATTTTCAAACTGAATGCGGAAATAAAGGAATCCAAACCAACCCCCATTACAGAGCTTTACACCGAAGTGAATTTTATCAAAATAAGTATCAACAGAATTTAACTCACACAGATCATTTTGAGTCTTGCCTGTTAAGGCTACCTATGCATTGTTACTTAAATTTAGATCAGATTGAGATTATTTGCGAAGTATTAAAAAAAGCTATCTAAAGCTTTCTGTTATCTAATCATTCTAAATTTAACGGTAGATAAAATCCAATATTTCCTTTCTTTTGCGCCCCAGATTTATGTTTTGATCAGAAGCCACTTTCACTTTTAGATAACTGGATAAATCTAAAAACAATCCAAACACAAACAGAGAATAGTTTACAAATACAAACAATATTAATGTTTCAATCCATTGATAATGGTGGCACATGAATCTTATTAGAATAAGCGACCATAACAAATGGAATATCATGGTGATGGCTACCCGAACAGGTGGATAAAATTCGCGACTTTTAATTTTACGCTTAGCCAATTCCTTTGCAAAGATGAGAGGCAAGCCATAGATAAGAATTCCCGGGAGTCCAACTAAAAAACAAAAAACACTTCCCCCATAAAAAAATACTTTTCTTGCAAAACCAGAGCTAACCGACGCATCCCAGGCTTTTAGTTTTTGAATAGGATCACAGTATTGATGAATTAGATGATGCATTGCGCTAAGTTGTTCGCTCGATTGCTGATTTAATTTTTGGATAAAGTATTTTAATCGCTCCATTGGAGACCGATAATTAAATACACCAGATTCATAAAAAGGCAATACTTGATTTTCAGCGATTTCAAATGCATGATTATACACCATTTCCTGATGGACATGAGCTATTGAAGGAACCACTTCCTGCATCGCATTTTGAAAAACCTGTGTCAACAAACCTAATTTATCGTCAGCCATTTTATTTTGCTGATACCATTCTACGATTTCAATCGGTTGACCAAATTCCAAATAAACATCTTCCCGACTATGTGTTGCATTTATATAATAAATACCTGTTGGGATGATATAAAGTTTGTCGATTTCTTTTTCTTCAACGGTCCCAATAGCCAATCGTGCAGCTCCTTTCTGCAAAGGTCTAAGATATTTTACCATTTGAGAACTTGCTTCCGGAAACATTAGAACCACATTTTGCTGAGCCAATACTTCAAAAGACTGATCAAAGGTACTTTTGTTATTTCGCAATTTTCCAAACCCATCTTTAAACCGATAAATTGGAATTTGATTCGTCCATCTTAATATGGGCAACAACCATTTTTTTTCAAACATGTCGCCGCGTACTAAAAAATGCAAATCCCGATGTTGATTTGCAGCAATGATACAAGCTTCAAGAAAGGTACTGGGGTGATTGACAATAAAAATTACGGGACCAGTTTTAGGGATTCGCTCCTTTCCATATATGAAT
>CAYMGR010000253.1:0-2096 GCA_964389985.1 uncultured Saprospiraceae bacterium
CAAATACCTTGGCCAGATCAACTTGTAATTCTGCGAGCAGCTCAACTTCATTTGATGCTTTTGCTATATCCATAGCAGATCTTAGCTTTAAGCTTGACGCAAAAAAACGACCATTTTTAAATTCAATACCGGCTAACTCCTTTAGAGCCATCGCTTCAATAAATGGAATCGCATTTGGAATGAATCGATTCAAAATAGGTGTGGCGTCTTCTACCTGATCTAAACTGATCAGGGCTTTCGCTTGATAAACAGTACTTAAACATTCCAGCTCCGTTTGTTGATTTGCATGATAGCCCGCAATCCATTGTTCGAATATCAATTTAGAGTCGTCTGGATTTTGTCTGAGCAAAAGATTAGCTTGATTCAATAGCATGGATCTACTGGAAGGCCTTTCAGTACCCTGAGCATAAATATTACGAATTCCTGTAATCAGAAAGGTAATCGCTAAAATTTGAATGATTGATTTCAATGTATCTAGTAATCGGAATCCAAAGATAGCTTAAGACCCATTTTAAGCATAACCCTTAAGGGTGATATTGCTTCTACCGATCAAAATTCACCCTTAAGGGTGAATGTACCAAGCTTGATTTTTGGCTAAATTTGTTCTATTAAATGTCCAATATGAAAAAATATTTTACAATTGTTTTACTGATCTTAAGCATCCTAAAATCTTATAGCCAAACACGCTATGATGTCAACTTTATGGTCGATGGCCGACTTCGGGAGAGCATCATTGTAAAACCAAGTACGCCACCCCCTGCCGGAGGTTATCCCGTTGTTTTTATGTTACATGGGACGAGTGGCGATGGTGAAAAATTTTATAATATTTCAGGTTGGAAAGAATTAGGAGAAGAAGAAAACTTCATCACTGTATTTCCTTCTTCCCTAAGTTGGTGTTTTGTTGAAGATGGAATAGAAAAACACAATACCCGTTGGGTCAATGGAAGTGTGACCGAATATCCGTGTTCAGGTCCTCCACAGAATTATGTAGACGATGTTAAGTTTTTAAAAGTTTTGGCACAAAAAATAACAGACACATTTACTGTAAATGCTTCCAAAATTTTTGCCTGTGGCTTTTCCAATGGCTGCTCGATGATACATAAATTAGCCGTTGATGCCGGCAATGTTTTTGCAGCACTTGCAGGTACCAGCAGTGTACTCAGCCCAATTGATTCCTCCACGCCAGTTAATCGGGTTCCTCTGTGGACTATGGTTGGTACGTTGGATGATCGTTTTATTGTCCCACCTTACACAGCATTGCCATATGGCGAAGATAGCATTTTGAATTATCTAAAATATCCATTAAAGCGCGTACTAGGAACCCAAGGACTCACCGAAACATTCACTAAAACAGAAACTCCCTATACCCATACTTATGAATTTAATGAAAGCCAAATGGGTCAAACAAGTAAACGGTATTTATTTTCATTGGTAAAAGATATGACCCATCAATTCCCAAACGGAACAAACCATCCGGTTGATGGGCCAAGAATTTTCTGGAACTTTTTTAAACAATCTGTAACTGTAGGAAATGATGATAAAGTGCATCTTTCAACTACATCAGAAATTCTGGCCTACCCCAACCCATCCAGCAAACAAATTAGTATCAGTATACCAGGTTCAACTTTTCATTCTTATCAATGGAAACTCATCAATTCGTCTGGTATTGTTGTGCGAACAGGGTTTGCAAATTCAACTTCCGATCTCATTCTTTCAGAATCCGAGACAGGAAAGGGATTTTTTGTGTTTCAAGTTGATTCCGAGCATCAAGTTATACGCCATAAATTAATTTTCAATTGATGAAATTTCTGACAAATGTATAGTAAGGGAATATTTACACTATTTTGTTTTTTATATAGTTTGGTCAGTTTTAGTCAACAACGATTTGACCTGCAATTTATGTTTGACGGTCATTTGCGGGAAGCCATTATTTCAAAACCATCAAGTCCACCACCACCTGGTGGATACCCTGTAGTGTTTATGTTACATGGCACGAGCGGTGATGGTGAAAAATTTTATAATATTTCCGGCTGGAAAGAACTAGGAGAAGAAGAAAACTTCATCACTGTATTTCCTTCTTCCCTAAGTTGGTGTTT
>CAYMGR010000254.1:0-2067 GCA_964389985.1 uncultured Saprospiraceae bacterium
TATCATCCAAATACTTTGCTTCATAGGAATAGAAGTCTTTTTGAGCGATGACTTCCCCTGGAATCGAAGCAATTGGATCTTGATTCCCCAATACGGCGCATTCAATTTCACGGGCCTGGATAAACTCTTCAATGAGAACTTTCGTATCATATTGAAAAGCCAGTTCTAGCGCCTTTTTGTATTCCTCCACATTAGTAGCTTTTGAAATACCCACCGAAGAACCTAAATTGGCAGGCTTAATGAATAAGGGTAACCCCAATTGTTCTAACACTTGATCAAACTCTGGTGCATTTTCGATTCCTTGAACGCATACATAATTTCCAATAGGAATTTTTGCATCCCGAAGCAGCCGTTTCATTACATCTTTATCCATCCCGACTGCTGAACCCAGGACACCCGCACCTACAAAAGGAATATTAGCCAGTTTCAATAAACCCTGTACAGTGCCATCTTCACCAAAGGGTCCGTGCAAAATTGGAAAAACGACGTCCACCTGATCTGCCCCTTGCATCAATCCTTTTACCTGTCCATTGCTTTGCGGAAGAAGGGCTACTTCATTTAACCCAGCTTGCTGCAAATTAGGTAAAACACTTTTTTGGTTAAGCAACCAGGCGGCATCCTGATGGTTGACCCATCTACCGCTTTGATCAATTGCCATTAGGACCACTTCATATTTCGTCTTATCCAAAGCCTCATAGACGTTTTTCGCCGACTGAATGGAGATCTCATGTTCAGCTGATTTACCACCAAATAAGATGGCAATGCGGATTTTTTTTTGACTCATCGCTTTTATTTCAAGCCTAAAGATAAAACATATTATAAAAATATGTAATTTGATGTAAGGTCATTAAATATTGAATTTGATTTGGATGAGCGGAAAGCATATCTGAATGAATGACAGGATTCCCTACCTTTGCCCAACACAGATCGCAAAATTCAAAATGGCTAAGGAACCTGCAGATTTTAAGTTTTCAGAAATACCAGCCTTTCTTAAAAGTAAGTTAGTGCTCCATACGGTAATCCGAATCATCCTGGTATTATTGATCTTATGGATTCTTCAGGCCTTTTTTCTCAACTTATACACCAATCATGGTCAAAAACTTGTTTTGCAAAAATATGTTGGTGTAAAGCTTGAAAATGCCCGCAAGCATGCTGAAACCCGTGGGTATGAAATTATTGTTTCTGATTCATTATATATCAAAGGAAAACCTGGCGGCCTGATCATTTCGCAAATACCCGCTGTTGGTTCAAAAGTTAAACGGGGACGAAAGATTTATGTCACGCTCACAAAATATCAAGCTGAAACTTTTACCTCTGAGCTTCTTCCTGTTTTATATGGAAAAAAATATGAATTCAAACGAACCGAATTATTTAATTTATTTGAGCTCAATTCTAAAATCCGAGCCGTTAGATTTGACCCAGGCCCTGAGAATCATATTTTAGAAGTGTATTACCACAATCAATTATTGACCAATGCAAATGAACGCAAGACGGATGTTTCTATTTCAAAAGGGGATACGCTCGAGTTTGTTATTTCGACCAAAGCAGGGGGTGAAGTTCCGATACCAGATTTATTGTGTCAAACACTTGCTGCGGCTAAATTTTTATTAAGTTCATCAAAATTAGAATTGGGTAATCTCGTAGAAGAAGGTGAAATTTCTGATCCGGAAACAGCTTATATCATTAAACAATTTCCCGAACCGATTGCAGGACAAACCATAGAACTCGGAAGTTCTTTTAAAATCACGATCACCCAACAAAAACCAGATCATTGTAATTAACAAAAATGGAAGATATCAGCGTTAAAGAACTAAAACAAAAACTTGCAGCAAAAGAATCAATTATTCTAATCGATGTCCGGGAAGCTTATGAACATAACGATTTTAATATTGGTGGTGAATTAGCTCCATTGCAATCCGGTCTGGCTGATAAAATTATTGAATTAAAAAATCATCAGCAAGATGAAATTATCGTTTATTGCAGAAGTGGAAATCGAAGTGGCCTTGCAAAAAAATTATTTGAACAAGCAGGTTATACCAAAGTAAGAAATTTATTGGGTGGCATGCT
>CAYMGR010000255.1:0-2062 GCA_964389985.1 uncultured Saprospiraceae bacterium
TGATTAAATTATCTGCAGAATGGCACTTATGTAGTCCCACAATTGGACAGCGTTCTAAATTTAAATAATTGTTATTAGAATACATGCCCGCAGTAATTTGACTGAGTCCCATTCCGTCTCCAATCATAAGAATGACATTCCTGGGCTTACCGGAATGTGTTTTTTCAGTCTGCTCCTCTTTCGTATAAGCTGGCTTTTTATTCGATTTAGATACGCCGCAGGCCAGAACGCCCGTCGCAACCAATACGCACAATAATGCTGCAATCCGTTTCATGCTTTCTAATTTACCAAAGTATATTTTTTTCCCGGCAAGGCTTGCAAAACACCTTTAAATTCTAATCCAATTAATAGGCTCGCCAATTGCCCGGGGCTAAATTCTAAATTTTGATGAAAATGATCTATGTGCAAAGAATTATTTTCTTTCAACAGTTGGATAATACATGTTTCATCTTCGTCCAAATCTACAAATAGTTGTTGCTGAATTTGCTTTTTTGAATGGGAATCAACATCCCATCTCATATTTAAAATCAAATCTTCAGCAGACTCTATCAATTGAGCCTGGTGGTTCTTAATCAGAAAATTACAACCACTGCTATACGGATCCTGTGCTTTACCTGGAAAAGCAAATACATCTTTATTGTATTGATTTGCATAGGAAGCAGTGATCATACTTCCTCCTTCTCGTAGCGTCTCAACAACTATGATTGCATCGCTCATTCCAGCTACAATCCGATTGCGTTTTGGAAAGTTTTCACGATCGGGCTTCGTATTGATTCCAAATTCCGTCAGCAAGCCACCTTGCCCAATCATTGATTTTGCCAAGGATCGATTTTCGGCAGGATAGATTCGATCTAAACCGTGACCTAGAATACCAATGGTTTCTATTCCGGTTTCAATACAACGTTTATGGACCTGGCTGTCCACTCCATAAGCCAATCCACTCACCACCAGGATACCCATGCCACTTAATGCATCAATCAACTGATTGATCATTGCTTTGCCGTATTCTGTCATTTTACGGGTTCCAACAACCGCGATGATTTTATCCATGTTCAAATTTGAAGTCCCCTTATAAAATAAAAAGAAGGGACAATCATTGTAATTTTTGAGCCGGGCCGGATAAGTTGGATCGGTATAAAATAAAAGCTGAATGCCCTCCTTTTCAATATACCGGAGCTCTTTTTCAGCCAGAGTCAGGCTGATTGGATCCAGAAATGAAGGGATCATGGACTCCACTATTTGTGGAATCCGCAATAGATCTTTCTTCCGTGCTTTAAAAACAGCCTGGGCGGTTCCAAAAAAATTTACAAGGTTTTTAGCGGTGACAGCGCCAACCTTATCAATTTTAGTTAAAGCGATCGCATAAAGCAATTCCTCATTGTACATATTTAGGGTCTAGTGATGCCGCCTGGTCAAAAAAGGCCTTGGCATTTTTCTCAAATTCCTGGATCTTAGCCGCGTTTTGTTTACTAAAACGAGCCAAGTCCCGATAACATAGGCTAATGTAATAACAGATTTCCGGATCGTGATCATTTATTTTATAAGCCATTCCCAGAAAATGAAGGGCAAATTGATAATTGCGTTTTTCCTTATACAAAAGATCGATACCTACATGCTTTAAAAAGGGCAACATAATTCCATTGTTCTCTGGATCTTTCGTTAGATATTCCATATACTTTGTAACAAAATCAAGATCTGGCTTGGCTTGGATAACAGGTTCTAGTTTTTTAAGGAAACTAAGTATATCGTTGTCTTGCTTTAAATACTCAGCTAAAATTCCTGCCTTCATATTTAAGGCCTGACCATACTCCGGAAAAATAGCTAAGGAACGATCAATATACATTTCAGCTGTTTTCAAATAGTTTTGTTTTTTAGCTTCATTTTCCTCAGGTTGAAATTTCTGATAATATGAAACACCTGTAAATAAATTAATCCTTGCGCTGTTTGTGGAAACCTTTGCAGCTGAAAGATTGAGTGTAAATCCGTCTTTCCAATCCGGAACACGGGTGATGGTTCGAAACGAATAAGCAGCTAATAATAATACAAGCATCCCGATGCTTAA
>CAYMGR010000256.1:0-2045 GCA_964389985.1 uncultured Saprospiraceae bacterium
ATCGCTAAGCTTAAAATTAGTAAAAATAGATTTATTTAACTAATATTTTTTTGTGCCCGGATGGAAGGTCTTCCAACTATGCCAGAATTCCTGATAGGATTGTAAGGGAGTCAGTTTAAAAGATCGATTCAACAGAGTGTCTTTGAGACAGCTGCATTCAAAATCAAGTAGGAAGGAATCCAGAAAAAGGGAATCTCCGGAAATGTATTTGTTTTGAACGTCTTGATTTGTGATAAATGCAGAAAAATTAATCAGATCGGGTTTCATTGCAACGAGGATATTTTGATGATTAAGATGGGTTATAATCAATCGTTCAGATTTCAATGTATTCCAATCAATGGCTATAGATTCGTTGTTTAAAGTAAGACCAACGACCCAGGACTTTTCAGCCCAACTGCTGGAATCTGTTTTTGTTAGAGAGCCTTTCGATTTACCTTGTTCAAATAATGCTTGACTGTCGTAGGCGCTTATAAAATCAGGGTCTTCTTGCATAATCAGGGAATTAGGAAATTGCTTTAACCATTCACCCAGACTACTTTGCTGTGAGGGAAATTCCTGAAGAAACTGCCCCTTTAGGGGGCCTTTAATCGATTCACCATTTTCCTGACGCCACCAACTTCCTGTAGTTTGATCTTCAAAAAGAGCATTAAATTGATCCATACCAACCAATCGAAAACGTTCCGATTTTCCATTAATTTTTGGAATAAACACACGCCCTGACCTGCATACAGAACAATAGCTAATCATTATTTCTTGTTGGTCGATTTGATCATATACCTGGTGGTGATAAGCAAGAAAGGATATAGGATATGCTTTTGCTTGACCATTTAATTCAATTCCGATGATTTGTCTTTCCAAAGGAATTTTACTTTCAGAAGCACTTTTTAAAATCAGGTTTTTAGGTGGGTAAAACATCGTATCCGCCATCATATTCAATTGAATAAAGCCAAAACTGAATAAGGCAAATGATAAGCTAGCTAACGTTAAAGGTTTTGAACGTTTATAGGCTAAGGAGAAATGATATAAAATAAAACTACCCAATAAAACCCGGAAGATCCAACGATTTGAATTTAACCAATAGGCAATATCGATCGTATCAGATTCCTGGCTGCCTGGAAAAGGCATAATAAAATAAACTCTTGACAATTCAAATAAAACAAATAGGATCAAACATCCATAATAGTATTTAATTCCTCTCATCTTATTATTAATATTGTTTATTAATTTCGGAGTGCAAATTGTTGACCATTCATCAACTCAAAACCTACTAATCCATTTTCCGTATAATAGACTTTAAGGTGTTCATTATTTTCGTAATTAGAATATACATTTTGAAAAATCATTCCGGCAATTTCGACACTGCTTGAATAGCTATAACTTGATTTTAAGGCATGGGTATAACCACGGTAAAATACAGGAAATTGTAAAACACCAAATTCATAAACGCTGCGATCGGGCAATCTTAAATGAAATCGAATGCTAAGGATATCTGCCAGGTTTAATTGATCTAACCGACTTGTCTGATCATCTATGATGACGCTTCTTTCAATTAAAATGGATCGTAGATTCGAAGTTGAATCTTTGTTGATCCAGCTCGTTTGATAACTTAAGTCGGTATAATAAACATCATTCAATTGGGTGGAATCTTCATAGCAGGGGACATAAAATACCTTTCGATCACTTTTTAATGGAACATTCGTTTGATCAACCAGAAATAACATCGTTTCGGACTGATTATTCCTGAAAATGAGGTTTTGACCAGTTTGATAGGGTAGCCACACTTTGCTATAATCTGATGGTTTAAGAGATTCTAGCTCAAAATGACGAGTACAGGGGTTGCTTAAACTTCCTTCTTGATTACAAGCCCAAAAGATACTGATCAGAACAACGCAGAATCGATTCCACCTGAATGTCAAGATGCGAAACAGAAAAATAGACAAATTCTTATTTTTTAAATTGTTGATTATCAGATAAATATATTTAATTTAATCATTTTGTTAACGGCTGTCAAAGGAATGAATGAAATTAATAAATCTTAGGAATTT
>CAYMGR010000257.1:0-2039 GCA_964389985.1 uncultured Saprospiraceae bacterium
GGACAGATCCAGATTTAAGGCCGGAAATACCAATTGAAAGGCAATAATTACGCCAACCAACATGCCAACAGCGCCCCATAAAATGGTTGCCATTGCAAACATGCGCGGCATCTTATTATCGTAATAAACAGTTTCTAATTGCGTATTCATTCTTCTTTATTGATTTTTTCTTTTCGTTCAAATAAAATGCGGTGTGCGGATGCGTATAAATCTTCAAACTGTCCGTCCTTAGAACTCCATATAAATGCCAGCAAAAAAGAAGCAGCTATACAGACACTCACACAGATTAATAAGATTAATACACTCATATATTGATTAGCAAAAGTAATGGTGGCCTGGAGGCTCAAATTGGACTCCGGTCATTAGCCTAAATGATTTTTGTCAACTTATGAAAGGCCCGACCGCCTGGCCAAAAGCAGGGTAACAAAATAAGAAAGTAACAGGATGGATATCGAACTGATGGGCATCAAAATAGCTGCAATCATTGGGGAAAGGATCCCGTTTAAAGCAAAATAAGCACCGATCAAATTATATAGAATAGAATAGACAAAAATCCAATAAATAGTCCGCTTCCCATTCTTTATAAACCGAAGCATGGCATCTAATTGATGGAGTGCTGATCCATCCAAAATTCCGTCACTTGCAGGTGTAAAATTGTTTCTGTTTTCTGTTACAGCGATTCCGACATCACTTTGCTTTAAAGCACCGCTATCATTCAGTCCGTCACCAACCATTAAAACAGCTTCCCTTTGCTTAGTTTGTAAGTTTTTAATAAAGTCCAATTTATCAATTGGCTTCAGATTAAAATGAAGGGATTCTCTATTTTGAAACAGCTGCAATAAGTCCTTTGAAGAATTTTCTTGATCCCCGGTAAGCATGGATAATTTATACTTGGATATTAGTTGCGCAAACATGGATTTTAAACCCGGTCGATATTCCTGCGCTACAGTAAAATAACCCAAATAGTTACTGTCTTCCATAATATGAACACAGCTTGAATCTATCTCATCTATCCGATCTGTTTGAACAAATAATGCAGAACCCAATTTGACATGGTGCTCCTCCACCCAGGCTTCAATTCCAAGGCCGGCTGTTTGTTTAAATTCCGTAACGGGAATGTAATGCTGAGTATGAAACCATTGCGCAATAGAGTGGCTGAGAGGGTGCGTAGATTGTCGAGCCAAAGAAAAGAATCGCAATTCCTGATCGGCTGATAACTTTTTACCCCGGTAAGAAATTTTAGGACTCCCATTTTTTGTCAGGGTACCGGTTTTATCAAAAACAATATGTTGTATGGATAAGATGCGGTCTAATAAACTGGGATGTTTTAAATAAAATTTATTGTAGGAAAGGATCCGGAGAACGTTCCCATCGGTAAAACTCGCAGCCAAAAGCAAGGCACAGGGGCAAGCCACAATTAATATGGTTGTGATTGCATTCCACATAAGATCCAATCGATCTTGAGAATACCAATAAATTCCAGCCAAACCTGCTAATATCAAAACAACTAGGGTAAAATTTTGAGCTAATTGATCAATATTTTTATACAACTTTGTTTTCTCCGATTTAAAGATTTCGTTATTCCATAAATTGGTTAAATAACTTTGCGATACTGGTTTGGTGGCTGAAATTTCGATCGCCTCACCGGTTTGCCGTGCCCCGGCATAAACGCGCTCACCACAAGCTGGATAACTGAGTTGACTTTCTCCACTTACAAAACTATAATCCAATACAGCTGAACCATTTAATAAAAGTCCGTCTACCGGGATAATCTCTTCATTATGAATTAAAATACGATCATTTTTATTGATCTGCTCAATAGGCGTCGAAATCCATTTCGAATGTTTCATTGCCATGACAGCAATGGGAAAGAACGACTTATAGTTTCGATCAAATGATAAAGAAGTAAACGATTTATCCTGAATAAACCGTCCTACTAACATAAAAAATACAATTCCAGAAAAACTATCCAGATAACCATTGCTTAACTCGTTTTGCATCTCATAGATACTCCGGCCAAATGTCAATATTAATGCAAG
>CAYMGR010000258.1:0-1995 GCA_964389985.1 uncultured Saprospiraceae bacterium
ACCAACGGTCCCTTTTTCAAGAGGTGCAATTTCATAAAAATCATTGACCTGCAAAATGATTAATGAAACGGTTTCATCCGTACTAAAATCCTTTTTATCCACACCATCCTGACGCAACTGTTTGGAGCAGGAAAAAATGAGTAAAAAACTTGCGAGGAGGCTTATAAATTTTATTGCTTTCATACAATTGATCATTTTAAGATCCAAAAAATAAATTAAGGCAGAATTGGGCTTAACCATTTGGTTGCAGTTGGTTCATCCCAATTTTTTCGTTGAGCGTAGTCTTTCAATTGGTCTTCTCCAATTTCACTAATTGCAAAATATTTTGATTCAGGATGTGAATAATACCAACCACTGACTGCAGCTGCCGGATACATAGCCATACTCTCCGTCAAAATCAGTCCAATATTCTTTTCCACATCCAATACCTTCCATAAATTCAATTTCTCCGTATGATCCGGACAGGCAGGATAACCCGGAGCCGGGCGAATACCTGTATAATTTTCATGAATGAGTTCGCTGTTTGTAAAATGCTCGGAAGCAGCATACGCCCAAATTTCTTTCCGAATCAATTCGTGCATATACTCCGCTAATGCTTCAGCCAGGCGATCCGCTAAAGCTTTTGCAAGAATGGCATGGTAATCATCATGTTGTCGTTCGTATTCTTTTACGATTTCATCCAATCCAAAACCTGCAGAGACTGCGAAAGCTCCAATGTAATCCGGCTGACCGGAATCCACCGGAGCAATAAAATCAGTCAGGCAGAAATTTGGTTGATCGGCCGCTTTCTTTACTTGCTGTCTTAAGTTGTGAATTCGCATCCACTCTGATGTTCTGGTTTCATCATGATAAATTAATACATCATCCTGTACCGCATTTGCCGGAAAAATACCAACCACTGCTTTGGCTTGCAACAATTGATTATTGATGATGGTGTCTAATAATATCCGAGCGTCTTCAAATAGTTTGCTGGCTTCTTTTCCGACAACGGGATCTTCTAAAATCAAAGGATACTTTCCTGCCAATTCCCAGGTTTGAAAAAATGGAGTCCAATCGATATAGTCCCGAAGTAAAGAAAGTTGAACATCAGGATAAACATGCACTCCTGCAGAACGGGGTGGATTTATATATTGGTGTTCCCAATCAATTTGCAATTTATTTCTACGCGCATCTTCTAAATTTAAAAGTTCCTTAAATTTTTGTCGTTGTTGCCTTTGAATTCTAACACGCTCATAATCCTCCTTTAAGGCTTCCAAAAATTTGGCTTTATTTTCTGCATGATCCGTTAATAAATTACTGACCACTGCAACTGCTCTCGATGCATCTAATACATGGACTACAGGTCCGTCATAATTCGGTTCTATTTTTAAAGCCGTATGTAATTTTGAAGTCGTGGCTCCACCAATTAAAAGAGGAAGTTTAAAATTATGTTTCTTCATCTCAGTGGCCACGTGGACCATCTCATCCAGGGACGGTGTAATGAGGCCACTTAAACCAATTACATCAGCCTGAATATCTATTGCATGTTGTAATATTTTCTCACATGAAACCATGACACCCAGATCACTGATTTCATAATTATTACAAGCTAAAACAACTCCAACAATATTTTTTCCAATATCATGAACATCTCCCCGAACGGTGGCTAATACGATTTTACCTTTCGCCTTGGCAGCTTCTGTTTTGTCTTGTTCTAAAAAAGGTGTTAAGTAAGCTACCGCTTGTTTCATGACGCGTGCACTCTTTACAACCTGAGGCAAAAACATTTTCCCGGAACCAAATAAATCTCCGACCTCATTCATCCCATCCATCAATGGGCCTTCAATAACATGCAACGGTTTATTAAATTTAAGACGGGCTTCTTCGGTATCTTCAAGAATATATTCTGTAATCCCTTTTACCAAGGCATGTTTTAATCTTTCTTCAACAGGTTGGGATCTCCAAACATCCCGAACGATTGGTGTCTTCGTTTTGATTTTAGTTTTTAGCTGATCT
>CAYMGR010000259.1:0-1981 GCA_964389985.1 uncultured Saprospiraceae bacterium
TTGATGCGTCAGATAGCAGGAGCATTGGCCCGACGGATTGTGTCTTATGCTGCCGTTAATGCTCAGTTTTCCCAAGGGAATGATTTTGGATTTATTAAATTTGGATCAAGAGTCGATTTATTTCTTCCTTTAGATTCAAATATCAAAGTCACTATCAACCAGTTGGTAAAAGGCAATACAGATGTGATTGCAGAATTGGTTTAAAATGAACAGTTTTCATTAATTAGCGCATTCACTCAAGCATATGGATTTAAATTCTATTGCTGAATTCAGAGCTTCAAAACCATTACAGCAAGATTTGGAGAAGTATGGAATCAGTAAAAATTTTAAAGAAGGGGATGTTATACTAAATGATCAGGCCCATATTCGATCCATCCCTATTGTAAGCAAAGGGAGTGTTCGGGTCATGCGTATGGATGAAGATGGACGAGAACTCTTATTGTATTATATCAAAGCCGGAGAAAGTTGTATCATGTCTTTTCTTGGGGGAATTCACAATGATACCAGTAAAGTCAAAGCGATCGCAGAAGAAGATACTGAAATTTTATTTATTCCCATTGAACGTGTCAACCTTTTAATCAAACAATATCCTGGATGGCTGGATTATATATTTCGTTTATACCATAAGCGATTTGAAGAATTACTTGAGGTGGTGAATGAAATTGCCTTTAAAAAAATGGATGAGCGATTGTTGTCCTATATCAAACGAAAGAGCGAATTAACCAATAGCAAGACGCTTTACGTTACACACGAACAATTAGCCAATGAATTAGGAACCGCTCGAGTAGTTATTTCCCGTTTATTGAAACAAATGGAACAAGAAGGCTTGGTTCATTTGGGAAGAAATAAGATTTCTATCATTTAGCGGGCAGATTTTCTGAAATTCTCATTCTCCCCAATTAAAATTTACACCAGGCATAAAACCTTCTATAATCAATCCTATTTAATAAATAAATTGGCAATTGTAACCAATGTTACAAAGTCGAACTTCAACATGTAAGATCTTTGTTCTAAATTTAAGAACAAAATCATAAATCATGAAAAAAAACATGGGTTTCACGGATAGCACGATTCGAATTGTTGTTGCTGTCCTTATTGTCGGACTTTACATGGGTGACCAAATATCAGGAATGACTGCTACTGTGTTATTAATTGTAAGTGGTGTGTTTTTAGTAACGAGCGCCCTTCGGTTTTGTCCAATGTATCTCCCATTTGGGTTTTCGACCAGATCTGAAGACAAGAAACCTTAATATTTGGTGACAGCTAGATGATTGAACAGCTGAAAATGAATTTTAAATGTTTAACAAATTCTTAAAAAGAAAACTGTTTTAGCGTAACAATTGTTACAAAATAACCATTCAAAACAATCGAAATTTGTAATAAATTTTAACTATGATCATTAAACAGTTTGAAGATAAGAATTTGGCTCATTACTCTTATGCAATCATCAGTGAAGGAGAGATGGCCGTAATAGATCCATCGCGCGATCCTCAGGATTACTATGATTTTGCAGAACAGCATCAGGCAAAACTAGTTGCGGTTATTGAGACCCATCCCCATGCTGATTTCGTAAGTAGTCATTTGGAAATCCACCAAACTACCGGAGCTACGATATACGTCAGCAAACTTTTGGGAGCGGAATATGAGCATGAAGGATTTGATGATGGTGATGCTTTATTGCTTGGAAAGATCACTTTAAAAGCACTCAATACACCAGGACATTCACCTGATAGCATTAGTATTTTGGTGCATGATGAGCAGGGAGATCAGCATGCTTTATTTACCGGAGACACTTTATTTATTGGTGATTGTGGGCGACCTGATTTACGAGAACAAGCAGGCGCTATTACTGCAGACCGTGTCGATCTTGCTCGACAAATGTATCATTCCCTCCGTGGCAAACTCCTACCCCTGCAGGATACTATTTCGATTTATCCAGCTCATGGGGCAGGAAGTTTATGTGGAAAAGAACTGAGTAAGC
>CAYMGR010000260.1:0-1944 GCA_964389985.1 uncultured Saprospiraceae bacterium
ACTAAAAATGGATTGTAAACCAGTTTCAGGATTAATTAATTAACCGGAAACTTTTTTTAGGACGAGTCATTGTTTATTTTTCCCATTGATTACACAATATGGAATTGCAAAAAATCCTGATTACCGACGATGTGCATCCGATTCTTTTGGAAGGGCTGAAAGAAAGGGGCTTCCATTGCGATTATCAACCGGACATCAGTCTGGCTGAGACGATTGAACACATACCGGTCTACCAAGGGCTTGTGATCAATAGTAAAATTAAAGTGGACAGATCTTTTCTTGACCGGGCGGTGCATTTAAAATGGATTGCCCGTTTAGGATCGGGCATGGAAATCATTGATGTGCCAGCAGCTCAGGCTCAAGGAATTCAACTTATAAATAGCCCTGAAGGAAATTGCAATGCGGTGGCTGAACATGCTTTGGGTATGCTTTTGGCTTTATTTCGAAACCTGCAGCATGCGGATCGGGAACTTAGGTCAAAAATCTGGCTTCGTGAGAAAAACAGGGGGGAAGAACTGGCTGGAAAGACGATTGGGATCATCGGATTTGGACATACAGGAAGCAGTTTTGCCGCACTTTTGCAGGGTTTAAATGTTAAAGTTCTGGTTTATGACAAATACAAGCAGCTTTCCGGACTAGCACCTCGTTATACTGTCGTTCAGGATGTAAGCGAAATCCAAAAATCGGCCGATGTGATTAGTTTACATGTCCCCCTGACAGCTGAAACGAAGTATTTAATAGATAAGAACTTTATTGCTCAGGCCAGGCAAGCATTTTATTTGATCAATACTTCCAGAGGTCAGGTGGTACATACCCGGGACGTACGGGATGCTTTGCTATCCGGTAAAATACGAGGAGCCTGTCTGGATGTTTTTGAAAATGAACAACCGGCAAGTTATAATGAAGAAGAAAGCGCTTTATACGAAGATTTGTTTCGAATGCCTAATGTCCTCCTAAGTCCGCATATTGCGGGTTGGACCAGGCAGTCTAAGCAGAAAATCGCCACCGTAATACTGGAAAAATTAGACCAGTTGAAGCGGTAAAATGAATTTAAACTACTGAAAATCAATGTTTTAATTTTATTATTAAATAACTGATGAAAAGGGGTATTTGAAATCCTTTTAGAAATCCTTAACATTGCAAAATTTTATTTCGACAGAATCCACAAATTCACATTATGTCCAAACGATACTTACTACTCTTCAGTCTGTCTTTGTTTTGCCTTATATCAATGTATGGTCAAACTTCTTTAACTGGAAAAGTTACTGACGAATCCAACGGAGAAGGGATCATCCAATGTGGTATTATCCTTTATAAAAATGGAATACAGGTAACAACAATTGTCACAGATTTTGACGGGATTTACAACGTCCAGTTGGATCCCGGTAAATATGATGTTGAAGCTCGATATGTAGGTTACAATACCAAACGGGTTTCAGGAGTCAACGTATTGGCCGGTAAAGCCAATACCTTAAATATTAAAATCAGTTCCGGTATCCAGTTGGATGCTGTTGAAGTGGTTGAATATAGAGCTCCGTTGATTGAAAAAGACAACACCACTCAAGGGGGTGTTGTGACAGCTGAAAAAATTAAAAATTTACCAACCAAAAGCTTAACGGCGATTGCAGCCACCACAGCTGGTCTATCCAGTGTGGACGGTGGGGATATTTATATCCGCGGAGGTCGTTCGGATGCAACCGTTTTTTATTTAGATGGCTTGCGGATTACCGGCCGGCAAATTCCGGTGACTGAGTTGGAACAAATTCAGGTCATTACAGGGGGTGTTGAAGCTCAATATGGTGACCTTACAGGGGGAGCCATCTCGTCCACCAGTAAGGGCCCATCTTCTAAATTTTCAGGAGGGGTCGAATATGAAACCTCTCAGGGTTTAGATGCTTTCGGATATAATTTATTGAATGTTAATATATCTGGTCCGATTTATAA
>CAYMGR010000261.1:0-1890 GCA_964389985.1 uncultured Saprospiraceae bacterium
ATGGTGGCATTATATAATGGAGGAAATAAAAACCAGGCCTGGATGAACCAACAGCTTACTTATTGGCCATCAAAATCAGATTCTGTGAATACTACGATATTTTTAGCTGCATTTGATATTGATATGAACCAGGATGGATTAAGAGATATCCTAATTGCACCGAATATTCGGGGTATTTCTGAAAATACAAATAACCTGTCACTGTATAAGAATACAGGGACAAAGAATCAACCCAAATTTGAACTCCAAACAAAAGGATTGTTTGGATCCCAAATGATTGATCTGGGTTCGGGTTCAGATCCTTGTTTTGTAGATTACAATCAAGATGGACTCATAGATTTATTGGTGGGTTCTGAAGGTTATTTTATTCCAGGTACAAACTTGAGAGATGCTCGATTAGTTTTATTTGAAAATATTGGAACGAAGCATTCCCCGAAATTTAAAATGGTTGATGACAATTATCTGGAATTTAATCAATTTGCATTAAATAGCTCGGATCCACATCACAGCTTTACACCTGCTTTTGGGGATTTGGATGGTGACGGTGATCTGGATTTATTGGCAGGTGAAAATCAAGGTCAATTTTTTTATTGTGAAAATGTAGCCGGTAAAGGGAAGCAATTTAATTTTAAAAAACCAATATATGCCTATCAGGATCTGAGTGTCAAAAGTAACAGCTCTCCATTTTTAGTGGACTTAAACCGGGACGGATTGATGGATCTGGTGAGTGGCACAAAAGTTAACACGAATAATGTAAATAATCAAGCCTGTGGTAGTTTCTATTATTTTCAAAACCAAGGCAACGCAACCAATCCGGTATTTGATCCGGATTATTATAAATCTCCAAATACCAATTGCCTTGGAAAAATTATCGTGAATTCATTTTCTTCTAAGTCCTATACTTGTCCAGAAATCATTGACTTAAATGGTAGCTACCGTTTGTTTAGTGGGAATATTTATGGTGAATTAAAGATGATTGGAAATATTGAAAACAATTTGACAGGAGAATTTGTCATGCTGAATCCTTTATTTGGTCAACTGCAGGAAGGCGAACGCCTTACTGTCAGTATTGCGGATATTGATCAGGATGGAATTTTAGATATTGCTGCAGGAAA
This sequence comes from uncultured Saprospiraceae bacterium, assembly GCA_964389985.1. Lineage (GTDB taxonomy): Bacteria > Bacteroidota > Bacteroidia > Chitinophagales > Saprospiraceae > Vicinibacter. Next base: position 1,116 of record CAYMGR010000261.1, read on the forward strand.
TTCAAGAGGTGGAATAGCCATTTATGAAAGTAATTTAAAGACAGATGGAACTGTAGCAACCAAAGAGCTGAATACTAATTTATTTAGTGTGAGCCCGAATCCTTCTGAAGGCAATTTAATGATACAAAGTCAAGATTTATTTTCGGGTGAGATGGAATTATTTAATTCCAATGGCCAATTAAAGTATAAATATAAAATTGAGAATCAGCTCAGATGGAGTCTGAACTTAGAGGATTTGCAAGCTGGAATGTATTTAATCAAATTTGTGAGTGGTACTAAAACAAACTGTTTAAAATGGATAAAACGTTAAGGATGGCTACTAAAAGCTGCTTTCTGTTCATATTTTTTTCATTGAGTTTATGCGGCCAAAAATTAACTCAAATCGTCCCCAGTGTAACAACGATACAAATAAATGAAATCGTAAATTTAAGCGCATATGGAAATTTAGGGGCTACAGTTTCCAGCAAATGTTGTGCAATTAATACCATTAACTCAAGCAGGCAATTGGAAGAGTTTATCTTAACAAGTTTTCAAAATTCAGGAGATCTTAAAAAGGGTGTTTTAATTAGTCAAAAATCCGGAAGTATTTCAGTTCACAAAATGAGCTATAGCGGTCCTGATGAGGTTTTCTTTATCGGTACTTATCGCAATGGACAGGCTGATTATATGATAGTAGGAGTGTTTAATTTTAAAATTCAGGCATTAAAATTTGTAAAAGTGATTTCAGATACTTCGGATCCAAATAAAGCAATTCGTCCGGTTGATTTTATTTTAA
>CAYMGR010000262.1:0-1654 GCA_964389985.1 uncultured Saprospiraceae bacterium
AACAATTAAATTTAGAGCAATGGACCGATCAGAAGGGTCAGTTTCAATTTAATGATTTGCCAACAGGTCTTTATGCCTTTTCAGTTGACTATTTATACGATATTCAATATTATACACTCCCTGTTACAAAAAGGGATTCAAGTTTTGAAATTATTCTAAATCGAAGAATTGAATTTAATGAAGTTATTATTAAAAGTTACCAGTTAAATAGCTCAGAATATTCCAATGTTAGTAAAATAGATGCCCCATGGATCCAACAGCATCATTTAGATAAAGATGTTCCCTACCTTTTATCAAAAGTTGCAGGAAGCGTATGGCAATCTGATGCCGGTAATGGAATTGGATATACGGGTATTCGCTTACGGGGAATGGACCCTTCTCATGTGCAGATTACTTTAAATGGAATTCCATTTAATGATAGCGAATCCTCTTTGAGTTATTTTGTGGATATCCCGGATATTTTATCACAAACAGATGAAATTTCAATCTTTAAAGGCAATGTACCTAATCGGCCGGGTTCTCCTTCTTTTGGAGGCGCTATCGATATAAACACCAACACCCTTAGCTTTGATCCCTTTATTAAAATCCATACCCAGTTAGGTTCATTCAATAGCTCTAAAGTGAGTGTTCAGCTAAACTCCGGATTGATTGAAAATAAATATAATATAAAACTAGGTTTATCCCGTCAAAAATCTGATGGATATATTGATCGATCTGCTTCGGATCTTAAATCATTTAGCTTTTCTGTGGCAAGAATATTGAAATCAAGTTCCATCCGATTAAATTATTTGCATGGAGGAGAACAAACCGGACAGGCATGGTTTGGCTTACCAGTCCAATTTGTTGGGGTAGATAGTTTAAGAACATATAATGCTGCAGGAACCCAAAAACCAGGGACTCCTTATGAAAATGAAATTGATCAATATTCACAGGATCATGTACAGGGATTTTATCAAAAACAACTAAATCCAAATATGATATTCAATTTAATTTTGAATTACACATATGGAAAGGGTTACTATGAGTCGTATGTTTCAAATGCTACTTTGGAAGACTATTTTATCGAAAGCATGGGGATCTCAAAAGCGGATCTTGTAAATCGCAAATGGTTACAAAACCATTTTGTTTTGGTCAATGCAAATATGGAATATCATGTTAATAAAAATTGGTCATTGAGTCCGGGCATTGGTCTGATGAACTATTTTGGTAAGCATTTTGGAACCGTTCAATGGGTCGATTTGCCTGATTATTCAAGATCACAAACAAACTATTATCTTAATAATGGTACTAAAACAGAGTTTACAGCATCATTAAAGTCAAATTGGCATTTCCAAAAGAAATTAAATTTAACATTGGATATTCAACTTCGTAATTTGATCCATAAAATCGATGGAAATCTTGAAGGAGAAATTCCAATAAATATAAATTCAAAACATAGTTTTGTTTGCCCGAAGTTGTTTGCTAGTTATAAATGGACTCCAAATTGGACCTTGTCTGGGTCTATAGGATGGATGCAACGAGAACCTTTTCGTGAAGATTTATTAAACAATGGTAAATCTCTGAAGCCTGAAAAATTATTAGATTTTGAATGGGGAGCAAAATATACCAGTCAAACTGCAAGACTGGGGTTGAATGCATATTTGATGTTTTATCA
>CAYMGR010000263.1:0-1633 GCA_964389985.1 uncultured Saprospiraceae bacterium
AAAATGTTTATAAAATTCGGGCGATTTAAATAGATATATTGAATCTTCCTTGATCCGATTAGGCTGATTCAGATGAATCAAAGGTCTGGCTTTCAATTCCTGATCTTCATAATACATCAGATTAAAATCTGTTAAAGAGTATACCTTAGCAATACAGGATTGTTTATTTAGAAAATCAGTTAACGCATGAACCTGGTCTAAGAACTTTGCATCAAAGAGTCCATTTTCAGTTGAAAGAGCGATAAACAAAAGCTCTTCGTCCGTTTCAATATGAAAGCGTTGAATAAATTCATTATAATATTTAGTATCTGGATGCTTGCTTGGAAAAAAACTATTTATATTAAAATCAAATACAAGTTGTTTGTAAATAAAATACGTTAAAACTGCGATAGCAATTGCAAACAGGATAAAGAAGTCTGTTTTGCGAGGATGCATTTGGTAATTTTGGAAATTTTAACAGCAATAGTAACTATATTATTTTACATTGAAGTAATATTCTAATCCTTGCGACAAATTGGTCATATCAACTAGAATGGGGTCTTTGATGCCGTTAAAAATAAATAAACCTTCAGGGTCATTGTAGTTATTGAGATCAACAATTGAAGAAGTTCCATTTACTTTGTTGAAAACGATGAATCTAACTTTTCGGGCATCTATTATCGCAAGCTTCGGCCATTCTGATTGAAGGGTCTTTTTTGAAAATTTTATTTGATATTCTAATTCATGAAAGGTGCCATCAAAAATTTGAGGATTCGTTACTTCTTTTATTGTTTGAAGTTGAATAGAATCAGGATAATAAAATACAGCTGCATCTCCATGGATGAATAAACTGTCCTGGAAGAAAGAAGTTGGTTTATTCCGGTGATTGGTAGCTTCTTGGGAGGACGGAATGGAATCCCTTGAGTTGGTTCTGCAGCCGGTAAGTATACTAATAACTAGTAAAAATACAATTTGGATGCGAATCGGTTTCATTTTTAAAAAGATCTGCCGGAAAATGAATAAATACCCCAGACATTCAATTGTCTGGGGTATTTATTCATCAATTAAATTAAAATAGATACAAATTTTAATATAATTTGATTAATTCCATAACCTGGTTATGTTAAAACCAATGAGAAAATCTCCTCCTTTAAATTTAGTACCATTTGCGTCTTTATATTCAATCGGATTGTTGCTATTGAAGATATTATTTCGCTGAGGATTTAAAAAGGAATAATTTCCTGCAAAGATTTGAAAGCTATGACCACTTGTGTTGAATTCAAAACCAAAGGATAAGTTGGGATTAGGATTATTGATCGTGTGTTTGGTCAACGGTTGATCATAATTGGCCATCACTGCAATGGATTCTGTCAATTTATACCTACCAGATACGGCTAAGGCAAAATGATTATGATTCATTTCATTTCTGACTTCTTTATTGATCGAATCTACCTGGAAATAGTATCCGTATACAAAGTTTTGATGTGACAGACTGGGTGCAATTTGTATTGATAGATTATTGGTTATTTTTCTTGCAATGATTAACTGATTAAAAAAACGCAGACGATCTGTCTCATATTTATAGAGGCTTTTATCTGGATCTTTTTTTAGATCATAGGACATATTTCCATAGTAGGTGACACTTACGGGGAAG
>CAYMGR010000264.1:0-1539 GCA_964389985.1 uncultured Saprospiraceae bacterium
CACTGGGTTCGTTGCCATTTGCTTTCAGAAGGGTCAGCGATGCATTAAACAGAAATATTGGTACTGATATCAATCTGGATTACAAACGTAGCTATGGAAAAGAGACTGAACGCGAGTTTGGTATGTCTGCACAATATTCATACAGCAATCGCAAAAGTGATTATGAAACGGATCAATTTGATGAGCAAACGATTCGCACCTACCGGGAGACTAGTCCGAATTTAGGAAAGAATAAAGAACTCACTTTTGCAGCTGATTATTTACATCCGATTCGAAAAAAAATCAATCTGGAGTTAGGTGGAAAGAGCATTTTAAGAAATGTGTTCAGTGATATTTACTATGACACCCTGGACTTATCTACTAATGGGTATTTGCGCGATTACAGCAGGGACAATGTATTTGATTACGATCAAAATGTTGGTGCAGCTTATTCGCAAGTGACCTTTCCAATCAGATCCAATTTAAGAGGTCGCTTGGGTTTACGCTATGAACATACATTTATTAAAGGAGTCACTGAAGCAGACGGCAATGATTTTGAAAATAACTATGCCTCATGGATCCCTTCTGGTTTATTAGCTTACACGTTAAAAGATAAATCCACTTTAAAATTTTCATATTCCAGGAGAATCCAGAGACCCAGTATGTTTTTTTTAAATCCCTACGTCAATTACAATGATCCAACCAATATTTCCTATGGAAATCCTGAATTAAAACCTGAGCTTACAGAGTCATTTGAACTAAATTATTCATTTACGAAAGATGTAAAAAATGCTACGATTTCAGTTTATCATAAAATCACCAATGACTTAATTGACAATTATCGGTTTGTAGATAGTTTAGGCCGAACCAATTCGACCTACAACAATTTGGCTACGAATTATTCTTCAGGTGTCAGTATCAATGGAGGAATTATGAAATTGGGTAAAATCATTTTAAATGCAACGGCCAATTTGTATTATCAGAAAATTGAAAGCGAACAATTTGATGGCCTCCGAAACGATGCATTCAGTTATAGTTTTAATGGATTTGCAAATGTCAACATCACCCCAACATTGGGCATCAGTTTTTTTGGTTTTATCAATTCACCCAAATTGACCACTCAGGGAAAACAAGCCAGTTGGTATGTGTATAGCCTTGGATTAAGAAAAGACCTTTGGAAAAAAATGGGCGGGATTACCTTGGGCGTGGATAATCCTTTTACTCCTAAGACCAATTTAAAATCAGAATTTAAATCTGAATCCTTCAGTTATGTATCCGACAATAAATTTGAAGCCTGGGGCATTCGCTTAAGTCTGGATTACCGATTTGGCAAAATGGAGTTTGGTGGAAATCAGAAAAAACGCAAAGGCAACCTCAACGACGACCTTAAACAGGGAGAAGAAGGCGGCGGCGGTGGCGGCGGTGGCCGCTAATAAAAAACATAATAACATTTCTTTTGGTACAGGAATGAGTAAAATGTATGGTTGCCTCTTATTCAATTAAATAGGAAGCATTATTTTTTTTTACTAATGAATTAGAATCCGGACTGATAAAACCTGA
>CAYMGR010000265.1:0-1515 GCA_964389985.1 uncultured Saprospiraceae bacterium
ACTACTTAACCGAAATTAAGGCCATTTTTATAAAAATGATTACATAGATACTTTCAAGGGGTTTGGGGTTCTATAAACTTAATTTTTTACAAACACGATCAAGCATTCCAACGTTTTGCAAATTGCCTGCGTATTATAATAAACAGAGATTATGAAAAATTTATTTGGATTTTTAGGCCTTTTTTTAGTTTTAAGTATTGTTTCGTGTAAAAAGGATGAAACAATCATTACTACCAACGATGATTTTGAGAAGTACAGTACGCTGATTGCTACGAATGCTTTGATCGTCATCAAAAACACGAAGGGAGACCCTATTTCAAATGTACAAATGCTGCTCGACGGACAAACGTATACGTCGAATTCGGCAGGGTTAATTCCTTTAAAGAATGTGAACTTAAAATCAACCGGACAGCTGATTTCATTAGAACATCCGGCGTATTTTAAGTCCCATAAGCGTATTTTCCCCAATCGGGGAGTGATTGAATTGTTTTTGATCCCGAAACTGGCCTGGGTTGAAATTCAAGCGTCCACAGGTGGGGTGGCAGAATACCAGGGTATCCAATACCAATTTCCAGCTCAGGCATTTGTGGATGCGAATGGAAATCTTTATAACGGAACTGTGCGGATTTATACGCACCACCTCGATCCTTTATCTACTCTTTTCCCATTAGAAATGCCGGGTGATTTAAGAGCAAAAGATGTGGATGGCAGACCGGTCATCTTAAGTTCATATGGCATGTTGGCGACGGAAATGTATTCCAGTAATCAACAAGCACTTAAATTGGCAACAGGTGTTAAAGTGAAAGTGCTGATGCCTATAAATGAAAATTTGAAAAACAATGCCCCAACTGTGATCCCTATTTGGTCAATGGAAGATTCCAATGGATCAGGGGTGTGGAAAGAAGAAGGACAAGCTCGAAAAACGTCTAAAGGTTATGAATTTGAAGTTTCCCATTTTTCATTTTGGAATTGTGACGTGCCTGCAAATTTTGTAAATTTGAAAGGGAAGGTGATAACAGATCTGGGTTTACCGGCTATTGGCGTTTTGGTTACTGTAAAAGATTTGAATTCAGGTATTTCTGGTTTTGCAATTACAGATTATAATGGCGCTTTTGAAGGAAAAGTGCCGGCAAGAGTTCCACTAACATTGCAAATCAGTAGCAACTGCATTTTGAATGCAGGTACTACAAATATCGTCTATTATCAGCAAAATCTGGGATCCTTGACAACAGATAAGGATCTTGGCTCACTGCCAATCCAAAGAGTCGGTGCCACTTTTTCTGGTAAGGTGGAAGCCTGTAACCCGAATGTTTTAGGGGCATCTTTCGTTTCCATCAATCGTTCCGGTAGAATTGATTATTTTACTGTTCTGGCAAATGGAAATTTTGACGGGATCCTGCCTTGTGATTTAACTCAAGCGATAGGAGTTAAAGCCTACGATTATGAAAACGGATTAGAATCACCTGAAAAATCGATTCAGTTAATTCTTGGAAATAATGATTTTGGAACCTTAAC
>CAYMGR010000266.1:0-1512 GCA_964389985.1 uncultured Saprospiraceae bacterium
AAATTACCATTAATAAATCCATTCAAAGACTCAAAACCATCATTAAATATGCCATTGCCCATGATTATCTAGATAAGGATCCCTGGATGATTTACAGAGCAAAACCTGTGCATATTGAAATCAAATACCTAAATAAACATGAATTGCAAAAATTAGAATCAGTATATCTAGAAGATAAGAAATTGATCAAAGTTAAAGACTGCTTCATTTTTGCATGTTATACTGGCTTAGGCTATGCTGAACTAAAAGCAAGTTCACAAAAGTATCTAGATGAGCAAAAAAACATACACTGGCTAAGTATCCGTAGGCAAAAAACCAAGAAAATTCAAAGAGTTCCCGTCCTGCCCAAAGCAAAGGTCATCTGGGATAAATACAATGGAAATCTTCCAGTTATGTCTAATCAAAAGATGAATGAATACCTAAAAACCATTGGGAAATTATGCAATATTTCCACTCCTTTATCCACACACCTGGCAAGAAAAACCTTTGCAAGTACAGTTTTATTGGCCAATAATGTGCCTATTAAGGTAGTAAGTACACTTTTAGCACATTCAGATTCCAGGGTTACTGAAAAGTATTATGCTGAAATTTCTCCAGAAACGATGAATTCAGAAATATATAAACTTATTTCTGTTGGATGCTAAATTTACATAAAAGCCTATATATAAAAATGTAAATTTGGAACTCAAAAAACCAATCAATGAAGAGTTCTAAAAAGTCTGCATTTAAGTCAATTATACCAATATTATATCCTTTATCTCCAATTGATTATAAGACACTTTTTGGAGTTGATTTCCATAATGGCTGGGAAAATTTTTCAACTTTCTATAGAAATATGTTAATTCCATCCACTAATGGTTTTATATCTGGGGATTTGGTTAAAAAATTCAGAGCCAATAAACGAGAAATTCTAATTATCAATGCTGGTGTTGGTCAAGGTAAGACACATGGAATTTATAAAATAATTTCTTTGTTGGCAAAAGATCCAAATAATACAATTATTGTCGCCAGTCCGTTTAAGATTCTCGTAGAAAAAGACTTTAGTGAATTATCAAAAACAGTCCCCCCGGAATTTATCGAAAACTATCTAGATATTCAGAAATATAATCACAACATTAGTCCAATTAAAATTAAGCAAGAACATATCACAGGCAAAAGGGTGCATGTAGTATCTATTCACAGTTTAATGGGTAACCCTGGTACAGCATCATTTTTCCAGTCAAGGAACATGGCTAGTTATATTAATCAAATTCAAGATGATGCAAATCTAAATGGAAAAAGGTTATATTTATTTATTGATGAAATACATGAAAGCGTTTCCAATTTTGGAACCCAGTATATTTTTCGATTATTACATAAACTCGAAAATTATTTTAAAATTACGATTTCATCAGCAACATATACAGAATCATCCATTAAAGTAATTCAAAATTTCTGTCAATTCAGAAGAGATCAATCACGGGTACTTGAATCAAAACGTGTAAAACATCGTAATATTAATGCACTTAAATT